>DAIOUB010000134.1:0-8346 GCA_036751735.1 Levilinea sp. | reverse complement strand
GCGTATGGACGCGGGAACCCGCTGAAGTACACAGACCCGACGGGGCATATGGTGGATGATGGGGGAGATGACGGCGCCTGGTGGGATGAATATACGCCGATATATATCCTTGAGAATGTTCACGATGATCTTGTGCAGGATCAAATGCTGGTTGCATATATGTATGAGCACCCTGACTACAATCCATCGCAAGATACCGAAATCTATGCAACAGGATGCGATCCACTAACAATGGATGCTTTGCTTACTACTCATAAGTTCAGAGCAGAAGCGCGACGGCTAGATCTACGGAAAATGTCGTTGAGCGAATTCTGGGATCGATATGCCGCCCCGGTTGTTGTGGCAAGCATTATTTTAGGAGGCGGAGATGATAACCTTCAAGGTGAAGGAGCTGGTTCATCAACTACTCCTTTAAGGGGGCATTTAGCATTTGAAAGCGCACAAAACTTCGGATATACTCAGCGAATCTCGGCGCGAAAATCGCCATTTAACTCGCATGGACAACCCGTTTTCTTTAACCCAAAGACAAGAACTTACATAACCCCGGATGTTGATGCACACAATGGTGGTGTATGGAAAATGTTTGATCGGAAAGGTATTAGAATCGGCACTTACGATGGGGAGCTAAACCGAATAGGTAAGTAAAAACCTTGAAAGGCAATTGATATGACGTTCATGATACGGTTTATACCAGAAAATACTGCGCAGCCAGATTCTATTGAGCCTTATACCCGATTAGGCGAAATTATGCTTGGGGATCATTTAGAAAAATTTGAGGCAGTAACTTCTTTTTGGAATGCCGAAGACTACCAAAAGCACTGGAAGCAAGCAATAGAAAGAATTGTCCATGGAGAGGAAAAGTCATGTTTGATTACATCTATGGATGACCCCAATATTGCCAATTTTATTTTCTGGTGGCCAATTTATCGAGAAGGCAATAGAGTATTTATCCAGAACCAGGTTCTGTTTTTGGATGACGAAAGAATCTCCTTCAATCCGATAGATCCATTTGCTAGTATAAAAGATAGAGAAACCTTAACAGAGTCAGGATTACCAATTTCGGAATGGGAATTTGCATTAATTGACCTGGAGCAATTTTTAGCGACATAAATACTTCATGCATTCACTTCGTATCCAGGTAAAAGGCGAGCCTGTCTCGTTCTGTACCATCCACAAGGCATGCTTAGGGTCGCACCGCATTCCCAGACACAGCGGGTGCGTCGGGGACGGCACCCTACGGCGAGCCCGTACAGGGGTGATGATGTACAATACAGCATGGGCGGCATGAGTCCGATGGGAGATTGCAGCGCGCAGTTAGGCGGCGCGGCCAGCGGGGTGCAGCGTTACAGTGCCTTTGGGGAGGTGCGTTCCCGCGGCGGGGAGATGCCCACGGTGTACCAGTACACCGGGCAGCTCAGCCAGATGGAGCAGGTGGGGCTGTATCACTACGGGGCGAGGTGTGAATAGACCTAATGCCATCCTTTGCTGGATCATTAGAATGTTGTACAAATATGCATTTCAATTGCATAATTGTACAGAAATGATATAATCATCATGTCGTTTATCACGCCGCCTGATCCATTGCTTATCGGAGCTTGTTCAATGATTGAAAGGAAAATGGCGTCCAAAATAACTTCCCTGGCGCAGAAGTTCCAGGTCATCACGCTCACCGGCCCACGCCAGTCTGGAAAGACCACGCTGGTCCGTGCCGTTTTTCCGAACTTGCCCTACGTTTCTCTGGAGGAGCCTGATATCCGCCAAATTGCGCTGTCGGACCCGCGCGGATTTCTATCCAATTACCCTTCTGGGGCTATTATGGATGAAATTCAAAATACACCGGAACTGTTTTCTTACCTACAGCGAATCGTAGATGAAAACCGCCAGATTCAATTTATTCTGACGGGATCGTCCAATTTTTTGTTAATGGAAAAAATAAGCCAGACCCTGGCAGGCCGTACCGCCGTTTTGCATTTACTTCCGTTCTCATTTGAAGAGCTGGAACCCCTGAATGATCCATATGAGAGCATGATTTTTAAAGGCCAATATCCGCGGATTTACGACCGCGATATTTCCCCTACAGAGTTCTATCCATCTTACATCCAAACCTATGTGGATCGAGATGTTCGTTTGATCAAAAATGTCGGCGACTCGAACGCCTTTATTCAATTCACGCAGCTGTGTGCAGGACGCATTGGGCAGCCGCTGAACTATGCTAGTTTAGCGGCTGACGCCGGCGTCAGTCCAAATACAGCCAAGTCATGGATCTCGATTCTGGAAAGTTCTTACATTCTGTATCGCTTGCAGCCCTATCATCGGAATTTCAATAAAAGACTGGTGAAATCACCCAAGCTGTATTTTTATGATACCGGGGTCGCTTGCGCACTGCTTGGGATCCGAGAATCGGAACACATCAACTTTCACTATCTTAAAGGTTCACTGTTTGAAAACTTGATTCTTAATGAATTCATCAAGCGCAGTTTCAACCGCGGCGAGAACAGCCTGCCGTATTATTGGCAAGATAATCACGGCAAAGAAATTGATTGCTTGATGGTGAACGGCGAAAGGGTCACGGCGGTTGAGATTAAATCGGGGAAAACGATGTCAACCAGTTATTTTGACCATCTTCATTATTGGGAATCATTGGCGGCTTTAAGTGAATATCGAGGATATGTTGTCTATGGGGGTGATCAAACGATGCAAACCAGCGCAGGCATGTTATTAAGCTGGCGGGATCTCGATCGTATTCCACATGCATAATCGATATTTCGAACTTTCTCCCCAACCATCGGCCTCACCTCGCTGTGTGGGCACGGCCAGCGGGGTGCAGCAAACCACGGCCTTTGGGGAGGCGCCTAGGCCGGGCGGGTCGTCAACTGCTGCCGCAGGCACGCCAGCCCCTCGGCGAAATTTTGGCGGCCCAACCCCACCCGAAAATGATTCCCAGGGTAATCAAACAGGCTGCCCGGCACGATCATGACCCCCTGTTCTTCCAGCACGGTCCGGCAAAAATCTTCCACCGCTTCGGCCCCGCACCAGCGCGGGAAGGCAATGGAACCAGCCTGGGGCGGGATCCATTCGAAAAGCTGGGGGTACGCGCGGCAAAAGTCCTCGGCCAGGGCGGTGTTGTGCAGCACGATGCCGCGGTTGCGGCTGAGGATGGGGCCGCTGTTCTGCAGGGCGGTGATGGCTAAGATTTCGCTGGGGGCCGAGCTGCAAATGGTGGTGTAGTCCTTAAACGCCAGCCAGCGCTGGGCCAGGGCGGGGTCTTGGGCGGCCAGCCAGCCGATGCGCAGGCCGGGCAGGGCGAAGGATTTGGACAGGCCCGCCAGCGAGACGCCTTTCTCATACACCTCGCACACCGCCGGAAGCCGTGCGGCGGGGTCATGTTCCAACAGGCGGTACATCTCATCACAAAACACGGTGATTCCGTATCGGCCGGCCAGCGCCAGAACGGCTTCAAATTCTGCGCGGGTGGGCAAAAAGCCGGTGGGGTTGTGGGGGAAATTCAGCACCAGCAGGCGCGTGCGCGGGCTCAGGCTGCGTTCCAGGGCATCCAGGTCTAACTGCCAGCCGGAGGCGGTGGGCGTGAGCGGCCACAGCGTCACCGGGCAGCCCAGGGCGCGGGCCACCTCCTGCAAAGACTGGTAGGCCGGCGCAACCGCCACCACAGCATCGCCAGGCTCCAGCAGGGTGTGCATGGCGATAAAAATGGCTTCTTCGGGGGCCATCACCACCAGGTTATCGGCGGGGATGCCGGCATATTGGCGGGCGATTTCGGCGCGCAGCCCCGGGTGGCCGGGCGATTCGGTGTAGCCCAGGCGCAGCGTATCCCACATCTGGCGCGTTTCGGGCGCAGCCATGCCGATCAGCTCCGACATGGACAGGCTTTCGCAGTCCGAAGAGCTGAGCAGAATTTCCACCTTGAACTCGTACAGGGCAAAAAAGCGTTCCAGTTTAAAAGGCGGGATGCGCATGGGCTGTCTCCTTGGGGGTGAGAAGCGTCTCAGGCGGCGTGCTGCACCAGGTTGTTCACCCAGCGGCCGGTGGCAAAACGCCGCAGACCGATGATGTATTTGCACAATTCCTCAGCCGCCACCATCAAGACCACCCAATACACCGGCAGGTGGAAGACAAAGGCGCCGAGCAGGGCCAGCGGCACGCCCACCAGCCAGATGGTGAGCATTTCTAAGATCAGGGCGTAGCGGGTGTCGCCGCCGCTGCGCAGGATGCCGACGATGATGGTCATATTGGAAACCTTGACCCACAGGGTGAAGGCCATCACGGTGAGCACCTGGATGGCGAAATCGTGGGCTTCGGGGGAGATCTCGTACAGCTCCAGGATCAGGCCGGAGGACAGCCAGATGAGCACGCCGACGAGGAAGCCGCCCAGGGTGACCAGGGTCAGGCTGTAGCGGGCGTAGCGTTTGGCGTTGGCTTCGTTGTTGGCCCCAATCTGGTTGCCGATGATCACGGCGCAGGCGTCGGATATGCCGATGAAGATGACGAAGGCCAGGTTCTCAATGGTCCCGGCGATGTTGACGGCGGCGATGGATTGGGTTCCGATGCGGGCGTAGACCAGGTTATAGGTGCTCATGCCCAGCGACCACAGCACCTCCTGCACCATCACCGGCAGGCCGACCTTGATATAGGCTTTGACAAATTCGGGGCTGAAGCCGCCCATCTCTTTCAGTTTGGCGGCGATGGGCAGTTTTTGCGTGTAGATGGGGATGATGAGGATAAAGATTTGCAGCACGCGGGCCACGGCCGTGCCGATGGCCGCGCCCTCGACCCCCATCTTCGGGGCGCCGAAATAGCCAAAGATGAGCACGTAGCTGATGGCGGTTTTGATCACCAGGGCGATGACGGTGGTGATCATGGGCAGGCGGGTGTTGCCGATGCTGCGCAGCACGGAGCCGTAGGCAAAGGTGACGGCGGTGGGGATGTAGCTGATGGCCACGATGCGCAGATAGCGCCCGCCGATGGCGATGACTTCGGGGTCGCGCGAGTAGATGCTCAGCACGGTGTTGGGGATGGCCACGGCCACCAGGGTGAAGAGCAGGCTGCCCACAAAGCTGACCCCCAGGCTCAGGCCGAGGACTTTGCGGATGGAGGTGACATCGCCTTTGCCCCAGTATTGGGCGGTGAAGACGGCCGCGCCGGAGCTGGTTCCAAAGAGCAGGAAGGTTAAGAGGAAGAAAACCTGATTGGCCAACCCCACGCCCGCCACCGAGGCGTCGCCCAGTTGACCGATCATGACCACATCCAACAGGTTGAGGGCAGACCAGACGAACTGTTGGATGATGATGGGCACGGCGATTTTGCGCAAACTGTTAAAGTATTCGCGATCTTGAAACATGCTATCTTCTCAATAAAATGGGATTCCCGAGGTTGTGCGCGGGAGGGGGCAGAACGGGTTGATTATACCACTCAGGCGGGCTTCACCCGGCGCGGAGGTGTACCCGGCGCAGCGACAACCAGGCCGCCTGGGGCGAAGGCAGCACTCCAAAGCGCAGCCGCCCGTCCGGCGCAAAAGCCGCGAACTGGTTATCCACCCACAGCACCAGCCCCAGGCGGCCGCGGGGGGCCAGGTGGGTTTGAAAGACCAGGTCTCCATCCACAAAAAAGCGCGTGCCGTGCTGCGCGTCCGCTTCCAAAGCGTAGGCGTGTTCCTGGGTAGGGTCCACCGGCAGGCGGGCGGCGTCTTCGTGAATGACCGCGCGCAGGGCGCGGCGCAGCAGACGCGCCAGGGGCGGCCAAAGCAGCCCTGGCAGGCCCAGGGCCGTGGCCAAACCCGGCAGCGGCGGCGCCGAAAACACCCCCGCCAGCCAGCCGTGGGGGGGCAGATCATCGCGCAGGGAGAGATAATTGTGGGGGGAAGCGTGGAAAAACCAGGCGCAGTTGGGCAAAACCGGCAGCCGCTGCTGCGCGCCGCGCAGCCCCAGCCGCAGGCTGAACGGGTCATTCCACAGGCCAAAGCCCCAGGTGCCCGGCAGGTTGGGGGCCGAAACCTGGGCGTGCAGCTCCAGGCGCAGCGGCAGGCGGTGTGGAAAGGCGCGCCGTGCCAGAGAGGTGTAGTCGTCCACCTGGGCCAGTTGGTAGCGTCCGGCCGCAGCCGGGGGGATTTCGAGCCGCCAGCCCTCGGCCAGGGCGGTGACTTGTGCGCCCGGGGTGCAGCGGGGGGTCAGCATGGGCACGGCCGCCTCAGCGCTTACAGGGCAAAGGCCCACAGGCCCCAGATGAAGATCATCACCAGGCCGAAGAAAATGCGCACGCCCACCACCCAACCGCAGCCCAAAGCCATGCCGCGCATCGAGTTGGCGGCCTGGCGCCAGCTGCGGATGCGGATGTATTCAATGATGAACAGCCCCACCAGCGCGGCGATCAGCCCGCCGAAGGGCGGGAAAAACAAGCTGCCCAACAGCCCTGCCACCAGGGCCACGCCGATGGACAGCCAGCTGGCGCCGGTCTGGCGCGCCTCGGTGCTCATCAGCACGTTATCGGCCAGGTTGCCCACCAGCATGATGAGGGTGATAAAGGCAAATAAGACTCCGCTGACCCAATCAAAACCGGTGATCAGGCCGTAGACCAGGGCGGCCAGCCAGATGATGTTCAGGCCGGGGAAGATGACCAGGATTAACCCGGCCAGACCCAGCAGCATGACGGCCAGGGTGACAACGGTGAGGGCGGTTTGGGTCAGCGGAGCCATAGGGTTTTAGTCCGGAAGGATCACATCCAGGCCGCCCATCCAGGGCTTCAAAACGTCTGGAACGCGGATGGAGCCGTCGGCCTGTTGGTAATTTTCAAGAACGGCGATCAGCGTGCGGGGCATGCCCAAACCGGAGCCGTTGAGGGTGTGCACCAGTTGGGTTTTGCCGCCTTCGCTGGGGCGGAATTTGATGTTGGCGCGGCGCGGTTGAAAGTCACCCACCAGTGACACCGAGGAGACCTCCAGCCATTCACCGCAGCCGGGGGCCCACACTTCCAGATCGTAGGTGATGCGCGCGCCAAAGCCCAGATCGCCGGTGCACAGCTGCACCACGCGGTAGGTGAGGCCCAGCCCGCGGCAGGTGGCTTCGGCGTCGGCCAGCATTTTTTCCAGCTCGCGGTAGGAATCTTCCGGCTTGCAGAAGATGAACATCTCCACCTTGTCAAACTGGTGGCCGCGCTTGATTCCGCGCACATCGCGCCCGGCGCTCATTTTTTCGCGGCGGAAGCAGGGGGTGTAGGCGGTGTAGCGCAGCGGCAGGGCGGCTTCTTCTAAAATGTCGCCCATGTGCAGCCCGTTGAGGGCCACTTCAGCGGTGGGCACCATCCACAGATCCTCTTCATGGTCTTTGTAGAGGTTATCCACAAATTTGGGCAGCTGGCCCGAGGCAAACAGGGTTTCGCCGCGCACCATGAAGGGGGTATATTTTTCGGTGTAGCCCTGGCGGGCGTGCAGGTCGAGCATCCAGGCGATGAGGGCGCGCTGCAGCCGCGCTCCCGCCCCCGAAAGGACATAGAAGCGCGAGCCGGTGATTTTGACACCTTGGTCAAAGTTGAGGATGCCCAGGCGCGGGCCCAGATCCCAATGCGGCTGGGGCTGAAAATCAAAGGCGGGAATTTCACCTTCCTGGCGCATCACCACGTTTTCGTGCTCGCCGGTGCCGTAGGGGGTGGCCGGGTCAGGGTAATTGGGGATGCTGGCCACCAGGTTGCGCAGGTCGTTATCCACCAGACGCACCTGCTCATCCAGGGCGGTGATGCGGTCGCCCACCACGCGCATTTCGTCAATCTTGGCCTGGCGCTCGGCGGGGTCTTTCATGCGCGAGATTTCGCGGGAGACGTTGTTGCGCTGGGCCTTCAGCTGTTCCACTTCGTTCAGCAAGGCGCGGCGTTTTTCGTCCAGCATCTGGATCTCATCCACAACAGAGGGGTCCATCTGGCGGTCTTTCAGCGCCTGGCGCAGGAGATCCGGCTGTTCACGGATCAGGGCAAGGTCTAACATGGCACAACTCCTTTCGATGGCTGAAACAACAACCCCCCTATCCGTTTGCAGGACGAGGGGGGCCAGCTCGTGGTGCCACCTGCTTTTGCCGCAAGCCGGAGCCAAAGCCGGTTGCAGCCTCATTTGGCGATAACGGAGCCGCCGTTCCTTTTACGGCCGGTCAAAAATGCCGGCCCCTGCAAGGAAGACCAGCCTCCCGCGTAGGGGGGGCGCCGGGGGGGAACGCAGGGAGGGGGGCCTGCTGGCTCACACCGTCCGCCAGCTCTCTGAAAGGGCCTCGCCGCACAGTCCCGGGCAAGTCTTACAGTTGATGAGGAAAATTATACCTAACCCGGCGGGGATGTCAAGCGGGCGGCCGG
>DAIOUB010000133.1:1603-8528 GCA_036751735.1 Levilinea sp. | reverse complement strand
CAGGAATACCAGCAAATCAGCCAGTACATCCAGGCCAACCCGGCCAATTGGGACAGAGATCTCCACCGCCGTTAAGCCCTTGTGGGCATCCTGTCAAAACGGCCGGGAGATATTTGACTCTTCAAAACCGGGGGATATAATCAAGCGAAAAGGATCTCCTGATGACTGATCCAGCTCAACAAAAAGTTCTACAAATTCTCCGCCAGGATTGGGCGGAATACATCCCCCAGTTTCACCGCATGTCCCCTGAGGTGCAGGCCGCCTTCCTGGCCGCACAGGGATATGCCCGCTTTGGCGACCTGTTGGCCCACATCGTGGCCTGGTGGCAGGTCGGCCACCAATCCATCCAGCGCTATCTCAGCGACCCCACCTTCCAGCCTCCCCAATATGATGTGGACGCCTTCAACGCCGATGCCGTCGCCCAGGCGGCCGCCAAAAGTGAGGATGAGATCGCCGCCTCCTTTGAAGCCATGCGCGCCATCCTGGTGGACTTTGTGGAACAGCTGCCCGAAACCGCTTTCGAAAATGAGAAGGTGCTGCGCCAGCTCAACATGGAATTCACCGGACATCTGAGCGAGCATCAGCTGCCACAATCGCAATGAGCCCTACCAAAGGAGACCCCATGAAAATTGACAGCAGCGCAGTCCTGCAGGCCGAGAAAGAAATTCTCATCTCCGCCCCGATCGAAAAAGTGTGGGTCGAAATCACCCAGATTGACCAGTGGCCGCAATGGCAGCCAGACGTGACATCCGCCCAAGTGGACGGCGCCCTGGCCGCCGGCACTCAGTTTCATTGGAAAGCGAAAGGCCTGAACATCACCTCTACCCTGCAAGCTGTGGAACCCATGCAGCGAATTGGCTGGACCGGCAATTCCATCGGCATGCACGCCGTCCACATCTGGACCTTTGAGACGCGCGAAGGCGGCACCTATGTCAAGACAGAAGAATCGCTGTCGGGTTGGTTCCCCTGGATCTTGAAGCGATTTGACCCGAAGTTCCTGGAAAAATCCCTGCAGAATTCTTTGCAGGTGCTCAAAACGCACGTGGAGGGACTGTCATGAGTTCTCATCCCATCAATCTGGGCTTACGCTTCTTGCTCGAAATCGCCGCCCTGGTTTCTTTGGGGGTGTGGGGCTGGCAGAAGGGAGAAGGCTGGGTCCGGTTCCTGCTGGCGCTGGGCATTCCGTTGATCGCCGCCGTGTTGTGGGCCACGTTTCGCGTTCCCAATGACCCCGGCACCCCACCGGTGGCCATCCCCGGAATCCTGCGCCTCGCATTCGAGTTGGCGTTGTTTGCTTTTGCCACCTGGGCGCTCTATGATGCCAAAATGATCACTTTGGCGTGGATTTTTGGCGTGATCACCTTTTTGCATTACGCCACATCCTACGATCGGATTCTGTGGATCATTAAACAATAAGCTTGAATAACTGCCGGGCCAAATGCACACCGGATGGAGGTCAAAATAGATATAAAAAAAGCGGTTGTTATCCTGGTACTTCTCATCTTAGCAGCCTGCGCACCGCTAGGCCCGGCGGCCAGCCAGCCTGCCGCTGCGCCTGCCCAGCAGCCCACCGAAACACTCACGGCCACACCCAAGCAGAGCGGCATCCCTGAGGAAGCGCTGAAAAATGGGACTTACCAGATCGATGGGCAGACCGTCACGCTGGTGAACGGCACGGCCGAAAAGGAGGCAGCCCCGGGGTCAGCCTCCAAACAGGTAACGCGCTATTTCGGGTACGCGCTGGAGCTGGACCTGAATTCGGATGGGTTGACCGATACGGTGTTCCTCTTGCAGCAGGAAAATGGGGGCAGCGGCACATTCTATTTTGTGACGGCAGCCCTGCAAACCCCAGACGGCTTTTACGGCACGAATGCCGTCTTCCTGGGCGATAGGATCGCGCCCCAAAGCCTCAGTGCAAATCCCAAGAACCCGTCCCAATGCATTGTCACTTACCTCGACCGAAGCCCCGGTGAACCCATGTCATCCTCCCCCACGGCGCCGGTGATCAAAGCCTTTCGTCTGGTCAACGGGGTGCTGACTGAAGGTTGAGGCCGCAGGTGTGCGTGCATGATCCCATGCACGCGCCCGCTCACCCCTTTCCCCCTCCCCTGCTCCGTCTCCCCCTCACCCCCAAAAAGGTGTCCCGATGCCTATCCTGAATGTTGAAATTGTCACCCGCCCCAACGAGGACTTCCCCCCAAACCTCGCCGCAGCCCTGGCCGACCGTACGGGCGAAATCTTTCATTCCGAACCCGGCGGCACCTGGGTCAAAGTGACCTTTATCGCCAGCCAAAACTATGCTGAAAACCTCAGTCCCGCGGGCGGCCTCTATCCGGTGTTTGTCTCGGTGCTGAAAGCAGCCCTGCCCGCTCTGCCAGCTTTACAGGCCGAGGCAGCGCAGTTGGCCGCCGCCGTCGCCCAGGTCTGTGACCGTCCGCAGGAGAATGTTCACATTCTCTACTTACCGGAGGGCACCGGCCGGGTTGCCTTTGGCGGCAGTCTGTTGTCATAACGCCCCCCTGTTGTGCTAATTGCTCCCAAGCGCGCGTAAAAGTGCTACAATCGGTTCATCCGATGAGAAAGGTGAGGCCGTCCATGTTCCGAGACATGCGCCGAAAAAAACAGCTGCTCTCCGAAGCAGAAACCATTGAGATCTTGCTAAGCTGCACCTCCGGCGTTCTGGCCGTCATGGGGGATGAGGATTATCCCTATGCCGTCCCCCTGAGCTACGCCTACAAAGACGGCAAATTGTATTTTCACTTCGCCACCGAGGGCCACAAGCTGGACGGCATCCGCAAGAACAGCAAGGTCTCGTTTTGCGTCATCCAGGCCGATACTGTCGTCCCCCACGCCTTCACTACCCACTACCGCAGCGCCGTCGTCTTTGGCAAGGCCCGTCTGCTCACCGAAGACAGCGAGAAAAAATACGCCCTGCAGTGCCTGGTCGAAAAGTACTCCCCTGGCTTCGCCGCCGAAGGGGATGCAGAGATCGAGCGCGATTGGAAACGGGTGTGCGCGGCCGAAGTGCAAATCGAACACATGACCGGAAAAGCGGCCATTGAAATCATTAATCAACAGCGGCCGTCCGACGGCCCCCATGAATGAGGAACGTGTGTCTACCCCCAATTTAAACCCCCAAGAAGCCCTGCCCGACCTGCCCGAAGCCACCCTGAACGATCTGCCCGAACGCCTGCGCCCCGGCATCACCCGCGCCGGCTGGAACGCGCTCATGCCCGTGCAGGCCCGCGCCATCCCCTACCTCTTCGCCCAGCGCGACATGATGATCCAATCGCGCACCGGCTCCGGCAAAACGGGCGCCTACCTGCTGCCCATTCTGGAGATGGTCAACCCCCTCCAGCCCACCACCCAGGCTCTCATCCTCGTCCCCACCCGTGAGCTGGCCCATCAGGTGGCCACCGAGGCCGAAATCCTCGCCACAGGCACCGGCGTGCGCACGGTGGCCGTGTACGGCGGCGTGGGCTACCGCGAGCAGTTGGCCGCATTCCAGGCTGGCGCACATATCGTCGTCGGCACCCCCGGGCGCGTCCTCGACCACCTGCTGCGCCGTTCTCTCACCTTGCAGCACTTGCAGTTCCTCATCTTTGATGAAGCCGACCGCATGCTCTCGATGGGCTTTTACCCCGACATGCGCCGCGTGCAGCATTATCTTCCCGAACATGCCATCAGCACCTACATGTTCTCCGCCACCTTCCCCGCCCCCGTGCTGCGCCTGACCCACCAGTTCATGCGCAGCCCCGGCTTCCTCAACCTCTCCTCCGATCAAATCCACGTCTCCGAGATCGAGCACGTCTATTATTCCGTCCCCGGCATGGATAAAGACCGCTCCCTGATCCGCATCATCGAGGTGGAAAACCCCCTGTCGGCCCTCATCTTCTGCAATACCAAGGTGCGCGTCAATTACGTCACCACCGTGCTGCAGCGCTTTGGCTACGACGCCGATGATCTGACCTCCGACCTGGCCCAGTCCTCGCGCGAAAAAGTGCTCGACCGCGTACGCCGCGGCACGCTGCGCTTTCTGGTGGCCACGGATGTGGCCGCTCGCGGCATTGACCTGCCGGAGCTTTCCCACGTCATCCAATACGAGCCGCCCGAAGACCCCGAAGCCTATATCCACCGCTCCGGCCGCACCGGGCGCGCCGGGGCCTCCGGCACGGCCATCACCCTGGTGACGGCAGTGGAACGCGCCGCCCTACTGCGCATCGCCAAGCAGTTCAACTTCCCCCTCAACGAACGCCCCCTGCCCTCCGATGAGGATGTTCAGCACGTGGTCTCCGAGCGCATCATTGCCCTGCTGGAAGCCCGCCTGCGCACCCGCGACCGGCTGCAAACCGAGCGTATGGCCCGCTTCGTGCCCCTGGTGCCCACCCTGGCTCAATCCGGCGAGGATAATCACCTGCTGGCCATGCTCCTGGACGATTTTTACCAGCAGACCTTCCACGAGCCGCTCATCGCCCCCGACGAACCCCCCAGCCGCCCGCCGCAGTCGCCGTCCTCTGCCGTGGGTTCAGGCCGCCGCTCCCGCAAGCGCCGCCCCCGCTAGCCGCGCCAGCCCAAAGGCAAACCCTCACGCCCTTCCGCACCTCGGAGGGCGTGTTTTTTTGCGCGATTCCACCCATTCGGGGAGCTGAAATCCTGCCCAGATGGCCAGTGGCAAATTTTCACCCTGCGGATACAATCACAGCGTTGTAGAAAACTATTCAAAATTTGAAGCAAATATTCTTGTAGAAAGGTCGGGTTTTTTGGCGAAAGTTGCTCGGGTGGTTCACAATCTCACACGTTGATTGCGCCTGAAACGGAAAGGGCTGTCTTTCCCTTTACGTTGCCTGCCTGGCCTCGGGAGCGATCAATGCCCGTGGCCTTTTGATTGAAGCGGAGGCTTTCTTGCCTCCCTGAACCCCATCAATAAGAACCCTCTGCCAGTCACGGGAAAGCTCTCGCGGCTGGCAGTTTTGTTTAACCTGAGCATACGCCATGAAACCTCAACCTGCTACCATCGTTGATTCCGCCCATTTTACCGGGCTCGTACTCCAAAAATACATCCATCAAATCCAGGTTCTGGCCGGTGAACACACCCTGATGTGCGCCCTGCCTCCTCATCTGGCCGCGCACGTCGCCGCGGGTGACGTGGTGCGCTGTGAACCCGCCCCCACCCCCGACCTGCCGCGCCTGGTGACGGTGCTGCCCCGCCGCTCCGAATATTCGCGCCCGGCGGCCGCCTCGCGCCCCGGCGCCCACGCCCCCCAGCAGGTCATCGCCGCCAACGTGGATTGGGTCATGCCCGTCTTTGCCGCTGCCAGCCCCACCCCCAAGTGGAATCTGCTGGACCGCTTTCTGGCGGCCGCCGAAGCCCAGGGTCTGCCCGCTCGCATCTGCATCACCAAATGCGACCTGACCCCCAGCGGCTCCCCCGCCGAGCAGGAACTGCAAGAAACCCTGGCGCTCTACCGCAGCCTGGGCTACCCGGTCTACTTCGTTTCTGCCCAAACCGGCAGCGGTCTGGTTGAGCTGCGCAGCCATCTGACCCACGGCACCGCCTTGCTGGTGGGCAAATCTGGTGTGGGCAAAACCACCCTGCTGAACGCCCTCCTCCCCGGCGCGGATCAATCCACCCGCGCGGTTAACGCCGTCACCGGCAAAGGCCGCCACACCACCACCGCGGCCCGCCTTTACCCCCTCCCGGGCGGCGGCGCGGTCATGGATACCCCCGGCATGCGCGAATTTGGCCTGTGGGACATCACGCCCGAAGATATGGCTGCCTGCTTCCCCGAAATGCGCCCCCACGTGGGCCGCTGCCGCTTTGGCCTCAGCTGCCAGCACGACGAAGAACCCGGCTGCGCGGTGCGCCAGGCCGTCATGCAGGGCGCCGTCCACCCCCGCCGCTACCAGTCTTACCTGCGCTTGAAAGCCGAGGCCGCATGAAACACTACACCCACCCCACCTTTGGCGATTTCACCTGCTGCCACTGCCGCCAGTTTGTCACCGCCCAGGCCGCCTTCTCCGGCGTGCAGAACCGCAACCACTGCCCGGTGTGCCTCTACTCGCGCCACCTGGATCTCTACCGCGCTGGAGACCGCCTGGCCGCCTGCAAAGCGCCCATGCGCCCCGTCGCCCTCACCCTCAAGCGCTCGCCCAAAAAATACGGGCCCGACCGCCACGGGGAGCTGATGATCGTCCACCGCTGCCAGGACTGCGGCACCTTCTCCATTAACCGCGTGGCCGCCGACGACTGCGCCGACAGTCTCTTTGCGGTCTTTCGCGCTTCGCTGAGCCTCAGCGCCGAGGTCCTGGCTGCCCTCGCTCAGCAGAGCATCCAAATCCTCACCGCCCCCGATCAAGACGCCCTGCACGCCCGCTTGTTTGGCTGTCAGAGCCTGCGCATTCCCGATTGGGCGGTGAGTTAACCCTATAGAACCCAGCCCTGATGGGGTTTCCTCCATCAGGGCTGGCCGTCTTTTCATGCCGCTCAAGCGACGGCCCGTTCCGGCAGGTGTTCCACCGCCAGCAGGATCAAATCCGCCGCTTCTTCCACGTCTAGTTTGCCGGTGTTCAGCACCATATGGTAATGCTGCGGATCGTCCCAGCGGATATTATAAAACCGGCTCAGATACTCCGCCGAGGCTGCATCCCGCATGGCAATGCGGTCCTGCGCATCGCGCCGTACCTCAATATCCGCCTTATACGCCTGCCGCGCCTGGCGCAGTTCCTCTTTTACCCGCTGAATGCGCTCTTCCTCCGGTGCGACGACACGCACATGCAGCACATCGGGTTGATCCGCCAACAGCGCCTGGCCGCCCCGCCCCACAATGACCACGTTGCCCACCTGATAGGCGTCGCGGATAGCGAACTGCACCAACTGCAGCGCAGCCGATTCGCTCAGCGCCAGCTCCTGCACGCTGCGCGTTCC
>DAIOUB010000133.1:0-1503 GCA_036751735.1 Levilinea sp. | reverse complement strand
TGCACCTCCTCTGCAAACAAAAACCTCCCGCCGAACCGGTGGGAGGGAAATGGAGCCAAATCAGGCGGAAGAATGCACACCCGCAGCGCCGCAGCCTGTCTCGTTTAGAATTCCACTTTCATCATAGCACATCCCCCTCTTGGTTTCAACCGCATTCCAGCCCCCTTGACATTTCGCCCAGAACAGGTAGACTGGATGCACCCATTCCACCCGCCCAAGGAGCGCCCTGCCGTATGCCCATTCAAACCTATGCCCTGGAACCCAACGGCCCCCTGCGCCTGGAAATTTCCTGGGCCCCCAACTGGACCCAGTTCACCGTCAAACTGGACGGCGTGGAAGTGGGCCGCGTGGAAAATAAAAAAGCCCTGACCGCCGGGCAAGATTTTCCTCTGCCCGACGGCTCCACCCTGCACGTGCAGCTCTTTACCGGCCTGGCCGCCGAGCTGGCCGTGCTGCGCAACGGGCAGCACCTGCCCGGCACCGCCGCCCACCCCGAAACCCGCCTCAAAAACGCCTTCAGCCTCATCCTCCTGGTAGGCGGGTTTAATTTCCTCACCGGCCTGCTAGCCCTGCTCTTCCGCTGGCAAGTGCTCGTCAGCATGGGCATCGGCATGTACCAGCTCGGCTACGGCGCCCTGCTGCTGGCCCTGGCCTACCTCACCCGCCGCCTGTCGTGGTGGGCACTCCTGGCCGCCGTGGTTCTGCTGGGGCTGGATGCCGTGCTGGGCCTCTTCATCGGCCCAGGGCAAGGCTCCATGATGAATTTCTACAGCAGCATCGTGCGCCTGATGATCACCTTCTTTGTCGCCCAGGCCCTGCCCGCCGTCAAGCAATTGCAAAGCCGTCCATCTGCGTAGGGTACCCCGCTCATCATGATGTCACTGTGAACCCTCGTTTTTTGAGGGCGAAGCCCCCGCCTTTTGGGGGCGTGCCCTCGTACTTCGAGGGCTGTGGCGATCTCCCCCCAATAGGTGCAGATCGCTTCACGAAGACATGGCCTCCGTAGGGTGCCGTTCGGCCTCATCGAACGCACCGGATTGCCTGAGCCGCGGGCGCGTCTGAGACGCGCCCCTACACGCGCCCCTACACTCGCCCCTACGCGCGCCCCTGCACAAAAAAACCGCCCGTTCGCACGGGCGGCCTGGATGTTTACGGCGTGTACACCCACCAGCCGGGCTGCTCCGGCTGCTCGCAGCACTGCATCACCTCCACCCGGCCCTCCTCCAACCACACCACCGCCGGCCGCGCCGCAAAATTGTAATTGGACGACATGCTCAGCTGATACGCCCCCGCCGCGGGCGTGGCCAAAAGCTCCCCGCGCTGCACCGGCGGCAGCACAATGTGCGGAATGAGCACATCCCCGATTCACAGAATTTTCCCACCACGCGCATGGCCTCCGTCGGCGGGTCGCTGGGACGCTCCACTACCCGCGCCGTATACTGCGCCCCATACCGCGCCACCCGCGCGTTATCCGCCAGGCCGCCGTCAATGGCCACAATGTGC
>DAIOUB010000132.1:0-8535 GCA_036751735.1 Levilinea sp. | reverse complement strand
ACGGCCGCCGTATTCACATTTTGGGCGAAGGCCGCCTGATCAACCTGGCTTCGGCCGAAGGCCACCCGGCCAGCGTGATGGATATGTCCTTTGCCAACCAGGCCCTGGGCCTGGAATACATGGTGAAGAACGGCAAGAAGCTGGAGCGCAAAGTCTATTCCGTGCCGGAAGAAATTGACCGCGAGATCGCTCGCATTAAGCTGTTGGCGATGGGTGTGGCCATTGACACCCTGACCGATGAGCAGGTGCGTTATCTGAATTCCTGGCAGGAAGGCACCTAAACCGCCGGGATTATCAGGTTGTGGAATAAAAATCAGGGGCTGCCCGTTGTGTTGGGCAGCCCCTGTGTGTTTAAGGGGGAGGTGGAATTACTGCACGGTGACGCGGTCGCTGGCGCTGCGCCCAAAGACCTCAGGGGAGTACATTTCTTCGGCCTTGGCGGGCGGAACCACAAACTGGCCGGGGGTGGTGGCGCGGGCGATGTAGCTGTAGGTATAGACGCCGTCCCACAGCAAACTGGTGAAGGCCTCGGCGCGCTCATCGCGCAGGTTCTGGTGCTCGTACCAGGGGCCCCACCACCAGCTGCGCCGTTGGGATTCCTGGCTGACGGGGTCTACGGCGCTGTCGGCGGTGACGGCCAGGGCCGGGTTCAAAATCTCCAGCCCCGCCGGCAGGGGATCCACCAGGGCCACGTGGTAGCGGCGGTTATCGGCCACCAGGGTGATGCGCACGCGTACTTTGGCGCCGGCGCGGATGACCCAGGAGCCGTCGGTTTGCTGGCGCACATCCGCGGGGTCGTCCACGGCCTCATACACCCGCTGCACCACAAAGCCCTGATCCGCGGCGGGCAGGTTGAGGTCGGTGGGGGCGTAGCGCAGCCCCAGGCGGTAATACAGACGTCCGGCGCCTTCCTTGCTCAATACCAGGTTCTGCACGCTGCCCGCGGCGGCGTCCGTCAGGTACTGCATGGGGATGGTGGTTTCCTGACGCTCGGTGGTGCGCCCGCGGTATTCGTGGCTGCCGGCGTAGCCGTCGCCCAGCCAGATGCGCGCCACGAAATCGGGGGTCTGGGCTTCGTAGGTGTTAAAGTAGCGATCCAAAGCCAGCAGCACAAAGACATTTTCCTGGGTGCTGCCCCAGCGCCCGGCGGTGCGGTGATTCAGCAGCCCATTGACCACCTTGGGGATCAGGTCGGATTGGGGCGTATCGCGGATGAGGGCGTCCAGCAGGATGGCGTCCGTGCGCCGGTCGGAGGCCAGCAGCAGGTAGGTCTGGTCATCGTAGGCGGTGGTGAAGTTGGCCGCTCCGGCGGTTTCGACCACGCGGTTATTGACCTCGCGGCGGATTTTCTCCAATTGGCTGGCTGCCTGGGGGTCGCCCGCCAGGGTTCCCCAGATCCAGCCCAGGGTATCCAGGTTCATTTTCTCGGCTGCGGACTGGTCGAGCAGCTTGAGGGCCTTGGGGGTGTCGCGGTCGCCCATCAGCGCGCGCACGTACAGGGCGTAGGCCGAGAGGGTCTGACGGGTCTGCTCGCCGTACCAGTACGGGTAGTAATTTTCGATCTGCTGCAAATACATCAGGGCCGCGGCCTGCATTTCGGGCGGGACGGTGAAGCCCTTATCCTGGGCGCGCTGCAGGGCATGGGCGGCGTGGATGGTGTTGAAGGGGATGGATTCCTGCCCATGACGCCAGTAGGGGAAGCCGCCGTCTCCGTTCTGCATGCCCTGCAGGCGGTCAATATCGCGCTGCACGGCTGCTTCCAAATCGGCTGGGGCAGGCAGTCCTTCGGCTTTGAAGGCGGTGAGCACGTCGCGCAGGGCGGCGATGCCGAGGACGCGCGAGGCGAGCTGTTCGCTGCACTCGAAGGGATAGGAAGAAAGGTAGAGGACGGCGTCGGTAAGGGCCTGCAGGGCGGTGGAAGAGGTGTTAATTTCCAGGCCGCCGAACTGGGGGAAGACGCCGCGCGGGGTTTCCAGCGGTTGGAAGACGGCTCCCTGATCCACCACGCCGTAGGTGGCGAAGGCTTCGGTGGTGGCGGGGGTGTAAACGGGGAACTGGCCTTCGGCGGCGTCGCTGTAGGTTCCGGCGGCGGCCACCACCTGGAAGCGGGCCGTGCCCGCCTGCACGGCGGCGGCGGGGAAGCGCACCTCCACCCGGTCGCGGGCGGGTACGGTCAGACGGTATCCTGTGCTGCCGGTGAGGGACAGGTTGGCGGCGCGCAGGGCCACCTCCACGTTCAGATCGCTGTCGGTCTGGTTCTGCAGCACCACGGGCAGCTCAAAGCGGTCGCCGAAATTGAGGAAGCGCGGGGCCGAGGGACGCACCATCAGCGGCAGGCGGGCGGTGAGGTTAGCTTCGCCGGTGCCAAAATTGCGCCCGCTCTCCACCGCCACGGCCATGATGCGGTAGCGGGTGAGGTTATCGGGCAGGGTGAAGGGCACGCGCGCCTGTCCGTTGGCATCGGTCTGCACGGTGGGGGCAAAGACGGCCAGGGGGTTGAAATCCACGCGGATGCGCACGGGTTGGGCGGCGTTTGCTCCATCGAAAGCCATATCCTGCGGGGCGGCTTCAGCCACCATGGTGGCCATGGGGGCCGCGGCGGGCATGGGGGCCCCTGCGGCAGATTTCATCTCCCGTTCGGCCTGGGCTTCCATGACCAGGGCGTGGGGATCGATCAGCAGGACGCTGGCGCGGGTGTAGTAGCTTTCGGTGTCGCTGGAGCGGTAGCTGTAGAACAGGCTGAGGGGGTCCTGCAGGGTGTATTGGCTGAGGGCTAAAACGGCCTCATCCACCACAAACACGGCCACTTCCGCGCCCTTCACCGGCTGCCCCTGGGCGCTGCGCACGGTGACCGACACGGCGGTCTGAGCGCCGGGTTCGATTTCGGCCTGTTCAGGCTGGGCTTCCACGGTCAGGGTGCGCTGGATGGGGGGAATATCCAGGGTTAATTCGCCGCGGGCGTAGGCCGGGCGGGCGGGGATATCGGGAATGGGTTCGCCGCGCTCATCCGTGCGCGGGGCCGAACCGGTCAGATCCACCTGCAAATTCAGGTTGGGGATGTGCTCATCGGTGATGGGGATGCGCAGGACAGCGGTTCCGTCGGTGATGGCAAAGGATTCGGTGTAGAGGATGCCGGAGCGGCTGACGGTGAGCAGGCCCTGGGCGGGGCTGAAGGGCGACTGTACCAGCACTTCGGCGGTGTCGCCGGGCTGGTAGGTGTTTTGGTTGGGGATGAGGCTGACGCTCTCCTGCTCCACGCGGTTGGCGGCCGGGCGTTTTTCGCCGCTGACCCAGCGGGTGATCTGCGTCTGGTTCAGGCGGCCGGCCTCGTCGCTGATCTGCGCGGTGATCTGGTAGGAGCCGCCCAGCGGGGTCTCAAAGGTGCAGCGCACCGCTTCGCTGGCGGAGCCGACCCGGCAGGTCTGCACATCCGTTTCCTGCTGGCGCCAGCTGCCGCCGCTGAACTTCCATTCCAGGCGGGCGGCGCGCACCTCCACAGGACGGTCCACCACCGGTTTGCCGTCCAGGTCGGTGACGATGAGGTCCACATCCAGGGGGATGCCGCGCTTAACAAAGTAGCTGAGGGTGCGCAAACCGACATAGAGGCTGGCCGGGTGCACCAGCAGGGAGGTCTGACTGGTCCAGGCCTGGCGGTTGACATCCATGACCGTGGCCTGGGCGGTGAAGGTGCGCGGGCGGGGCTGCGTATCAAAGCCAAAATCCAGCTTCAGGAAATGGCTGCCGGAGGCGTCGGTTTGGCCGGTGAAGATTTGGGCCTGGTCAAAATCGGGGCCGTCGTAGCCGTAGGGGCCGTCCTCGTCGTAATACCACCAGGGCGTCCAACTGCCGAAGGTGAAATCGGGCCAGTTGGGCGGGCTGTAACTGCCGGGGGCGCTGCTGACCTGCCAGACGACCTCTGCGTTGGGCAAAGCCCCTCCGGCGTAGTATTTGGCTTCCACAGCCACCACGGCGCTCTCTCCGGCGAAGTAGGGGGCCGGGCTTTCATTGCGGGCGGTGACTTCAAATTCGGGGCGGCGGAATTCTTGAATTTGGAAGGTGTGCCCGAAAGCGGTATTGCTGAGGTTGGCCAGGCCGCCCTGGGCCTGCAGGTTGATGTAAGCCTGGCCGAGATTGACGGCCTGGGGGATGGTGAAAGAGAAATCGAAGCCGCCCAGCCCGTTGACATTGGCCTGACCCGTGCCAATCTGGTTGCCTTGCGGCTCGGTGATGGTGAAGGTGACGGCGCTGACCGCATCACCCGGCAGGCTGACATCTCCGTTCTGTTTGCCGCCGATGCGGCGCAGCCAGCCTTTGATGTGGACTTCTTCGCCGGGGCGGTACATCTGACGGTCGTCAAACACATACCAGCGCAGCTCGTCTGACACTGGCCGGGAGGCCCAGGTGCTGTCATCCCAGTAATAGCCGGAGCGGGTCAAAATGGCCTGATCGCTGCCCTGGCTGGCCACCAGGTAGGCGGCGCCGTCGGGGATGGGGAAGGTGGCCGTTCCGTCGCTGCCGGTGGTGGCTGCGGCTGCCCCAGACCCGGCGCTGATCTTGACCTCAGCCAGGGGGGAGCCGTCTTTCAGCGCGGTGGCCCAGGCGACCATCTGGGAGTGATCCACCACCGCGTCCAGACCGATCTGGGTGATCTGCACCCAGGACTGCACCGTTTCCCAGTAGTTGCGGGGGCTGAAGAGGGTTTTATGGGGTTGGACGATGACGATGAAATGGCCGAAATTGCCGTCCATATACGGCTTCAGGTCAATATCCACCTGGGTGAGCGCGTCGTCGGCAGCTTCGACGTTGATGGTTTTATCGAACACACGCTGGCCTGGAGGAGCGGCTTTGCCTTCATTGCGGCTGTAATCACGCTGGTAGGTCTGATAGGTGGGCCAATCCTTGGGGCGCACGGCGTAGATCTGCACGTCCAGCTGGCGCATGTTGATGGTGTACACGGTGAAGACCGGCTTGCTGGCGGCGGGGTCGAGGGTGATGAAATTTTGCTGCGAGCCGACCAGCATGGGCGAGGCTTTACCGACCTTGATTTTCAGGCTGGCATCTTTGCCGAGGGTTTGCCCAAACACATCCTGGATCTTGCCGGAGAGGGTGAGGGTGTAGGTGGTTTGGCCGTGCGTGTCGCCCTGAATTTGCAGGGTGTCGCCGTAGATGTTGGCCGAAACCCCGGCAAGTTCGGGGGAGATGCTGAGGAAGCCGTCCTGAAAGGCGCTGGCGTCGAGGGGGTTGTTGAAGCGCACGAAGAAAGGCGACAGCGGGCGGCATTCCTCTTCGTAGGAGCTGCAGCCGTGTTCGTTGATTTTTAACGGCGCGTAGGTGCTGAATTGGAAGGACTGCTCCTGGGTGGTGCGCAGGGGACCTTCGGCCGAGGGCGTGCCCGCGGGGATGGTGACGTTAACGGCGGTGTCGAGAGGCAGAGGCTCCTGGGCCTGAAAAGCCAGCCAGCGGCCTTCGGGGGTGTTTTTCAGGAGGGACGCGGTTTGAGGGTTGGCGCGCACCGCGTCTTCACCGGCCAGCTTAATCCCCACGCTGCGGCCGCCGGCCTGCACCTTGAGCACGGCCAGCACCTGCTGGGGGTCAATGCGCTGGTCAAAGGCGAGGAAGAAGAGCGGGTCGGCGGGTTGGGGGATGCCGGAGGGGTAGCTGGTGACCAGCGTGGGCGGGGGCGTGGAAAAGGTCCAGGTGACGGCCTGGGCCAACTGCCCGCCCAGCGCCGAGCGCGTCCCCGCGGGGACGGTGGCGCGGTATTGGGTGGCTTTGGGGAGGCGGTCAATCTGATCTGATTCGTATTCAAAAGTCAGGGTCTTGGTGCCGACCCAGCGCCAGATGCCGGGCAGGGGCGGCTCCAGCTGGACGGGCACCTCTTTTTCGGAGAGCTGTTCCAGGGTGCTGAGAGCCACCATCGGCTGATTGAAGGTGATGCTGAGGAAGGGGGCCACGGAAATTTCCCCTTCGGGTGAATAGCGCAGCACCTCCAGCGGGCCAGCCTCCACGGTGGGGGCGGTCTGAGGGGGCGCGCTGGGGGGGAAGGGCTGGGCGGTGGTCTCACCGCTGCGGGGCGGCGGCAGCGGCCCCTGGGCCAGGCGGAAATCCTGGGTATCTCCCGATTCAGACACGAGGGCCGGCAGACGCCCTAAGAGCGCCTGAGCCTCCGCCTCTTCCAGGGGCTGGCTTTCTACCGGCACAGCCGTGGGCGTGGGTTGGGGTTGGGGCTGCCCTTCGCTGACCTGAAAAGGCTCCGGGCTGGGGGACTGAGGGATCAACGCTTCACCTCCAGATTGTTGAGACCCGTTGGATTCAATGGGGACGGGCTGGGGGGCGGCAGGGCCAGCCGGCAAGGCGCAGCTGACCATCAAGGAGACCCCCACGGCGGCTAGAAGCAGGATTTTTACCGCGGGGAGAAAGGTTCGACTTAAAAAGCGGCGGGGGGTTGAGTGCATGGGGAACCACCTTTCTTACTCAGCCTGAAGAGGATTCACATAACGCGCCGCGGGTGCGGAAGGCAGCGCTTTTTGATGGGTTCTACCCTATAAGACGCACAGACTGCCGCAAACGTTCCTACAGCGGTTAAAACACGGTTCCCAAAATGGGATAGATCCGCTTGGGTGGCCGCGCAAAGGGATGGCTTAGCGGTAGAAGCGCGGGACGCGGGCGGTGATGCCGCACACCACCTCGTAATTGGTGGTGTTCCAGGCCTTAGCGACCTCTTCGGCGGGGATTTCGGCCGGCCCCTGGCGGCCGATGAGCACGGCCTCGTCGCCCACGCGCGCCTCGGGCAGTTCCTGCAGGCTGATGATGCACTGGTCCGCGCACATGCCGCCCAGCACATTGACGCGCTTGCCGCCCAGCAAGGCAAAATTGCCCGTGCGGCGGCGGAAGCCGTCGCCGTAACCGGCAGCGATGACGCCCACGCGCTCTTCGGTCTGGGTGGTATAGCGGTAGTTGTAGCCCACGCCCTGACCGGCGGGCAGGGTCTTGACCGACACCAGGCGGGCTTTCCAGGTGAGGGCCGGGCGGAAGTCACCCGGCAGGCGGGCATCGTCGGAACACTGCAAACCGTAGACGGCGATGCCGGGGCGCACCATGTCAAAATGCGCCTGGGGCATGAAGAAGGTCGCCGCTGTGGCGCAGCAGTGCACGGTGGGCGGGCGCAGGTTGGCCGCTTCCAGGGCATGGATCAAGGCTTGAAACCGTTCCAACTGCTTGAAATTGGCGGGATGATCTTTGTCGTCCCCGCGGGCGAAATGGGTGAACAGGCCGGTGACCTCCAGGCCGGGGAGGGAACGCAGCAGGCGCAGGAACTCCACCCCATCCTCCGCCATGACGCCCAGGCGGCTCATGCCGGTATCCACCTTGGCGTGCACGGCCACGGTGACGCCCAGGGCGTGAGCCTGGGCCGAAAGCTGGCGGGCCAGATCGGGGTCGTAGACGGCCAGGGTGATCTGGTCGGCGGCGGCCTCACCGGCGCGCGAAGGGTGGGTGTAGGTCATGGCCATGATCGGGCCGCGGACGCCGCCCGCGCGAAGCTGCTGGGCTTCTTCCAGGCGGGCCACGCCCAACCAGGCGGCTCCGCCTTCCAGGGCGGCCTGCCCAACCGGAACCAGGCCGTGCCCGTAGGCGTTGCCTTTGACGATGGCCATCACTTTGGCGCTGGTGAGGCGAGTGAGGGCGCGCACGTTGCTGCGAATCGCGGCTAAATCAACTTCTACCCAGGTGGATGCGGTGGATGTGTCCATGTGATCCAGTATACAGCCGAATGAGGGGATGGGGGGTTACGAAAACTTATCCAGCAGCGGGCGCAGAGCCTGACCGGTGTAAGAGGCGGGGGTCTGGGCCACCTGTTCGGGCGTGCCCTGGGCCACGAGCTGCCCGCCCGCCGCGCCGCCTTCGGGGCCGAGGTCAATCACCCAGTCAGCGGTTTTGATCAGATCCAGATTATGCTCGATGACGATGACCGTGCTGCCCGCGTCCACCAGACGGTGGAGGATGCGCAGCAGGCGGTGGGTATCGGCCAGATGCAGGCCGCTGGTGGGTTCATCCAGCAGATAGAGGGTGTGAGAAGAGGGACGGCGCTTCAGTTCCTTGGCCAGCTTCAGGCGCTGGGCTTCGCCGCCGGAGAGGGTGGGGGCCGGTTGGGCCAGCTGCAAATAACCCAGGCCGATATCTGCCAGGGCCTGCATACGGCTGTGCACGGCGGGCAGGTTTTGGAAGAGGGGCAGGGCTTCGTCCACGGTCATTTCCAACACCTGGGCGATGTTTAACTGGTTGTATTCCACCGAGAGCACCTGGGGGGTGAAGCGCCGCCCGCGGCAGGCCGGGCAGAGCACGTTGACATCCGGCAGGAAGTGCATGGAAACGGGCAAAAAGCCCGCCCCCTGACAGTGTTCGCAGCGCCCGCCGGGGAGGTTGAAAGAGAAATGGCGCGGGGTGAGGCCCAAACGGCGCGCCTGGGGGGTAGAAGCAAAGGCCACCCGCAGGGGGGAGAGCAGGTCGGTGTAGGTGGCCGGGCTGGAACGCGGG
>DAIOUB010000131.1:0-8542 GCA_036751735.1 Levilinea sp. | reverse complement strand
TGAAGTCGTCAAACGCGCTCAAAATGTTGCGCAGCCGCAAAATGGCTCCATACAGGCGGATGAAGTCCTTTTGGGCCTCCTCACCGCCGATGGGCTGCCCCAGCGGATAGGCGGCGGTCAGCTCGGCGATGCGTTCCACATAGCCGGGCTGATGCTGCCCCTCCTCCTCGTAGCCGTGATAATACTCCTCGTAGGTGCGCAGCAGCACCACGCCCCCGGCGTCCTTGTTGCCAAACAGGGCAATGGCCTCATCCGTTTCTTCTTTTAAGTCGCGGAAGCACACGATATTGCCAAAGGTCTTCACGCTGTTCAAAATGCGGTTGGTGCGCGAAAAGGCCTGCAGCAGCCCGTGCTGGCGCAGATTCTTATCCACCCACAGCGTGTTCAGCGTGGTGGCGTCGAAACCCGTCAGGAACATGTTGACCACAATCAGCAAATCCACCTCGCGGTTTTTCATGCGCAGCGACAGGTCTTTGTAATAATTCTGGAACTTGTCCGCCGAGGTGTCGTAATTGGTGCTGAAGGCCGCGTTGTAATCCCGCAGGGCTGCCTCCAAAAAATCGCGCGCGGGGGCGTCCAGGCGCTCCATCTCAAAATCCTCATCCGGCAGCAGCCCGCCCGCCTCTTCTTCATTGGGGCTGAAACTGAAAATGGTGGCGATCTTCAACCCGCGCTGCTGCTCGGCGTTCTGCCTTTGAAATTCGGCGTAGTAGCGCATGGCCAGGGGGATGGAGGCCGCCGCGAAGATGGAATTAAACCCGGCCACGCGCCGCTCTTCGCCCTGCCGTGTGCGCGACGGCAGGGTGTAGGCCGTGTTGCGCTGGGTCTTCTGGTCAAAATGCTCCAGCACATAGCGCACCACCTCGCTCACCCGCCGCGGGTCGGCCAGGGCCTTTTCACGGTCAATGCCGTACACCTTTTTATCCGCCACGCCCTCCGGCATGTGCAGGGTGTTTACATAGTCAATCCGAAACGGCAGCACGTTCTGATCGCTGATCGCGTCCACAATGGTGTAGGTGTGCAGCTTTTCGCCGAAGGCCTGTTCCGTGGTGCGCAGCAGCGGGCTGCCCCCCGAACCCGCGTTGGCCGCAAAAATGGGCGTGCCGGTGAAGCCGAAGATGTGATACTGCTTAAAATGCCGCGTGACCGCCTGGTGCATATCGCCAAACTGCGAGCGGTGGCATTCGTCAAAAATCAGCACCACCCGTTTTTTGTAAATGGGGTGCTGGCGGTTGCTGCGGATGAAACGCTCCAGCTTTTGCAGAGTGGTGACCAGGATGCGGTATTCGTGCGGGTTGCCCTTCTCGTCGCGGTCTTCCAACTGGCGCTGCAGCACGCGCGTCGAGGTGTTGCCGTCCGCCGCCCCTTTTTCAAAGCGGTCGTACTCCTTCATCGTCTGGTAATCCAGGTCTTTGCGGTCCACCACAAACAGCACCTTATCCACCGTCGGCAGGGCCGCCGCCAACTGGGCGGTCTTAAAGCTCGTCAGCGTTTTGCCCGAACCGGTGGTATGCCAGATGTAGCCGCCCGCCTCGATGCTGCCCGTGCGTTTGTACTGCGCCGACACGGCGATGCGCGATAAAATGCGCTCGGTGGCCGCGATCTGATAGGGCCGCATCACCAACAGGTCATTTTCCGAAGTCCACACGCAGTAGCGGGTGAGGATGTTCAGCAGGGTGTGGCGCGCAAAAAAGGTCTTGCTGAAATCCACCAGATCGGGGATGATGCGGTTGTGGGCGTCGGCCCAAAAACTGGTGAATTCAAAGCTGTGGCTGCTGTGCTTGCCCCGCCCCCCCGCGGCCCGCTGACCCTGGCGGCGCAAATGCGCTTCGCGCGTGGTGTTGCTGTAATATTTGGTGTGCGTGCCGTTGGAGATCACGAAGATCTGCACGTATTCAAACAGGCCGCTGGCCGCCCAAAAGCTGTCGCGCTGGTAGCGCTGAATCTGGTTAAAGGCCTCGCGCACGGCCACCCCGCGCCGCTTCAGCTCCACATGCACCAGCGGCAGCCCGTTCACCAGCACGGTCACATCGTAGCGGTTTTCGTAGGCGCCCTCGCGCTGGGTGATCTGGTGGGCCACCTGCAGGCGGTTGTTATGGATATGCTTCTTGTCCAGCAAATAGACGTTCTTGGTGCTGCCGTCGTCGCGGCGCAAGAGCTGCACATGGTCTACCTGAATCTTGCGCGTCTTTTCCACAATGCCCTCGCCCGGATTGGCCACGCATTCGCGGAAAAAGCGCCCCCATTCATCTTCGCTGAAGGTCATCTCGTTCAGGGCTTCCAACTGGCGGCGCAGATTGGCGCGCAAAGCCGCCTCATCCCGCCCCGTGAACAGCTCGTAGCCCTGGGCGCTGAGCTGGCGCACGAACTCGGCTTCCAACTCGGCCTCGCTCTGATAGCTTTCCGGGCGGGTGCTGTAATCGGCGGCGTATTCGGCCACCACGGTGGCATCGGTGGTGCTGGCCACAATCTGATAGGTGCTCATGCCCGCGCCTCCAACAGGGAAAACAGGTGATCGCGGTAATAGGCGTACTGCTGGCGGCGCGCGGCGATCTCGGCCGGCAGCCCGCTGCTCAGCCCCGCGGTCAGCTCGTCAAAATGGTCTAAGATGCGCACAATGCGCGCCTGTTCCTCCAAAGGGGGAACGGGAATTCTTGTGCTACTGATATTTTCGTTATATAGCCTGTCAATCGTCCCACCGGTGGAAACCTGCCAGGGCTTCATCGCATACCAATAGAACAGATATCTATTGCGTACTTTCCTTTCATCATTTTCTATCCAGACAATATTTGAATCTTGGTAGTACGCAGGTTCTCCATCATAGATAACCGTTCTGCCTATGGTTCCAGCGGCTGAAATCAGAATATCGCCTTTCTTTGGAAAAGGGTATGCGTTTCGATATTCATCATATTTACTCTTCGATATGAAAGCATCTGGCTGTTTCCCAAATGTACCTATTTTATAGAAAGGAACATCACCTTCGGGGTTTGTTTCTGCTTTCATTATTCTCTTACACATGCGAACCGGCCCAATTTCCCCCAGCGTCATCCAGCGGACATGCGGGGAATTCTCAAATCTCAATAACCGATCTCGGTAATACTCATACTGTATCTTTCTCGCGGTAAGCTCCGCGGTAAGCTCCGCGGTAAGCTCCGTGAACTGGTCCAAAATGCGCACAATTTCCCGCTGCACCTCCAGCGGCGGCAGGGGAATCACTAATTCTTCAAATTTATTCCTAGAAATATACGGAATAGTACCTGAATTTGAAAGTGATACTAACTTTGAAGTTTGTGTCTCCATAAAATACAGAAGGTATTTATTAAACAACCTTTCACCACACACAATACCTATAAATGTTTGGTTCGTAATCAATGGTTGTGTATTTATTGCGTATGCTCCAATCGAAGCACTACAAGAACAAATTACTGTTCCAACTGGATAAATCTTTAAATTCATTTGTTTAACAATTTCTTCAGACACACCTAAGCCACTCAATGATCTGTTAAAAAATTGTCCTTCTTTATCTTCAATTCTGCACCAAGGGATTGTCCCATCAAAGACTTTAGGTCTATCTCTCATTGGAACGATAAAATCAATGCATATTTCACCCAATGTCTTAAACTCCACCCCCTCCGGGCAGAGCTGCGCCAGCAGCGCGCGCAGGCGGCTCACGGCTGCTCCCCCTCAATCTCGGCGATGATGGCGTCAATCGCCTCCCGCAGCTCCTGGGCGCGGGCCGCCCTGCGCCGCAAATCCGCGTTCAGCGCGGCGATGTCCACCGCCTGGCGGGTGTCCTCCGCCTCCACATAGGTAGACACGCTCAGGTTGTAATTCTGCGCGGCCACCTCGCGGTTGGGCACCAACCGGCAGAAGTGCGCCCGATCCTGGCGCTGCACGTAGGCGTCTACGATCTGGGCGATGTGATCGGCCGTCAGCTTGTTGTTGTTGGTCACCTTCACGCATTCTTTCGAAGCGTCTATGAACAGGGTGCTGTTTTCGGGTTTGGATTTCTTCAGCACCAGAATGCAGGTGGCGATGCTGGTTCCAAAAAACAGGTTGTCCGGCAGTTGAATCACGCCGTCCACATAGTTATTGTCAATCAGGTACTGGCGGATCTTCTGTTCCGCCCCCCCGCGGTACATGACTCCCGGAAAGCACACAATCGCCGCCGTGCCGTTCACCGCCAGCCAGGCCAGGCTGTGCAGAATGAAAGCCAGATCCGCCTTGCTTTTGGGCGCCAGCACCCCCGCCGGGGCAAAGCGCGGGTCGTTGATCAAAATCGGGTCGCTGTCGCCCTTCCACTTGATCGAATAGGGCGGGTTCGAGACGATGGCCTCAAACGGCTCTTCGTCCCAATGCTGCGGGTCGGTCAGCGTGTCGCCCAGGGCGATATCAAATTTATCGTAATCAATATCGTGCAGGAACATGTTGATGCGGCAGAGGTTGTAGGTGGTGATGTTGATCTCCTGCCCAAAGAAGCCGCGGCGCACGTTCTCTTTGCCCAAAATGCGTGCAAATTTCAGCAAGAGCGAACCCGAACCGCAGGCCGGGTCGTAGACCTTGTTCACCTGGGTTTTGCCCACCAGGGTCAGGCGCGTCAGCAGCTCCGAAACCTCCTGCGGGGTGTAATATTCGCCGCCGCTCTTGCCCGCGTTGGAAGCGTACATGGCCATCAGGTATTCGTAGGCGTCGCCAAACGCGTCAATGGTGTGGTCTTTGTAGTCGCCCAGCTTTAAATCGGCCACAGCGTTGAGCAGCTTCACCAGTTTTTCGTTGCGCTGCGCCACCGTGCCGCCCAGCTTGTTGCTGTTCACGTCAATATCGTCAAACAGCCCGCGGATATTCTCTTCGCTTTCGGTGCCCTGGGCCGAAGCCTCAATGTGGGTAAAGATGGCTTCCAGGGTTTCGTTCAGGTTGGGGTCTTCTTTGGCGCGGGCGCGCACGTTTTCAAACAGCTCGCTGGGCAGGATGAAGAAACCCTTGGTGCGCACCAGGTCGCCGCGCGCCGGCTCGGCCTTGTCATCTGCCAGGCGGGCGTAATCAAAGCCGGTGTTGCCCGTCTCCCACTCCCCGGCGTTGATATAGCCGCGGATGTTCTCGGAGATGTAGCGGTAAAACAACATGCCCAACACATACTGCTTAAAGTCCCAACCGTCCACGCTGCCGCGCAGATCGTTGGCAATGTTCCAAATCGTGCGGTGAAGTTCCGCGCGTTCCTGTTCTTTTTTGTGGTCTGCCATCCGCGTGCTTCCTTTCTTCCGCCGGGGTTTTTGCCGCCTTGCCCCCTGCCGCATCCCTTAGATTAACCCTGCTTGTAATGCACCCCGCTCACCTCGCGCAGGCGCTGGGCGGCCGTTTCGGCCGTCAGGTCGCGCTGGGGCATGCCCAGCATCTCAAAGCCCACCATAAATTTGCGCACGGTGGCCGAGCGCAGCAGCGGCGGGTAAAAATGGGCGTGGAAGTGCCAGCCGGGGTAGGCCTGCCCGTCAAACGGCTCCTGATGAAAGCCCATCGAATAGGGGAAGGAGACTTCAAACAGGTTGTCGTAGCGGATGGTCACCTGCCGGAACACGTCTGCCAGCCCGCGCACCTGCTCCGCGCTGAGCTGCGGCAGGCTGGTCACATGCGCGTTGGATGTTACCAGCACCTCAAAGGGCCACACCGCCCAGAAGGGCACAAAAGCGGTGAAATGCTCGTTCTGCGCCACCACGCGCTCGCCCCGCGCGCGCTCCTCGGCGGTCACATCGCACAGCAAACATCCCCCCGTGCGCTGGTGATAGGCCGCCTGCTGCACCGCCTCTACGGCGGGCTCGTTGGGCACCTGCCCCGTGGCCCAAATCTGGCTGTGGGGGTGCGGGTTCGAGCAGCCCATCACCGCCCCCTTGTTCTCAAACACCTGCACATAGCCGATCTCCGGCCGCGCGCCCAGCTCCGCCGTCTGCGCGCTCCAGGTGCGGATGACCGCCTCCACATCTTCCAAAGCCATCTCCGGCAGGGTCAAATCGTGGCGCGGCGAAAAGCACACCACCCGGCACACCCCCGTCTCTGGCTCGGCGCGGAACAGGGCGTGACCGGTGGGCTCTTCCCCCGGCTCCGGCGGCAGCAGCGCAGGAAAATCGTTGTCAAACACGTACGGGCCGGTATACTTGGGGTTATCGGCCCCCTGGTTGCGCCGGTTGCCCGGGCACAGGTAGCAAGTGGGGTCGTAGGCCGGCAAATTGGCTGCGGCGGTCTTTTCCACCTGCCCCTGCCAGGGGCGCTGGGCGCGGTGGGGTGAAACCAATACCCATTGTCCATTGAGTGGGTTAAATCGGCGGTGCGGTCGGTTAAAATTCATCTGGATTCCCTCGAAAATTGGGTGCAACGTTTTTGCATTTCCTGCGTATATTGTAATAGAAAAGCAAAAAATCAGGAGCAAATGGTGACCGACACAGAAGCCGCATGGCTGGAGCAAGCGCTCAAAGGAGATGACGAGGCCTACTCAAGGCTGGTAGAAACCTACCAGAACCCCGTCTTCAACCTTTGCTACCGCATGCTGGGCGATGAGGCCGAGGCCGAAGACGCCGCCCAGGAAGCCTTCTGGCGCGCCTATCAGGCCCTCAAGCGTTACGACCCCAACCGCTCCTTCATCACCTGGCTGCTCTCCATCGCCGCGCATTACTGCATTGACCAGCAGCGCAAACGCCGATTTACCAGCTTTTCGATTGACAGCCTGGAAGAAGATTTTCTTCCCGACGGCGGCGTCGGCCCCGAAAAGGCCGCCGCGCAGTCGGAGCAGAGCCAGATGTTGCATCAGATGTTAACGCAAATGCCCGCTCCCGACCGCGCCGCCATCGTCTTACGCTATTGGTATGACTTTACCGATCAGGAGATTGCAGATGCGCTTTCGCTGACTGTCCCTGCTGTCAAAAGTCGTCTCCACCGGGCGCGCCGCGCTCTGGCGGAACAGATGCAGCAGCACATCAAGGAACCGGCGTATGCGGAAAGGAACCCTTATGAATCATCAGCCTTATGAATCCTGGATCCTGGATGAGGCCGCGCTGTCGCTGGCTGAACAGCGCCAAATGAAAGAACACCTCGATTCGTGTGCCGCCTGCCGTAAGCTGGCCACCGGCTGGGTCGCTGCCCGCCGCTCCATGCGCACGGCTCCTCCCGCTCGCCCCGCCCCGGGTTTCACCGGGCGCTTCCAGGCCAGGTTAGCCGAGCGCCGCGCCCTCCAACACCAATTGCAAGCCCGCCGGTTTGTGTTGATCACCACCACCGCCTCCATGCTGGCTTTGTTCGCACTGATGGCCTATCTGGCCTTCACCACCAGTTTTGCCACCCTGCTCGTCAACGCTTTGGGGTTGGCCACGCGCCTGGTGATCCAGTGGAACAATGCGCAGCAGGTGATTATGTCTTTATGGCATGCCCTGCCCCTCTACATCCCGGTTGCCATTTGGGTGATCCTCTCCACCGGTCTCAGCCTGCTTGGGCTGATCTGGGCAGTCTCCCTCTGGCGCATTTCTGCTAAAGGAGTTACAAACCGATGAAAATTCTCTATAAGCTCTCTCTCGTATCCTTACTGCTGGCGGCGCTCTTTCTGGCCTTCCCGGCCCCCGTGCACGCCCAGGGCCCTGACGACGACGGTCAGGTCATCTTCGGCGGCAGCTACACCCTCAACGACGGTCAGTCCTTAAACGGCGACCTGGCCATCATCGGCGGCACCGCCGCCATCCGCGAAGGCGCCGAAGTCAACGGCTCCGTGGTCGTCACCGGCGGCTCCATCGAGGTCGCGGGTGAGGTCAACGGCGACGTGGTCGGCGTGGGCGGCACCATCAACCTCAGCGATACCGCCGTGGTGAACGGCAACCTCATCTCGGTGGGGGCCAATATCGCCCGCGCCGAAGGTGCGGTCGTCAACGGCGACGTGGTCAACGGCGCCCCCGGCAGCTATTCCTTCGACCTGCCGCGCAATACCCTGCAAAACCCGGTGCTCTCGGCCTGGAAGAGCGGCATGCGCTCCATCGGTGATTTCCTGTGGAGTTCCTTCCAGGTGCTGGCTCTGGCCGCCCTGGCCGCCCTGGTCGTGCTCTTCATGCCCAACGTCACCGCCCGCGTGACCCACGCCATCTCGGCCCAAACCCTGGTGAGCGGCGCGATGGGCCTGCTGACCCTCATCGTGGCCCCGGCGCTGGTGCTGCTCTTGGCCATCACCCTGGTGCTCTCGCCGCTGGCCATCCTGGGCATCCTGGCCCTCATCACCGCCCTGGTCTTCGGTTGGGTGGCTCTGGGCTACGAGGTTGGCAACCGCCTGGCTGCCGCCCTGAAAGTGCAGTGGGCCCCTGCGGTCAACGCCGGTCTGGGCACTTTGCTCACCTCGCTGGTGGCGGGCCTCTTCGGCCTGATCCCCTGCGTGGGCTGGATCGTGGGCTTCCTGGGCGCTGTCGTCGGCCTGGGCGCGGTCATCACCACGCGCTTCGGCACGCAGGCTGCGGCTGTCCCAGCTTCACCTACGGCGGTGGTCGCCCCCGCGCCGATCCCGGCCCCGGAACCCCCGGCG
>DAIOUB010000130.1:0-8548 GCA_036751735.1 Levilinea sp. | reverse complement strand
GCCACGCAGGCCCCTGAGCTGCCTACCCCCTCCCCGCAACCCACCCCCACCCAACTGCCCCAAAGTGTGGTGCTGGAAGGCATTCAATATACCGATCATCATAACGGCTGGAACGACTGCGGCCCGGCCAATTTGACGATGGCCCTGTGTTATGTTGACTGGGAAGGCGATATGCTGGATGTGGCGGCGGTGTTGAAGCCGTTTGCCGAAGATAAGAACGTCATGCCGTACGAGATGGCAGACTATGTCAACACCCAGACCAACCTGCGCGCGGTGGTTCGCCAGGGCGGGACGCTGGAAGGCGTGAAAAATTTGATCGCCAACCAGCTTCCGGTTCTGCTGGAGATCGGCACCTTTCGCATCCGCGATCTGAACGGGAAGTACTCGTGGATGGGGCATTATCAAGTGGTCAACGGGTATGATGACGCCGCGGGCGAGTTTATTTTGCAGGATTCGTACCTGACCAACGGTCAAAATTACCGTCTGAGCTACGATACATTGCTGGCGGAATGGCGTTCGTTCAACTTTATTTATGTGGTCATTTACCCGCCGGAGCAGGAAACCCTGGTGATGAATCTGCTGGGTGCATCGGCGGATGAAACCGCGGCCGACCGTGAGGCCTATGCCAAGGCATCGGCAGAGGTGTACAGTCTGACGGGGGTGGATCAGGTCTTTGCCTGGTACAACCGCGGGACGAGCATGGTGCGGCTGCAGGATTATCAGGGCGCGGCCCAATCCTATGATGAGGCTTTCCGGCTGATGTCGGCCCTGCCCGAAGAGCAGCGCCCTTACCGGCTGCCCTGGTATCAAACCGGCCCCTATTTTGCCTATTTTTACGCGGGGCGCTACCAGGATGTGATTAACCTGGCGGACAGTGTGTTGGAGCCGCTGGAACGCACCAAGAAGCCCTATTTGGAAGAGAGCTTTTACTGGCGCGCGCGCGCCAAGAACGCCGTTGGGGATGTGGCGGGGGCGATTGAAGATTTGCGCCGGAGCCTGGAATATCACCCCGGCTTTACACCCAGCGAAGAACTTCTCACTGCTTTGGGGGGCTAACCGCACCGTTCTTATGCCGACTCTGCTGCACTTTGCCGACGCTCACATTGATATGGCTGCCCACGGCAGGCATGACCCCGAAAGCGGCCTGCCTGTGCGCGTGTTGGATTTCCTGAAGGCGCTGGATACGATTGTGGATACGGCCATTCAGGAAAAGGTGGATCTGGTGGTGTTTGCGGGCGACACCTATAAAGACCGCACGCCCGTGCCCACCTTCCAGCGTGAATGGGGACGGCGCATCATGCGCCTGTCGCGGGCGGGCATTCCCACCCTGCTGCTGGTGGGCAACCACGACCTTTCCCCCGCAGCGGGGCGTGCCCACACCCTGCATGAATATGACACCCTGGAAGTGCCTTACGTGAAGGTCTTGGGGAAACCGGCCTATCTGGGCCCCCAGGACTTGTGGGGCCTGCCGTTGCAGGTGATCGCCTTGCCGTGGATCAACCGCTCTGGGCTGATGGCGGCTTTACAGGTGCGCGGGCTGACCCCTGACGAGGTAGCCGGGGAGGTGGAAGCGCGCGTGACCCCGCTGATTGAGGCGCTGATCGCTGAGGCCGACCCGAACTTGCCCACGGTGCTGACGGCCCACGCCTCAGTGCAGGGGGCCACTTACGGCGGTGAGCGCAGTGTCATGCTGGGGGCGGATGTGGTGCTGCCGGGCGGGCTGCTGCGCGACCCGCGCCTGGATTACGTGGCCCTGGGGCACATACACAAAGGCCAAAACCTGAACCCCGATGCGCACCCGCCGGTGATCTACCCCGGTTCCATCGAGCGTGTGGATTTCGGCGAGATCGCCGACGACAAATTCTTTGTGGTGGCGCGGGTGGAGCGCGGCAAAACCGAGGTGGAATGGCGCAAGCTGCACGGGCGGCGTTTTTTGGACCGCAGCCTGACGGTTGGGTCTCAGGAAGGCTTCATGCAGCAGGTGCTGGCGGTGCTGCCTTCGGCACAGGAACTGGAGGGGGCCATTTTTCGGCTGACCCTGGCCTACCCGCGCGATTGGGAACCCCTGCTGGACGAGGCTGCCCTGCGGGCTGCCTGCACCAACGCTTTTGAATTTCATTTGATCCGCCGCCCGAAAGTGGAAGCCAGTCTGCGCCTGCCCAACGACCAGACCATCAGCAGCCTTGCGCCGCTGGAGCTGCTGGACCGCTACTTTGGCGTGGTTCAGACCAACCCCCAGGAAACCCCGGCGCTGCGCGCCCTGGCCGATGAGGTCATCCGGCAGGTGGACGAAGAATAACCGCCGGTCGGCGGGCCTCGCTCAACACCCTGACATGATATACTGTTAAGACCATGCCCACAGCCTTTGAAATTTTGATTCTATTGCTGCTCATCCTGGCCAACGGCCTGTTTGCCATGACCGAGATCGCGGTGGTCTCTTCGCGCAAGGCACGGCTGCAGCAGATGGCCGAGGACGGCAGCGCCGGGGCGCGCACCGCGCTATCGCTGGCCGAAGACCCTAACCGGCTGCTGTCCACCATCCAGGTGGGCATCACCCTGATCGGCGTGCTTTCGGGTGCGCTGGGCGGCGCCACTCTGGCGGGCGACCTGGCCCCGGTGATTGCCGAGATCCCGTGGGCGTGGGTGCAAACCTACAGCTACCAGATTGCCTTCGTCCTGATCGTGATCGTCATCACCTACCTTTCGCTGGTGCTGGGCGAATTGGTGCCCAAGCGCCTGGGCCTGAACAACCCCGAAGGCGTGGCGGTGCGCATGGCGCGCGGGATGAACGGGCTTTCGAATGTAGCCCAGCCGTTGGTGCGCCTGTTGAGCAGTTCCACCGACGCCATCCTGCGCCTGTTGGGCATGCGGAAATCGCAGGAGCCGCCGGTGACCAATGAGGAAATCAAAATCCTTTTGGAGCAGGGAACCCAGGTGGGGGTGTTTGAGGAAGGGGAGCAGGATTTGGTGGAGAGCGTTTTCCGCTTCAGCGACCGCTCGGTGGACGCCATGATGACCCCGCGCACTGAGGTGACCTGGCTGGACCTGGACGATTCGCTGGAAGTGAACCTGCAGAAGGTGCGCCAAAGCCCCCATCTGCTGCTGCCGGTGGCCCAGGGCAGCCTGGATAACGTTCAGGGCATTTTGAACGTGCGCGATCTTTTGGATGCGCGCCTGGAAGGGGGAATGATTGACCTGCGGGCGCTGCTGGAGCCGCCTATTTTTGTCCCCGAAAGCGCTCCGGCGCTGAAGGTTTTGGAGATGGTCAAAAACACCGGTCTGCCGATGGTGCTGGTGATGGATGAGTACGGCGGCGTGCTGGGCATGGTCACTCTTTTGGACATCCTGCGCGCCATCGTGGGCAACTTCTCTACCACGGGCGAAACACCCGACCCGCTGGTGGTGCACCGCGACGACGATTCCTGGCTGCTGGACGGGCTGCTGCGTGTGGACGAAATGAAGGAACTGTTGGAAATGGACGACCTGCCCGATGAGGAGCGTGTGGGGTATCAGACCCTGGGCGGGATGATGATGAGCCAGTTCGGCGATATTCCGCGATCCGGTCAGTTCTTTGAATGGGGCGGGTACCGCTTTGAAGTGGTGGATATGGATCAGCGGCGGGTGGATAAGGTGTTGGTCATCCCCCTGGCGGGATCTCAAGAGGCTTCGACAACCAACTAACCCCATGATCACCATCTGAGATCGGAATATGATCCCTGTTCGACTGCAAATCTCCAACTTTTTATCCTACGGCGATCCGGTGGAGGTGGATTTTTCAGAATTCCACATCGCCTGCATCACCGGTCACAACGGAGCGGGCAAGTCCTCGCTGCTGGACGCCATGACCTGGGCGCTGTTTGGGCAGGCGCGCCGCCGCGATGACGCCATCATCCACAGCCGCGCGCGCCAGGCCGAGGTGATTTTTGATTTCCGCTACGAAGAGCACCTGTACCGCGTGCAGCGCATCAAACCAGCCAATAAGACCGGCCTGCTGGAGTTTTTCGTGCAGGGCAGCGACGGCGGTTTCCGGCCGCTGACCGAACATTCCATCCGCGAGACCGAAAACGCCATCACCCGCACCTTGCGCATGGATTACGAGACCTTCACCAACGCCTCTTTCTTCCTGCAAGGCAAGGCGGATCAATTTGCCCAGCAGCGCCCCGGCGACCGCAAGCGCATCCTCAGCAATATTCTGGGCCTGGAAATTTGGGAAGCCTACCGCGAGCGCACCGCCAAGCGGCGGCAGACGGAAGAATCCTCTTTATTGCAGGTGAACGGGCAGCTGCGCGAGATTGAAGAGGAATTGGCCCAGGAAGAGCAGCGCCGTGCGCGGCTGCTGGAGCTGCAAGCCCAGTTGGAGCAGGCCGCTCAGACGCGCCAGAAACAGACCCAATGGGTGGATCAGGTGCGGCGGCTGGCCGATTCGCTGGCCGAGCAGGCCCGTCTGGTGGACTTGCTGGCCCGCCAGGCCGAAACAGCGCGCAGCACCCACCGGGATCAGGCGGCCGTGCTGCAAACCCGCCAATCGGAGCGGGAGCAGTACCGTGAACAGATCGCCCGTGCGGATGAAATTTCGGCCAGTTACCAGGCCTGGAAGACCGCCCGCCAAGAGCTGGAAGGTTGGGAGGCGATGGCGGCTTCGTTTCGTCAGATTGAGACCGAACGTGCCGAGCCGCTCCTGGCGCTGGAAGCCGAAAAATCCCGTCTGGAAGCCGAACGCGATCACTTGCGCGCCCGCCGCCAGCAGATGACCGAATTAGAAGCCAATTTGCCCGCCGTAACCCGCGAGGTTCAGGCTGCCCAGGACGAAACGGCGCGCCTGCAGGCGCAATTGGCCGAACGCGAGGTCCTGGAGGCCGAACTGCGCGGCGCCCAGGAGACGCAGATTGAGCTTTCGGCTGAGAATAAGCGCCTGAGGGCCGAGATGGATGAGCTGAAACTGCGCATCCAGCGCCTGGGTGAAGTCACCGGTGCGGCCTGCCCGGTGTGCGGACAGCCGCTTTCGGCGCAGGACCGCGAAAGCATGGCCGAGACGCTGGGCGCGGACGGGAAAAAGTTGGGCGACCGCTTCCGTGAGAATGTGGAACAGGTGCGGCGTTTTGAGGAGCGCCGGACGCAGATTAACCAGGCTCTGGAACAGCTGCGCCGCGTGGAAGGGGAGCTGCGCGCCGCGGAACGGCGCCTGGATCAGGCCCACGACCGGCAGGTGCAGATGGACGCGGCCCTGCAGGAATGGCGCGCGGCCGGACAGACCGCCCTGGACGCGGTGGAGACGCGCCTCTCCAGCGGGGATTACGCCGCGGAGGCCCGCGCCCGTTTGGCGGCGGCGGATGAGCGCCTGCGGGTTTTAGGATACGACGGGGCGGCCCACGACGCGGCCCGCCAGGCGGAACAGGCCGGGCGCGCCAGCGAAGAGCAGCAGCGCGCGCTGGAAACCGCCCAGGCGGCTTTGGCCCCCCTGGAACGCGAGATCACCGCGCTGAGCGGGCAGGTGCAGCAGGCTGAGGAACAGGCGGCGTCCCTGGAGGCCCATTTGGCCGAGGTGCGCCAGCGTTACGAGGCAGACCGCGCTGGTCTGCCGGATTTGCGCACAGCGGAAAGCGAGCTGCTGGGATTGCAGGAACAGGAAAACCGCCTGCGCATGCAGGTGGGGGCGGCCAACCAGTCTGTGGAAGTGCTGAAAAATCAGCGCGCGCGCCAGAGCACCCTGCGGGCTGAGCGCGAGGCCCTGGCGGTGCGGATTTCACACTGTAAGCAGTTAGAGCGCGCCTTTGGCAAAGACGGCATCCCCTCCCTGCTGATCGAGAACGCCCTGCCCGAAATTGAGGAACACGCTAACCAGCTTCTGGACCGGCTGACCAATGGGGGCATGTCGGTGCGCTTTGCCACCCAAAAAGATTACAAGGATAAGAACCGCGAAGATAAGAAAGAGACCCTGGATATCCTCATCAGCGACCCCGCGGGGGTGCGCGAATATGAGCTGTTTTCCGGCGGTGAGGCTTTTCGCGTAAATTTTGCCATCCGTCTGGCGCTTTCGCGCGTGCTGGCCCAGCGCGCCGGGGCGCGGCTGCAAACCCTGGTGATTGACGAGGGCTTTGGCAGCCAGGACGCCGAGGGCCGCCAGCGCCTGGTGGAAGCCATCCATCTGGTGCAGGAGGATTTTGCCAAAATCCTGGTGATCACCCACCTGGAGGAGCTGAAAGACGCATTCCCGGCGCGCATCGAGGTGGAAAAAAGCCAGAACGGTTCGCGCGTACAGGTGCTGATTTGAGCCAGATCGCGGCGCGAGTGGGCGTGATTCAACGGGTGCTGCCCGCGTACCGGGCGGCCTTTTTTGACGCGCTGGCGGCGGAATGTGCGGGCGGATTGAGCGTGTTCGCCGGTCAGCCGCGGCCTGACGAGATGATCGAAGAGCAGCCCGCTGGACTGCGCACGGCCGTGCGCGCCGAGGCCGAGAACCGCCACTGGTTTTCGGGTGGGGCGTATCTGTGCTGGCAGGGGGGGCTGATGCGCTGGCTGAAGGAATGGCAGCCGCAGATTTTGGTTGTGGAAGCCAATCCGCGCTATGTGCGCACCCCTTCGGCGGTGCGCTGGATGCACCGCCGCGGCTGCGGGGTGATTGGCTGGGGGTTGGGCCTGCCGCACGGCGGCAAAGGGCTCGCGGGCTGGCTGCGGCGGCGGTTCCTGGGCCAGTTTGACGCCCTGGTCACCTACAGCCAGCAGGGTCTGCGCGAATACCGCGCCGCGGGGATTCCGGCGGGCAAGGTCTTTTTGGCGCCCAACGCGGTGGCTGCGCGGCCCACGCTGCCCATCCCGCCGCGGCTAGCCACCTTTGAAGAGGCCGGCCCGGCGGTGCTGTTTGTGGGGCGGCTGCAGGCGCGCAAACGCGTGGATCTGCTGCTGCGGGCCTGCGCGGCCCTGCCCGCGGGGCAGCAGCCGCGGCTGTGGGTAGTGGGGGACGGCCCCGAACGCGAAGCTTTGGAGACCCTGGCGCAGACGGTGTACCCGCAGGCGCAGTTTTTCGGCGCACGCCACGGGGATGAGCTGGCGCCGTTCTTTGACACGGCGGATGTGTTTGTGCTGCCGGGCACGGGCGGGCTGGCCGTGCAGCAGGCCATGTCGCACGGCCTGCCGGTGATGGCGGCTGAGGCCGACGGCACCCAGGCGGATCTGGTGCGGCCGGAGAACGGCTGGGCTTTGCCGCCCGGCGACTTGCAGGCGCTGACCGAAACCCTGCGTCAGGCGCTGGCCGACCCAGCGGGGCTGCGGCGCATGGGGGCGGCTTCGTACCGCATTGTGCGCGAAGAGATCAACCTTGAGAACATGGTGGCGGCTTTTGTGCGCGCTGTGGCTTCGCTTCAGGAGAAATGAACATGCATATTCTGCTGGTTGCCGACGGGCGCAGCCCGACCACTCGCCGCTGGATTTTGGGGTTACAGGCCATGCAGCACCGCGTGACCGTGGTGTCCACCTTCCCGTGTGAGGAAATCCCCGGCGTGGAGGGCATGGTGACCCTGCCGGTGGCCTTTGGGGGCATGGCGGGCGGGCAGGTGACCACGCGGCGGGCGACCACCGGCAGCGGCGGGCGCGTACGTCCGCTGGTCAGCCGTTTCCGCGGCCTGTTCCTGCGCGGGCGCTACGGCTTCGGCCCCCTGAGCCTGGCGTGGTACGGCCCGCGCTTTCGCCGCCTGGCAGCCGAGCTGCAGCCCGATCTGGTGCACGGCCTGCGCATCCCTTTTGAGGGCATGTTGGCCGCCTACACCCCGCCGGGCATCCCGCTGGTGGTGTCGGTGTGGGGCAACGATTTGACCCTGCACGCCCACGGCTCGCGCTGGATGGCCGAGGCCACACGGCGCACCCTGCGGCGCGCGGACGGGCTGATGGCCGACGCCCAACGCGATACCCGTTTGGCGCGGCAGTGGGGCTTCTTCCCCAACCGCCCCAGCCTGGTGGTGCCTGGGTCGGGGGGCATTGACCTGGCCGAGATGCACCGCACGCGCGAAGAGGCCGAGGGCAGCGGGATGGAATACCTGCCCGCGGGGGTGCCGATTGTGATCAACCCGCGCGGCTTCCGGCCCGGATCGGTGCGCAACGACGTGTTTTTCCAGGCCATCCCTTTGGTGCTGCAGCGCAGCCCGAAAACGGTTTTTGTGTGCCCCGGCATGGCGGGCCAGCCCGAAGCTCTGCGCTGGGTGCAGCGGCTGAAGATCGGCGAGCATGTGCGCCTGCTGCCTTTTTTGACCCAGGGGCAGCTTTGGGATTTGTTCCTGCGGGCGGCGGTGACGGTCAGCGTCAGCGAGCACGACGGCACGCCCAACACTCTGCTGGAAGCTATGGCGTTGGGCTGCTTCCCCGTGGTGGGGGATATTGAATCCCTGCGCGAGTGGATCACCCCAGGGGTGAACGGTTTGCTGGTGGAACCGGCCAAACCGCAGTCTCTGGCTGAGGCGCTGGCCGCGGCTTTAGACCGGCCTGGGCTGCGCTCTTCGGCGGCGGAGATCAACCTGCGCCTGATTCAGCAGCGGGCTGAGGCCAATTTGGTGCGCTC
>DAIOUB010000129.1:1879-8787 GCA_036751735.1 Levilinea sp. | reverse complement strand
GCCGGACAGCCCGGCCCCCCCATTTACAGCACCGAGGAGGTAGACGTGATCAAAGAGACCCTCAAAGAAGCAGAAGTGCGCATGAAAGGTGCGATTCAGGCGCTTGAGGAAGACCTGGCTGGAATTCGCACCGGCCGCGCCTCACCCGCCCTGGTGGAACGTTTGCAGGTGGAATATTACGGCTCGCCCACGCCCATGATGCAGGTCGCCAGCATCAGCATCCCCGAACCCCGCCAGATCCTCATCCGCCCCTTTGAAACCAATATGCTCAAGCCCATCGAGCGCGCCATCCTGGCTTCGGATTTGGGCCTGACCCCCAACAACGACGGCAAGGCCATCCGCCTGAACCTGCCGCCCCTCAACGAGCAGCGCCGCCGCGATTTGGCCAAGGTGGTGCATAACCGCGCCGAAGAGGCCCATGTGGCTGTGCGCAATGTGCGCCGCGACCTGATCAAAGACCTGCGCGAATTCGAACATGAAAAAATGATCTCCGAAGATGACCTGAAAAACGGGGAAGAAGAGCTTCAGAAGCTGACCGACCGCTTCGTCGAACAGGTGAACGTGGTTAAAGAACGCAAGCAAAAGGAAATCATGGAGGTCTAACGCACACCCGCTCATGAGTGATGACGCCCCCCATCTTGAGTTAAAAATCCCCAATCACATCGCTGTGATCATGGACGGCAACGGCCGTTGGGCTGCTGCCCGCGGGATGCCGCGCATGGTCGGCCACCGCGCCGGAACCGAAAACCTGCGCCGCATCATCACTGCCTGTGTGGAATTTGGGGTCAAATATCTGACCATTTACGCCTTCTCGACCGAAAACTGGGGCCGTCCTCAGGAAGAAGTGGACGGCTTAATGAACATCCTGGCGCAGGTGATTGAGCAGGAGCTGGCCGAGCTGCACCAGGAAGGCGTGCAGCTGCGCCATATTGGCCGCCTGGAACGCCTGGAACCCAGCCTGCGCCAAAAAGTGGAAGCAGCGGTGGAAATGACCCGTGAGAACCAGCGCCTGGTGCTGTCGGTGGCCTGGAATTACGGCGGCCGCGATGAGATCGTATGCGCCATCCGCGATATCATTCAGGCGGGCACGCCCGCCGAAGCGGTGACCGAAGAAACCGTCAGCCAACACCTCTTCACGGCTGGGATCCCCGACCCCGACCTGATCATTCGCACCTCCGGTGAAATGCGAATCAGCAATTTCTTAATCTGGCAGGCCGCTTACGCAGAATGGTACGTCACCCCCACCCTGTGGCCTGATTTTGATAAAGAGGCGCTGCGCTCCGCGTTAGAAGATTACAGCAAACGCGACCGCCGCTTTGGGCGCCTGTCCAAATGCTTTGAGGACAATGCAGCCCATGCTGGCAAACCGGCTTAAAGTCATCATCGTTTTGGTTCCCCTGGTGGTGGGGTTCACCGCCTGGGGCGGCTGGCCCTTTGCCGGGCTGATCGCCGCGGTGATGGCTGTGGCCGCCTGGGAATACGTGCGCATTTTCCACCCCGGCGCGCATGGTTCGGCGACGGTGCTGCCCCTGGTTGGGGTGGTGGCTCTCATCCTGGCGCGCCAGGCCTGGGGCTTCACCCATTCCGATTGGATCCTGGCGCTGATTGTGCTGCTGGCGATGGGTTTTCAGGTGGTAGCCCAGCAGTGCGGCAGCCAGACTTCCGCCAGTGATTTTGGCATGGTCCTCTCCAGCGTGCTGTACCTGGGCTGGTTGGGGGCCTATTTTATTTCCCTGCGCAGCCTGCCCGACGGGCAATGGTGGGTGCTGGTGGTGCTGCCCGCGGTGTGGGCGGCGGATGCAGGCGCCTATATCATCGGCCGGCGCTTCGGCCGGCGCCCGCTGTGTTCACGCGTGAGCCCTAAGAAGACCTGGGAAGGTTACCTGGGCGGCGTGGCCGCGGCGGCTTTGCTGACCCCCATGCTGGCTGCCCTGTGGCATCTGCGTGCCCCGGCCATCACCCCCCTGCACGGGCTGCAAATCGGCCTGGTCATGGCCGTCCTTACCCCCCTGGGCGATTTGGGCGAAAGCATGCTCAAGCGCCAGTTCGGGGTCAAAGATTCTGGAAAACTCCTCCCCGGCCACGGCGGCATCATGGACCGCGTGGATTCGTGGATTTGGGCGGTCACCCTGGGTTACTATCTGGTGCTGTGGCTGGGGTAGCCCCATTTTTTTACAGCTGAATAATCGTTTTGCCTCAATTGAACGCCATCGTCTGCATTGTAACGTTTCCCAACTGATCCAGTCCACCCGCGGGCTGGCCTATGGAAGAGGAGGATTGCAATGATTGACACTCGCCCCACTCGTAACCTGGCTCTGGAATTGGTCCGGGTGACCGAAGCCGCTGCTTTGGGGGCCGGCCGTTTTATGGGCCGCGGAGATAAAATCGCCGCGGACCGCGCTGCGGTCAACGGCATGCGCCTGGTGCTCAATTCCATCCAAATGGATGGAATCATTGTGATCGGCGAGGGCGAAAAAGATGAGGCGCCCATGCTTTACAATGGCGAAAAGCTGGGCACCGGTGACCCGCCGCTGGTGGATATCGCCGTGGATCCCATTGACGGCACGCGCCCGCTGGCGCTGGGCCTGCAAAACTCCATCACCACGGTGGCTTTGGCCCCGCGCGGCACCATGTTTAACCCTGGTCCCTATGTATACATGAAAAAAATCGCGGTCGGCCCTCAGGCGCGGGATGTGATTGACATTCGCGCTTCGATCACCGACAACCTCAACGCCATCGCCAAGGCCAGAGGGGAAGATGTCAAAGACTTGACCGTGGTCATTTTGGACCGCCCTCGACACGAGGATATGATCGCCGAGGTGCGGCGCTGCGGCGCGCGCATCCGCATGATCCCGGATGGGGATGTGGCCGGTGCCTTGATGACCGCCCTGCCGGATTCGGGCATTGATGTGCTGCTGGGCGTCGGCGGCACGCCCGAAGGCGTTTTGGCGGCCTGCGCCCTGCGCGCGGCGGGCGGCAATATCCAGGGTCTGCTGGTGGCGCGCAACGACGAAGAGCGCCGCCGTGGAGATGAGGCGGGCATTGACTTTAACAAAGTCCTGACCATGGATACCCTGGTGTCTTCGGATGACGTCTTTTTCGCCGCCACCGGCCTGACCAACGGCGATCTGCTGCGCGGGGTAGATTACTTCGCGGGCGGGGCGGTGACCGACAGCCTGGTGATGCGCGGGCTGACCGGCACGGTGCGCCGCATTACCTCCACCCACCGCCTGGCCAAGCTCACCCAAATCAGCGCCATCGAATACTAGCGCGTCTGCGCTGGCTGCGTCTTGATGCCCCTCTGGCGCCTTCCGCCAGGGGGGCTTGCTTTAATCTTCTTCTTGAATCTGCAGGGTCACGTACCAGGTGCGCAAAGGGCGTTTTTCCGTCTCCCAGGAGCGGCGGTAGTGAAGCTTCAGGCGCGTGCGGCCCGAACCCACCGCACAAAAATGCAGCCGCACCTGCCCGCCGCTGCCCACATACGGGCTGGCGGGTTGGAACTGGCGCTCTTCCAGGTTCAAAATCTCAGGGTTCATCTCGGCCACGGTCCAATCAAAACCGGTGGAGGGGTTTCCGGTGAGCACCACGGTGATGCTTTCGCCTGCCTGGAGCTCAATTTTCTTGCCGCGGTCGCTTTCAGCCAAAATATGCTTTTCTTCGAGGTTGGAATCCATCGTCCATCCTCCTTCCATATTCATTATAGGGAGGTTGCGGCGGGCGCGTCAAGAGCCTATCGAGTCATTTCACGCGATTCTGTATTTACAGCAAATACAGTTGTTTCAGTATTGACAGAAACAACAGGAACGACTATAATGCTACTGGGTGAGAACACCCAAGCGTTGTTGGCCAGAAAATAAAAAAACATTTTTTGGATTTTGTGAAGGAGCGTTTGGATGGAGCTGGAAAGCTCGGGTGAGTCTGCGGATAATCCTCCCTCGAAGGGGGAGGATAGACAGACGCTATCCCAGTTCGTTGAAAATATGGGGTTGCTTTACCAGGATTACGGCGTGTCCCGCATCGGCGGGCGCATCGTTGGCTATCTTCTGGTAACGCCGCGGCCGGTGTCTTCGGAAGAGATGGCCGAGGCCCTCCAGGTCAGCCGCAGCAGCGTTTCCACCAATTTGCGCACGCTGCTCATGGCTGAACTGGTCGAGAAGGTGTCCCTGCCGGGAGATCGGGTGGACTACTACGTCCTTTCGGATCTCGCCTGGCAGAACACGCTCGAAATGCGCCTGGCTGCCATTCTTCCCTTGAAGGAACTGGCGGAAGAAGGCCTGGAGGGCTTACATCCAGACCATCCCGCCCGACCGCGCCTGCAATCGCTCATGGATTGGGTGGGCATGGTGGAATCGATCCTCCAGCGCACCCGCGACGAGTGGCAATCCCGTTCGGAGGTCTTGGCCGGTCCAGGGTCCTGATTCGCCCTGCCGCCCCCTGCGCGTTTCCAGCGCCGGTTGGACCTCCGCTCCAACCGGCGCTTTGTTTTGAAACCGCAGTCCCTGTGAAGGAGGCGAGCGATGCGCTATCTGGTGATCCGCACCGAAAATTTGACCAAGATGTACGGCCGCCATCTCGGCGTCCGGGATCTGATGTTAGAGGTTGAACCGGGAGAGATTTTTGGCTTCCTGGGCCCAGACGGTTCCGGCAAAACCACCACCATCCGCTTACTGCTGGATTTTGTGCGCCCCACCTCGGGCCGTGCCCTGGTGTTGGGCCTGGACAGCCGCCTGGACAGCCTGAAAGTCCGCCGCCAGGTGGGCTATTTGCCGGGGGAATTTGATTTCTTCGCCCACCAAACCGGCCGCGCCGCCCTGCGCTCCTTTGAGAATCTGCGCGGCAAGCTGGACTGGGTCTATGTGGACGGCCTGGTTGAGCGTTTTGGATTGGATGTGGATCAAAAGATCGGCGACATGCCCGCCCTGGAACGCCGCAAAGTGGGATTGATTCAAGCTTTCATGCACCGCCCTGAACTGATTTTGCTGGATGAGCCCAGCCGCGGCCTGGATTTGGCCACCCAGCAGGCTCTCTACCAGTTGATCGCCGAGGTGCGCCAGGAAGGGCGCACGGTGTTCCTGGCCTCCAACTCGGTGTGCGAGATGGAACGCCTGTGCGACCGCGCGGCGGTGCTGTACGGCGGGCAGGTGATGGCGGTGGAACGCGGGGTACACCTGCGCGCCCGCGCCCTGCGCCGCATTGAAATGCGCTTTGCCACGCCGGTTCCGTTGGGTGCCTTTGATGCCCTGCCCAATCTGCAGGATCTGCACATCACCCCCCATTCCCTGTCCTGCACGGTGCGCGGCGACCCCGACACCCTGCTCAAGCTGGCCAGCCAGTACCGCATCACCGATATGCTCAGCCAGTCGCTCAGCCTGGAAGAAGTCTTCCGCCGTGACTATGGGATTGTCTGTGCTGCCTGATCTGCTGCGCAGCGCGGTGCAGCGCGCGCGCTGGCCCCTGCTTGCCTGGGGGCTGGCGCTTTTCTTCTGGACGGGGCACCTTTTGACCAGCTTCCATCTGCCCGCCGGGCCGCTGGCGCAGGGCATGGGGCAGGTGGTGGCCTTTTTGGGGGCTGTGCCCACCCCGCCCGCTGCGTTGGAAGATTGGCTGTGGGCGGGCGGCTTTGCCCTGCCCTACCCGCTGCTGACCGCCTCCTTCGCCGTTTGGCTGGCGGGGGGACTTTTGGCGGGCGAAGAGCGCCGCCGCACCCTGACCCTGCTGCTGGCCGCGCCCATGCCGCGCAGCCGCCTGCTGCTGGCCCAATACGCGGCCTTGTGGCTGGCGATGGCCGTTTTGGGGGCCTGGCTGGCGGGGGTTTTGCTGCTGGCCAACCTCAGCCTGTCGCTGGGGCTGGCGCCGGGGTTTGTGCTGCGTGCGGTGGGGTTGAACACCCTGCTGGCCCTGGTGTGGGGCAGCGCGGCCTTTTTGTGCGGCGCGCTGACCGGCCGCCCCAACCTCAGCCGCTGGGTGGGCGCGGGGGCCTTTGCCCTCTTTTACCTGCTGCACCGTTTCAGCCCCGCAGAGGGCGCGCTTTCCTTCATCTCCTGGTTGTCCCCCTTCCACTATACGCAAACCAGCCTGCCGGGGGCAGGCTGGGTATTGGCGGGTCTTTCGGGGCTGTGTTTGGCGGCGGCCTGGGTGGGCTTTAACCGCCGCGATCTGGAACTTTAGTCCACCCCCAACAGCGACATTCCCAAACCGAACAATACCAAGAGCATTTGCAGGCCAAACAGACCGGCCAGCACATAGCCGACGATCACCCAGGCGGTCAGCGGGGCTGACGTGCGCACGGGCTGTCCTTCGGCCATCTGGCGCACCACCCGCGCCGTTTCCACGGCCAGCTCGCGCGGGCTGCGCAGGGGCGTCCCCGGCCAGACCCAGCCTTCGGCCTCCAGCGGGATGAGCACCCGCTGGCCTTGATATTCCTTCAGCCACAGGCGCAGGGCTTCGGGCGGGTTGGCCGCCAATGCGGCCGGCAGCAGCACGGCTTTGGTCTGGTAATACTCATCGCTGAAGGCCTGGACTCCCAGCTTGAAGAGAGTCACCGGCAGGCGCGGGGCCTGCTGCTGCAGGGCGTGGGTCAGCGTCTCGTTGAAAGCCTCCTCGCCCTGCGCCTGAATCACCAGCACGGGGAAGAGGGCCTGGCGCTCATGCACCGCCTGTTGGGCGGCGCGCCCGTCGCTGCGCAAAGCCCCCAGATGGTAACTGAGCCACACCAGCAGCAGCGCCAGCACTTCGGCGCGGCGGGCAAATTCCAGCCAGAAATTGGGATCGGGGCTGCCCAGCACAGCCGAGAGCACCAGGAAAAACAGCGCCCCGCCCGCGGCCATGCCGCCCACCACGCTGGCGAACAGCACCAGATACAGGTAAGCCTTGCGCACCACCGACCGGCGGGCGTGGTCACCCTCGTC
>DAIOUB010000129.1:0-1779 GCA_036751735.1 Levilinea sp. | reverse complement strand
GCACGGCCTGCTGACGCTGACGCGAGAAATAGGCCCACACCACCCCGGCGATGATCATCACCGCCAGCCAGTTGGCCTTTTCGTTGAGCCACAGCTCCAGCTGGTTGGCTTCGCCCAGGCCCCAGCGGATGAGGGAGGCCGTCAGGTTGCCCAAGGACAGCAGCCCCAGCCCCAGCGAGATCCAGCTGAGGGCGTACAGCACCCCCAGACGCAGCAGGGAGCGGCGTTCGTTGGGGTGTTCGTCCAGCCCGCGGCGGATGACCAGCCAGGCGTAGGCAAACAGGGGCGCCCCCACCGCGCACAGGGCGATGCCGTTGGCCATCCAGGCAGCGGTCAGGTCGCTCAGCCCTTCGGGGGTGGTGAAGATAAAGCGGATGAGCTGCTGGCAGCCGAAAACCGCCAGCCCCAGGCTGTAAATGCCCCAGGCGTAGCGGTACACCCGCCGCACTTCGGGCAGTTCCCCGCTGGGCGCAGCCGCCTGCCAATCGCCGCGCAGCACGCGTTCGATGTAGGCCCAGGCGATCAGATTGACGGCCACGGCCACCAGATTATCCGCCAGGGTTTGCCCGCTGCCCACCAGGGGCGAATCCAGCCCGCGCCCCATCCAGGTGATCAGCGCGCGGTTGAGAATGGCCAGCCCGTTTTGGGCCACCGGAACCAGCAGCCCAAAGCGGGCCGCATATAAGAACAGAGCGCGGATGCGCGAGGTATGTTCTTCCTCGTCGCCGCGGGCGTCTCGCTGCACCACGGCCCAATGGATGCCGAAAATGGGCACGCCCACCAGCACCAGCGAAAGCCCCCCCGCCAACAGGTTGACCCCGCCCAGCGGCAGCACATCAAACAGGGTGCGGGCCAGGTTAATCACCCCCCACACGATGACTTCCAGGCTGATGAGGGCGATCAGATAAAAATATAAGCGCCGAACGGTGCGCATGGGCTGCTCCTTGTGCGTGATGAATCCAGACGGCCGCTGCGCCGCTTACTTTTTAAGCTCTTCCTGGAACCAATCCCAATTGAAATAGGGATACGGCAGGTAACGGATCTTCCACACGCCGTTCTGCTGTTCCAGCGTGGCGCGGTCGTTCTGGCGGTAGGTGGAGCCCACCAGCCCCGAATCGCCCTGGATCACGGTGAGCTGCACGGTGGCCTGCTCCCCGCTGATGAAGGTTTCGCCGAGCTTCAGGCTGGCCTGGCCGGGCTGAAGCTGCTTCATCAGGAACACATCCCGGAAGGCCTGCAGACTGGGGCGTCCGGCAGCGTCGGCCAGATAGCCGTGGGCGCGTTCAAAATCGCCCGACTGCAGGGCCACCACGTAGTTGTGCACCACCGCGCTGGGGGTATCTTCGGGCAGGTAGGTGATCTGCTGGCGGCGCACCAGGAAGATGGTCAGAGAGATAACCACCAATATGCCAATCCCGGCCAGGATGGCCATGAGAAAACGGTCTTGTTTCATAGAGACTCCGGATCGTGTTACAGTCGGCAGGTCACCCGCTGACGCGCTGTGTGCGCGGGGCACGGGCGGGGGCGGCGGCGCGCGGTCGCCCAGGGCGCAGGGCGATGACCAGGAAAGGCCCCAGGAGCGGCACCAGAAGGGCCAGCAGACCCAGGCAGCAGAACTCTAACAGCCCCACTTTTCGCCGGCGCAGGGAGAGCATCGCCAGGATAAACAGGACAACGATCACGGCGATTAAAAGAAACCGGATGACATCGGCAGAGTCCATCGCACCGCTCCTCTTGTAAAGTACCGTAATTGTAGGATATTTTTTCGAATTATTCAAG
>DAIOUB010000128.1:0-8831 GCA_036751735.1 Levilinea sp. | reverse complement strand
TACATCGGTTCTATTTTAGCTGGAAATGATTAAAAACAGTTTAAAGCTGTACAAGAATCATATAAAAACGCCCCCGATTGGGAGCGTTTTGGGTTTGTGGCGCGCCCGCCGAGACTCGAACTCGGGCTTCTGCCTCCGGAGGGCAACGTGATGTCCACTTCACTACGGGCGCAACAGTGCTATTTTACCATAGCGGAAAGGATACGCAAAGGTTAAGCGTTCGGCGAAAATCAGGCGGCGGCGGTGGTCGAGAGAGACTGCATCTCGGCACGCAGGCGCTGAATAATCTGCTGGTTGCCTTGCTCATCCCCCAGGCTAGCCAATTGATTCTTCTTGTGGGCCAACTCACCGCACAGACGATAAAATCGGCGGGTGGCCGCGTAACGGCCTTCGAAGAGGGCGTTCAGATGGGCAGCGGTTCGGCTCCAGGGCGAGCAGGCTGTCTGGTATTGGGGGGCGGTGAGGACGCCAAGAGCAATCTCTTCTTGTAAGTGCTGAACCAGCAGTCGCTTTTCGGCGTAGACGCGGTAGAGCACGAAGGCGAACATGAGCGCCCAACCCAACCAATCGAGCAGGCTGCCAAAGACGAATCCGCCCAAGCCAGGGACGACGCTGGCGATAAGGTTGTGCACGGAATGGGTGAAAGCGGCGGCGGTGAGGCCGGCCAGCGGGGCCAGGATCTTGACGGTGGAAGATTTGCTGAGGCGGGCCGCAGCCAGGCCGATACCGGTGAAGGAGGTGTAAAAGGGGTGCTGCCAGCCGACAATCAGGACGCGGATAATGACCAGGGCGAAAATACCGCTCCAGCCGTCCTGCTGGTAACCGTAACTGTAGATGTAAAAGGCATTTTCGGTGGCGGCAAAACCCAGCGCGGTGACGGCTGCGTAGATGAGGCCGTCCAGGATGGAATCAAACTCGTTACGGAAGATCAGAAAAACCAGGAGGACGGCCAGCCCTTTGAAGATTTCTTCGATGATGGGAGCCGTGAGGGTAGAGCTGGTAAGCTCCGCCGCAGCCTCGGAGCCGGTGAGCAGGTACACACCCACACCGACCGAGGTATTGAGCAGAAATGAAAGCCCAGCAGCCACCAGAGCGCCCCAGGTGAAAGCGGCGCCCAGCAGAATCTTCGGTTCCTTTTCATACCGGTCGAGCCAGTAAACAAAGACGGCAAAGAGGAGCATGGGCACAAAACCGAAGAAGATGGAGGCAAGCAGGGCCACAGAGAACTCCGAGAGGGGGTATTTCAGGAGGATTGGAAGTGCAAGGCAGTTCGTTCAACGCGAGCGGCGTTGGCAGGGATGCCGAGGGCATCCAGGACTTCTTCTGGGCGGCCGGTGGCGCCTTCGCGAGCGGAGAGCTGCATATGCAGGGTGGGCGGTTGGCTAGAGGCAATGGTGAGGGTCTCAATGAGCGGGCGCAAATCGTACTGCTTTTCACGGCGCACGCGCAAAAGCTCAGAAGCGGCCAGCAGGTCATCCACAGCGGTGCGAAGGGCTTCGATGGAGGGAGAGTCAAGCAGCCAGAGGGTGTATTCCGCAGAACGCACCTGGGTTTGCAGGGACGGCAGGCTGAGATCTACGATCTCAACTTGCTGAATGATCAACCCCGGAGGGGCGGCTTTTTGCAGAGCGGACTGCACCTGGGCGGGCGGGAGGTCTTCTTCCAGCCAGGCATCCAGCACCTCGGCCTGACTGGTCATACCCAGGGGCAGGGGGCAGGCCTGGTTGAGGCGGGGTTGGGGATGAAAGCCCTGGGAATAGGCCAGGGGCAGCTGGGCGCGGCGAAATGTGCGTTCCCAAATGCGGTGAACATCCAGATTGGCGGTGTAACGCAGGTCTGGCCCCTTGGTGTACAGGATCCGGCAGCGGATGGTCATGCGGTTTCCTCCGGAACAGGGGTTGAGCGCGGGGCGGGGATGGGGCAGAACCATTCATCTTCACCCAATGAGCGGCGCATTTCGTTGAAAGTCGGCAGAATGCCGCAGGCATAGCACTGTTCGCGGCAGTCGGGGCGCAGACATTCTTCCTGACTATTTTTGAATTCCTGGATCAGGTAGCTTTTGCGAACGCCGGGGGAGATGTGATCCCAGGGGAAGACCTCATCCAACGGGCGTTCGCGGTGGCTGTAAAAATCGGGGTCGAGGCCAATTTCTGCGAAGGCGGCCTGCCAGGCTTCGAAATTGTGCTGGTCTTGCCAGGCGTCAAACTTGACCCCGCGCTTCCAGGCGGAATAGACCACTTCGGCCATCCGCCGGTCGCCGCGGCTGAGCCAGGATTCGAGCAGGGTGTCGTGCGGGTCGGTCCAGGTGACTTTGACCCCGGCACTGCGCAGCTCATCCCGAACGACGCGCAGCTTAGAACGGATGAGGTCAAAGGAGTTGGTGGCGGCCCATTGGAAGGGTGTGTGGGGTTTGGGAACCAGAGTGCCCAGGCCAATGTTGAGATTAGCGCGTTTGCCGATCACCGAGCGGCCTTCGCGCAGCACGGCTTTGCACAGGTCTACAATGGCCTGCACGTCCTCCATCGTTTCACCGGGCTGACCGATCATGAAATAGAGCTTGACGGTTGTCCAGCCGCGGCTGTAAATGGCACGGGCCGTATCCAGGAGCTGCTGAGAGGCGATGGGCTTATTGATGATGCGGCGCATACGGTCGGAGGCGGCTTCTGGAGCCAGGGTGAAACCACCCTGACGGGAGCCGCGCAGTTTTTCCATGAGGTCAATGGAAAAGGAATCGATGCGCAGGGAGGGCAGAGAAATGGTGAGGTGACGCTGGGCGAAACGTTCTGACATGCTTTCGACCAGTTCAAGAATGGGGCGGTAATCGGAGGAGGAGAGGGAGAGCAGAGCCACTTCTTCGAAGCCGGTGGAGGTCAGGGCCTGCTGGATGGCTTCGACGACCTCGGCCACCGGGCGCTCGCGCACCGGGCGGTTGATGACGCCGGCGTGACAAAAGCGGCAGCCGCGGGTGCAGCCGCGCATGATTTCCACGGCGATGCGGTTGTGGACGACATCAATGTTGGGAACCAAAAAGCGCGTGGGCGGGGGCGGCAGGGTGGGGACGATACGTTTGAGGATGGTTTTGGGCGCGGAAGGGTGAACGCAGCGCACCTGGGCGATGGTTCCATCGGGGTGATATTCAGGCTCGTAGAAGGAGGGGACGTACACGCCGGAGATCTGCGCCAGGCGCTCCAACAAGGCTGCGCGAGGGGCGGCAGAGGCTTTCCAGGCTTGATGGGCGGCGACAATCTCATGGATGACCTCTTCGCCTTCGCCGACTACAAAAGCGTCAATGAAGGGGGCCATCGGCTCGGGGTTGTAGGCGGTGTGCCCGCCGGCGATGACCAGGGGGTGATGGTCCCCACGCTCGGCGGTGCGCAGAGGGATCTGCGCCAGATCGAGCAGGTTGAGGGCGTTGGTGAAGAGGGTCTCGTAGGGCAGGGTGAAGGCGAGGATGTCAAAATCAGCCAAAGCGCGGCGTGATTCCAGAGCGTAGAGGGGGATTTCCGCCTGGCGCATAGCGGCTTCCATATCCAGCCAGGGGGCGTAGGCGCGCTCGGCGAGCACGTCTGAGCGCTGGTTGAGCGATTCGTAGAAGATGGCGAGGCCCAAGTTGGGGAGGCCGATGTCGTAAATATCGGGGAAGATCAGGGCAACGTGGGTGGATACAGACTCCCAGGGTTTGCGCACCTGATTAAATTCGCCGCCGTGATAGCGGCCTGGTTTTTCAACCGTTAATAATATCCGCTCGAGGCGGTCTTGAATCTCTTGAGGAGTTAACAATCTCAGATCCTTTGTTGAATTCGGCCAAAATGTGCCTAATTGTACCCGTTTTTTGCGGCTTGGGCGGGTGGATAAAAAACACCCTGCCGTTGGGTGGGGCAGGGTGTGGGGGGGAGAACAAGGGGGTAAGGTTCAGAGCACGCCTTTGTACATGCCGCCTTCCACGGTGAGCATGACTCCGGTGATGTAGGAAGCCGCCGGGGAAAGCAGGAAAACGGCGGCGCGGGCGAATTCTTCCGGCTTGGCCAGGCGGCCCAAGGGGCTTTCGGCAGCCTGCTTTTGGATCTCTTCTTCGATGGTGGTGTGGTTCTTTTGGGCGCGGAATTCCATCAGGTCGCGCACACGCTCGGTCTCGGTCCAACCGGGGAGGATGGAGTTGAAGCGGATGCCCTGGGGGCCTAATTCCAGCGCGAGGGACTTGGTGAGGCCGACGGTGGCGGCGCGGATGCTGTTGGAGAGCACCAGGTTGGGGATGGGCTGCTTGACGGAATAGGAGGTGATGGTGAGTACCGAAGCGGCAGAAGATTGGCGCAGGGCAGGCAAGGCGGCGCGGATGAGGCGCACCTGGCTGAGGAAAGACAGATCCACGGCTTTTTCCCAGGCGGCGTCATCGAAGCTTTCAAAGGCGCCGGAGGGCGGACCGCCCGCGTTGCATACCAACAGATCCAGGCTGCCGAAAGCGGACAGGGTGTCTTTGACGGCGGCGGCCGGACCTTCGGGGGAGGTCATATCGGCGGGGATGGGCTGTACCTGGGCACCGGTTGTCTGGTGAATTTTCTCGGCGGCCTGGGTGAGGGTTTCGCCGCCGCGGCTGTTGAGGGCGATGCGGCAGCCTTCCTGGGCCAGCAGCAGAGCGGTGGCATAGCCCAGGCCGCGGCTGGCGCCGGTGATGAGGGCAACTTTGCCTTTGAGGTTGAGATCCATAGCAGACTCCTAAATTAACTCGATATGGTGTTGGAGAACGGGAAGATCGGGCCAATGATTTTCAAAATAGGTGAGGACGTTCATCAGGCTGGCCTGGGCCACCTGACGGTCTGAGGTGAGCAAAGCTGCCCCAATGAACGCCTGAGACCAGTGATCCTGAAGATCCAGCTCGGCCGTGGAGAGGTTGAATTCTCGATGCAGACGAGCCAAGACGGGCTTAATCTGGCTGCGTTTCTCTTTCAGCGAGCGGCAGCCGGGAATTTCCAGGTGGAGGGTGAGGATACCTATGACCATCGGAGCCTTATCCCTAGACAAACAACGCAGGGAACTATTGTGAGGTCCAGGTAATGATGACCTGGGTAACGTCTGCTTCGGGCTGAGCCGATATATTGGCAATCACACTGCTTTTTTGCCAGGTTTGAATCCTTTGCTCATCGTTCTGCGACTCCATGAGCAGGCTCCAGCCCTGAGCCTTCATCTGTTCCTGATACCATGCCGCGACTGGCTCTGCAGCAGAGGGTGCGGTGAACATGACAACCTGATCCCCGTACTTTTGTAAGGCAGTGGAACCGGGGAAAAGGGGGATATCAGAAGGCAGTCCGGTTTGCACCGGGTCAATCGTGGGCTGTGGATCAGCAGGCGTGCTTTGCTCAACGACAGCCGGGGTGATGGCAGGAGAAGGTGCTGTCCTGGGCGCATTGGGATTGTAAATTCGGATATCCACATCCAGAATACCGCTTTGGTATTCTTCGATATTCATGGACAAATTCCATTCACCTTTCGAAAATCCTAACCCAAGCGGAACCTTTACATCCCCAGTAGGCTGAGGTGATTCTGACGTCCACCCCCGTTCACTGAGATGCTGAAAATACAGATCTACGACTTGCGCGGCATTTGAGGCGGTTTGGTAACTGACACTTCCACTGGTTCGGAGTACATTGGCGGAATCTGGCATGACTGGCAGGTCAAGAGGCACAGCTGGACAGGTGATGGGAAGCGCTATGGTTGTCAGACCTTCCAGGGTGAGTTCGTAGGTATACGTGATCGCGACTTCCATGCCGGTTCCTGTGGGGTTGGTGGGTGCATCTCCTTCCAGAATATACCTCACTATGAAGCCGCCCTGATCTGCTAACCAGTACTCTCCGTTCACGGCTGGCGCGGGTTTGCTGAGGGCAAGCCCGTCCTGATTAAAACGATAATGGGTTGCGGCAATACCGTTGACCACCTCGCTGCCCACCTTGTCCGCTTGAAGGACAGTCAGGAGCAGGCTGGCTGGTTCGATGATCTCATTCTCCCGCAGCGCACCGGCCTGTCCATCGCAGGCTGAATCTGAAGATTGCCAGCGGTAGACCGCCTGGTCGGTTTGGATGGTATGGAAATATGAATTTTCTTGGGTGCCGTGGATCTGGCGCAGGTACTCAAGCTGCGTTCCCAGGCGGGTTAAATTCAGGCTGGTATGCTTTTCAAAAGAATTGCCGTCCAGGGTGCCTACCACATCCTGCTGGAAAGCGACCCGATAGTTCTTTTGACTGTCAAGCCCAACGGCAGGGTTGGGAAGGGTGAGACTAGGGCCGGCTTGCTGGGTTTCTTTGACCGGCTTGCCGACTGTGCTGAGACCGCACGACAGCATGAGAAACGCAATCAGGACGGGCAGGAGTACCCGGCGAAAAGAGCGGGAAGGTGTTCTCATTGGAGGCCCTTCTTTTCTAGCGTGAGGGTTGCATTGTAGTCAACGGTAACCCCTTCGGAGCCGAGAAGAACATTGTAGGGCTTTTCAAACATGTCCAGTACGACGTTTTTTGAACCAGTACCTTCAAGGAAAGTTGCACTTACCCAGGGATCACTCGAAGAAATTGGGTACACCCCTGCGACCGTGTGACCTTGTCCATCACAAGCAAAAGAATAATCAAGATCCCACGCCAGATCCTGCGGCGGGGCGAGCTGCAGAACCATCCCAATACCCAGCGGCCCAGGATCGGCACGGGCATCTACCCAGCCCATGCCTTTGCCTGGCTCCCAGGTGAATACCGTGCATTCCGATGAGTTCCACGAGATCATGGTAGCAGTCATCGAGACCGGATTATTCTTCGACTCCAGGTGAAGCGGATACTTCTCATCGGTCGGTTTTAAAGTGCCGCGAGATTTGACCGTGTACCGTGTGTGATAGGAGATTCCCTCGGAAGTCACATACAGGTTTAGATCCGCTTTGAAGGTGTAAAGGTATTCACAGGCTTTGACTTTGAACGTATCCGTGGCGATGGCGTCGCTTGAGCCGCCGATCCAGGCGACAGCGAATAGTTTTTCGGTGCCCACCTCATTGGCTGTATAGGCGACCGTGGTGGTGCCGCTTACCGACCCTTGGGCCGGGGCTGTATCCGGGTAAAAAGTTCCTAGACTTGCCTTCAAGGTAATGCGGCTGGGGCCGGTCAACGGGGCCAGAGGTGCCAAATCACCGCCTGAATCAGCAGCTGTGTTAGGCCCCCATGCGATCGTGACGTTGACCGTTTGCCCCACGCAGATCTCCGGCTCCGCCTGCGACATAGACAAATTGAAGGTGGTGCTGGTCGTTCCCTGGGTTTCATTGGCAGCCTGAGCTTGGAAAGGAAGACCAAGGACGAGAAGAATGGCGATGCCCAGGAAGCTGGGAATGCGGCGTACTCGCGGGAAGGGTCTAGGATGGGATTGCATGCCTGCTCCTTGTATTACCTTACCCATGATTCGGAAGAAAGATGTTAGATGCTGACCATCTTATCTGTAGAGACACTCTCTATAACTGCAATCGTCCCTCTGAAAAAGTGAACTTGAACCCCCATCCCATAAATAAATCATACAGCAACTATTCTCCGCTGGCAAGATCGGCAGGGACTGGAAGTCACGGTTGACGGTCGGTTCGAGTGGGCTGCGCGACTTCCCTCTTGCGGATTGGGTCACCGCCGGGTACAATGCCTGACACAAATGCCTGCCGGGGAGCATAAAGCCGGCATGAAGAGGACCTGGATGGACACTGAGACCGCTTATCAAGAGGCGTTAACCTATCTGTACAGCTTTGTGGATTACAGTATGACGCGGGCGCTGCAATTTTCGCCTGAAAAATTTGATTTGTCGCGTATGGAAAGGCTTTTGGAGCGCTTGGGAAACCCGCAGCAGCAGTACCCTATTGTGCATGTGGCGGGAACTAAGGGCAAAGGCTCCACGGCGGCCATGATCGCCTCGGCGTTGAGCGCGGCGGGCTATCGGGTGGGGTTTTACACCTCGCCGCACCTTCAGGATTTTACCGAACGAATGCAGTTGGACGGGCGCTTGATCTCGCACCGGCAGCTGGCCGATCTGGTGGCGGAGATGAAGCCCATTGCGGCAGAAATACCCCAACTGACCACCTTCGAGCTGACCACGGCGGCGGCGTTTTTGTTTTTTGCGCGCCAGGGGGCCACAGCGGCGGTGATTGAGGTGGGGCTGGGGGGACGGCTGGACGCCACCAACGTAGTTTCTCCGCTGGTGTCGGTGATCACTTCGATTTCGTATGACCATATGAACCTGTTGGGCAGCACCTTGGGACAGATTGCGGCAGAGAAAGCCGGGATCATCAAGCCGGGCAGGCCAGTGGTCAGCGCGCCGCAAAAGATGGAAGCGCTGGAAGTGATCGAGCACACGGCCGAAAGCCGGCAATCTGCACTGACGGTGGTGGGGCGAGATGTGCTGTTCGCTGACTGGACACACCAGATGGATGGACAAACATTCCTGGTATGGCGGGCCGAAGAGCAAGAAACCGTGAACCGCTGGATAGACGCGGGCGGCGACGGGCCGCATGGGCCGGTGCAGCTGCGCACGCCTTTGTTGGGTTATCATCAGGTGGAGAACGCGGCCACGGCTTACGCGGCTTTGCTGAGCGTGCGCGCTGCGGGTTTGAGCGTGGACGATGCGGCCATTCAACGCGGCTTCGCCGAGGTCTTTTGGCCAGGTCGTTTTGAGGTGCTGCGGCAGGAACCGCCGGTGGTGGTCGATTCGGCCCATAACCGCGATTCTGCGCTGCGGCTGCGGCTGGCGATTGAAGATTATCTGCCGGGGAAACCGGTTGTGCTGCTGTTTGGGGCCTCGGAAGACAAGGATTTAGAGGGAATGTTCGCGGA
>DAIOUB010000127.1:0-8852 GCA_036751735.1 Levilinea sp. | reverse complement strand
CGCCTGGGTGATGTGAAATTCTGGGATGCTGCGGCAGGAGGCGCGTGTAAATTCCTCACCGCGCGCACCCACCACCGACGGGCGGTAATACAGCTCCGTCAGGCGCGAAGCCACCAGCCCCACCACGCCCATGTTAAACTCCGGCGAAGCGGCAAAAACCAGGTGCGCCGCGGGCCGTTCGGCCATCTGCTCTTCGGCCACCCGCTGCATGAACAGGGTCAGGTCCTGGCGCTGCCGGTTTTGGTCATCCAGGTGCTGCGCCATCACTGAAGCCTGTTCTCCATCCTCTTCGTCCAGCAGGTGAAAAGATGCCAGCGCCGATTCCAGCCGTCCGGCCGCGTTCAGCCGCGGACCCAGGCCGTAACCGATGTCGCGCGCCGTAATTTTGTTCAACTGAATCTCTGCCGCCCCCGCCAGCGAAGCCAGCCCCCGCCGCGGCCCCTGGCGCATGCGCCGCAGCCCGGCTTTCACCAGCGAACGGTTTTCCCCCACCAGCGGCACAATATCCGCCACCGTCCCCACCGCCACCAGGTCCAGCCAGTCTTCCGCCGCGCAGCCCTCCAGCGGTCGGCGCGTCAGCAGGGCTTCCACGATTTTATACGCCACCCCCACCCCGGCCAGGTTGGTGACGGGGTAGGTGTTATCGGGGCGCTTGGGCGAGATCACCCCAAAGGCCGCGGGAACTTCTTCGTGCGGCTCATGGTGGTCGCTGATGATCAAATCCACCCCCAGCCGCCGCGCCAGATGCGCCTCGGCGGGTGAGCGGATGCCGCAGTCCACCGTCACCACCACCTGCGCGCCTTCGGCGGCCAGCCCTTCCAGCGCCTCGCAGTTCAGGCCGTAGCCCTCTTCAAAGCGGTTGGGGATGTACTCGCGCACCTGCCCCCCCAGCTTGCGCAGCACCTGCACCATCATCACCGTGGCCGTTACCCCGTCCACATCGTAATCGCCGTACACCACCATCTGCTCGCCGCGGTCCACCGCCAGCAGCAGCCGTTCCACCACCGCTTCCATATCGTGCAGCATCCACGGGTCGTGCAGCGAGCCTTCCTTGTTCAGATAGCGCTCCGCTTCCTCGGCGGTGGTGATCCCGCGGTTATGCAGCAAACGCCGCAGCACAAAGGGGTACTTACCCAAAGCCGCTTCCACTTCCATCGGGATCGGGTTCTCGTTCTCAGAAATCAGCCACCGCTTTTCAACTTGGGTCTGCATCAGCGCTCCATCTGCATCCGTGGGGTCTGCCTAGTATATCCCGCTCAAGGCGGAAGGGCAAGGAAACCGACCTGCTCATAGTATAATCATAGCGCCTATGGACACGCCCATTCTCCTCACCCTCATCATCACCCTGGTCGCGGCCGCCCTGTTAATCAGTGAGAAGCTGCGTCCCGACCTGGTGGCCGTCGCCGTCATGGTCACCCTGGGGCTGCTGGGGTTGGTCACCCCCGCGGAGACCTTCGCCGGTTTTTCTGGATCTGCCGTCATGACTATCCTGGGCATTTCCATCATCTCGGTAGCCCTCCACCAAACCGGCATCACCCACCTGCTTGGTCGGGTGATGAGCCGCCTGTCGGGCGGTTCAGATCTACGCCAGATCCTGGTGACCATGGTCATCGCCGCGGCCCTCTCCCTCTTCATGAACAACATCGCCGCCGTAGGTGTGCTGCTGCCCGCCGTGATGAGCCTCACCCGCCAGAGCCAAACCTCTCCCTCTCGCCTGATGATGCCGCTGGCTTACGGCACCATCCTGGGCGGCATGGCCACGCTGCTGACCACCTCCAATATCATCGTCAGCGGCGCCCTGCGCGACGCCGGTTTCCAGCCCTTCGGACTGCTGGATTTTATGCCCATCGGCGGGCCTATCGTCCTCCTCGGCATCGCCTACATGCTCATTGTTGGCCGCCGCATGCTCCCCACCGCCCTCCCCGACGGCGCCGCCAGCCGCGCGCGCCAGCTCCGCAAGGAATTGGGTCATCTGTATGAACTGGATACCAATCTGTGCGAGGTGGAGGTGCTGCCCGGCAGCGCCCTGGCCGGGAAAACCATCGCCGCCGGAAAGTGGGCCGCCCGCACGGGTCTCAATTTGACCGCCCTGGTGCGCCAGGGTCAGATTATCCACAGCCTGCACCCCGGCGAAATCATCCGCACCGGCGACCGGCTGATCGGCAACGGCTGCCCCCCCGCCGAAGAGCTCACCGCCCTGGGCCTGCGCCAGTTAGACCGCCCCACCCAGGAACGCGCCTTCACCGATCAAGGCACCATCCTGGGCGAATTGGTGCTCTCCCCCCATTCCAACCTCATCGGCCGCTCGCTCAAAGAGGTCAGTTTCCGTGAGAAATACAACCTGAACGTGCTCTCCGTCTGGCGCGAAAGCAAGCCCATTCAGGACAAAATCTCCGACCTGCCCCTGCGCTTTGGCGACGCCCTGCTGGTGCAGGGCACGGCCGCCGATTTGCAGTTGGTGCGCAAAGATACCAACCTGATTTTGCTGGAAGAAGACCCCGACGCCGTTCTCAAGCCCGGCAAACAGGCCCTGGCGGCGGTCATCACCCTGCTGACCCTCGGCCTGGCCTCGCTGGGCAGCCTGCCCGTGGCCACGGTGGTCATGGCGGGCGCGGTGCTGCTGCTGCTCACCGGCTGCTTGGAAATGCGCGACATCTACCAGAGCATGGAATGGAAGGCCATTTTCCTCATCGCCGGTATGTGGCCGCTTTCCACCGCCATCCGCACCACCGGCCTGGCCGACCTCACCGTGCAAACGATCTTTAGCGCCGTGGGTCAGGCGTCGCCCCTTTTGGTGGCCGCGGTCATGATCTTCCTGGCCTTCATCCTCACCCAGGTAATGAGCGGGCAGGTGGCTTCGCTGGTGCTGGCCCCCCTGGCCCTGGCCGCCGCCAGCCAACTGAATGTGGACCCGCGCGGCATGGGTATGGGCGTCGCCCTGGCCTGCTCGCTGGCCTTTGCCACCCCCTTCGGCCATCCCGTCAACATCATGGTGATGAACTCCGGCGGCTACCGCATCCGCGATTACCTGCGCATCGGCTTCCCCCTCACCGTGCTGGCCTATGCCTGCATCCTTCTCGGCTTGTGGTACTTCTGGGGCATCTCCTAAAGCCGCCCATTCCCTTCAGGATCACAGAAACGCATGGATTCCAACTCTTTTACCTTTGAATGTCACGCCACCGACGGCCAGGCCCGCGCCGGGGTCTTCCACACCCCCCACGGCCCCATCCCCACCCCCATTTTCGCGCCGGTCGGCACCCAGGCCACGGTGAAATCCGTCACCTCCGCCCAGCTCGAAGAATTGGGCGCGCATCTGGTGCTCTCGAACACCTACCACCTCTTCCTGCGCCCCGGCCCCGACATCGTGGCCGAAATGGGCGGCCTGCACCGCTTCATGAACTGGCCGCACCCCATTCTCACCGATTCAGGCGGCTTTCAAGTCTTCTCCCTCACCTCCATGCGCAAGTTGGATGAGGATGGGGTTACTTTCAAAAGCCATATTGACGGTTCCATGCAGCGTCTCACCCCCGAAATCTCCGTGGACGTGCAGCAAAAACTGGGCGCGGATATCATCATGTGCTTTGATGAATGTGCCTCACCCTACGACCGCGACTATGTGGAACGCGCCATGCACCGCACCCACCGCTGGGCCGAACGCTGCCAGCAGGCCATAACCCGCCCCGATCAGGCCCTCTTCGGCATCGTGCAGGGCGGGGTCTTCCCCGACCTGCGCCAGCAGTCCGCCGAATGGATCGCCGCCCAGGGCTTCCCCGGACACGCCATCGGCGGCCTGTCTGTGGGCGAAACCAAAGCCGAGATGAACCACATGATCGAGGTGGTCAACGCCGTCCTCCCCCCCGAAAAGCCGCGTTATCTGATGGGCGTGGGCTCTCCAGAAGACCTCATCCACGGCATCTGGCGCGGGGTAGATATCTTCGACTGCGTGCTGCCCACCCGCCTGGCCCGCCACCACGCCGCCATGACCTTCAGCGGGCGGCTGAATCTGATGAACGCCGTCAACGCCCGCGATCCGCGCCCCATTGATGAAAATTGCGGCTGCTATGCCTGCCGCCATTACACCCGCGCCTATCTGCGCCACCTGATCGCGGCCAAAGAAATTCTGGCCGCCACCCTCATCTCCATCCACAACCTCTACACCCTGGAAGAGCTGGTGCGTCAGGCTCGCCAGGCCATTCTGGAAGGCCGCTACCAGCAGTTCGCTGAAAATTTCCTGGCCAACTACCGCCCCCAACCCGAAAACAAATCGAGGCCCGCATGACTCTCTGGCAATCCATCCTTCTCGGCATTGTGCAAGGCATCACCGAATTTCTGCCGGTCTCCAGCTCAGGCCATCTGGTGCTGGTTCCTTTTCTGCTCGGCTGGAAAATCCCCACCGATCAGGCCTTTATCTTTGACGTCCTCGTGCAGATCGGCACCCTCCTGGCCGTCATCGTGTACTTTTGGCGCGACCTGTGGGGCATCCTGCGCGGCCTGTACCGCGCTGCCCTGCGCCGCAGTCTGGCGGATGAACCCGATGCCAAACTGGGCCTGCTGCTGATCCTGGCCACCATCCCCGCCGGTCTGGCCGGGCTGCTCTTAAAAGACCTGGTAGAACAGGCCTTCGGCAGCCCGCGCGCCACGGGGTTCTTCCTGCTGATCACCGCCGTTCTGCTGTGGGTCGCCGAAACCGTGGGCAAGCGTTCGCGCCCCCTGACCAGCCTCACCTGGAAAGACGCCCTGTGGATCGGCGCCGCCCAGGCCCTGTCCATCTTCCCCGGCATCTCCCGTTCCGGCTCCACCATCGCCGCCGGGGTCTCCCGCCACTTCCAGCGCGCCGATGCCGGCCGCTTCTCCTTCCTCATGATGATCCCCGTCATGTCTGCGGCTGGCCTGCTCAGCTTTTTGGATCTCTTAGAAGCGCCCAACTTCGCCAGCTTCCTGCCCATCGTCCTGGCGGGCTTTATCACCTCTGCCCTGGTCGGCTACGCCTGCATCGCCTGGCTGCTGCGCTTCCTCAACCGCAACTCGCTCAAAGGCTTTGCCTATTACTGCCTGGGGGCGGGTCTGCTGCTCATTTTGTGGACGTATGTCTTCTAAAATCTTCCGGGCCGTTGGCATGCTGCTCCTCCTGGCGGGCTGTGCTCCTCTGCCCGCTGCCGAAGTTCCGCCTTCCACGGCCCCCTGGGTGATTGAGATCGAGCCGTCTCTCAACTGGATGGGAGATGCCTTCTCGGCCTGCGCCCTGCGCCAGCCCGGCTTCCATGTGGTGATCGAAGAGGTGCCCCCCACCCAGCCGCTTTCCCCCGCCGCCGCTGTGCGCTTTCAATGGGGAGATGGCGGCATTGAGGAGCGCAGCGCCTACCCCATCGCTCAGGACTCGCTGGTCTTTGTGGTGAACCCCGCCAACCCCGTCAGCGAACTCACCTATGACCAGATTCAGTCCCTCTATGCCGCCCAACTGCGCTCCTGGCGAACGGTCAACGGCGAACAGGCCGCGGTGAACACCCGCATCCATTTTTGGGTGTACCCCCTCGGCAATGAGGTGCAAACCGCCCTGGAAGAAGGCCTGCGCATTCAGCCCCACAACGCCCAGGCCGCCGGTATCGCCCCAGACCCTCAGGCCATGCGCCAGGCCGTGGCCGCGGACTCCGCGGCCGTGGGCTTCCTGCCCCGCCGCTGGCTGGATGCATCCGTCAAAGAAATCGCCCTCACCGGAGCGCCCTTTGACCCGCCCGCCCTGCCCATTCTGGCTGTCTCCGCTGCTCCCCCCAGCGGCAGCCTGTACACCTGGCTGTACTGCCTGCAAGAAACTTACGCCGCCCCCTAAAAGGTACTCCCGCCGATGGTTCAATCCGAAGAATCCAATACCGCCCTGCTGGCGCTGATCCCCAAGAGTGAATTCCTTTCGGGCTTCAGCGCGCCTTTCCTCAATGTCCTGGTACAGGGTGCGCGCCTGCGCCTTTGCAGCCCCAACCAGACCCTCTTCTGGGAAGGCGAGCCGTGCGCAGGTCTGCATGTTCTGGAAAGCGGCGCGGTCAAGCTGTTTAAAGTGGCTCCCAACGGGCGGCAGCTCACCATCCGCATCATCGAAGCCCCTGGCCAATCCTTTAACGAGGTTCCCGTACTGGATATGGGCAAAAACGCCGTCAACGTATCAACCCTCGAAGAAACCCGTCTGTGGGTCATCTCTGCTGAAAGCGTACAGGCCGCCATGCGCGCCTTCCCTGACCAATATCAAATCATGGTGCTCAAGCTGGCGGCTAACCTGCGCGGCATGATCCAGATCATCGAAGAACTGGCCTTCTATCAGGTCACCGCCCGTCTGGCGCGCCTGCTGCTCTCCCTGCCGCCCCAGCGCCTGACCGGTGAAGAAAACCAGCGCCTCACCCAACAGGAGCTGGCCGCCCGCCTGGGGACGGTGCGTGAAGTGGTGGCCCGCTCTCTGCGCGACCTGGAACGCAGCCGCGCCATCCAGATTCACCGCCGCCATATTCTGATCCTGGACCCCCAGCGTCTGCAAGCCTGGGCTTCCGGCTCCCCCGACCTCGAAGAATAAAAAACAGCCGCCCTTTCGAGCGGCTGTCCTAGAAATCTTCTAAGGCTTAAGGCTGGCTGGCCTGGCTGCTTCCCAAACCGGCCTGCACGGCCTTCAGCTGCGCCTGGCGCGCCAGATCGGTGGCCGTGGCCAAAATGCGCAGGGCTTCTTCGGGGTTGTGGAAGCCCATGCTGTTTTCGGCGGCGATCAAATCCCAGCGCATCTGCGCTTCGCGGTGCAGTTGGCGCGCCTCGTCCAACAGGGCGGTATTGGCGCCCGCGGCTTTGCTGGCGGTCTCAATCGCCCCAATCGCGTCCACAATCGCCCGCTCCGTCGCCAACATGGTGTCGTTCACCTGCTTCTGAATGGCCGCCACCCGCTCCACCACGTACTCCACATCCGTGTGGCAGGTTCCGCAGCTCTGCGAAGCCATCAGCAGCGGGGATTTCACGTCATGGCTGCTGAACTTGGCCGCCCCGTCGCGCGTGTAGGGCATGTGGCAGTCCGCGCAGGCCACGCCCGCCTTGTAATGCGTGCTGCCCGCCGTGAACAGCTCATAATCCGGGTGCTGCATCTTGATCATGGGCGTCTTGCTCTGCGGGTGTTCCCAGTCCTTAAACTGGATTTCGTCATAGTAGGCCATCATGGCTTCCGCCGTCGTGCCGTTTTTCCACGGGAAGGTCAGGTACTTGCCTTCGCCCGCGAAATAGTATTCCACGTGGCAGTTGGCGCACACTACCGTGCGCATTTCCTGCCGCGTAAAGGTGCGCCAGTCCTTGCCCTGAGCCTTCAAAGCCTCATCCAGGGCCGGGTTGGTCACCACCAGGCGCATGGTCGCCGCATCGTGGCAGTTGGCGCAGCCAATCGGCTCGGTGATCTTGGCGGTCATATCGGCAAAGGACATCTTATCGTAGGCCGCCATGCCCATCTCATCCCACAGCTTCGGGTTGTCAGACGACTTACACGAGTAGCAAGTGGCCGGGGTCGTCTCGTTCACGCGCGGCGTATTGCGCACATCCGTCAGCGCGTTCATGTGCCCGCGGTCTTCATCATACGCCTTGCTGAACCCGTACCCGGCGAAGAGCGTCTTCAGCATGGGGTCCACCGCCAGTTTATCCACCGGCTCCGAGCCGCCAAAAGCGGTGCGCGTGTTGTTGGTTTCCGTCTTCAGCAGCGTGGAATATTGATTGGGGAAATTCAGCCCCCACTGCGCGCTGTCGGGTTCCATCGCCGCGATCACCACCAAGGGCTCAACGCCCCGCATCGGCTTGGGTTGGTTGCTGATAAACACCAGCAGGGCGATCACCAACGCCGACAGCGCAACGATGATGCCGGTTACAATCATGACAGGTAAAGACGGTTTCTTCATCACAATCACCTCTCTCGCAAAGGTTGGTACGTGCCGGTGTCCTGGTAAGGCAGAATAGAAATCCCGCGGTCTCCGTGCGCCACGCTGCGGTGGCATTCAAAGCAGTAGCGCCCGGAATCCATCGTTCCGTCCGCCACCATCGAAACAGTTTCTTCATGACAGTAGATGCAGTTCGCCTGGATGATCTTCTGAGTCGATTCCTTGGCGCGCAGCGGCTCAGGCAAATGGCCGATGGTAAAGGCCGAGACGTGGTTAAACCCTGATTTGGCTTTCACAAAATACTTCGGGATGAATTGATGCGGCGTGTGGCAGTCGTTGCAGGTGGCCCACTGCTTATGCCCCGCGTGATACCAGCCCTCGTACACGGCGTCCATCACGTGGCAGTTATTGCAGGCTGTCGGGTCATTCCCCAGATAGACGGTAAAGTCCGATAAATACAGAAGCATTCCCACGGCCACTGCCAGGAGAATTAACCCAATGGTGATCGGTAGTTTCATGACCGCTCCCTCGCCAATTCGGGGTAATTTAATCTTGATTTAATTTTACGGGATTGGGTTCTTTTGTCTGTGACTTAAGTTACATTGTGTCCGCGGTGCCGGACCCGTTGCCGTTCTTCTTGTCCTTCCGGGTAAAAAGTTGGAACAAGTTGCGCTTGGGCGGCTTGGGCAGCCGCACGTGCTTCAGCAAAAATGGATGCACCAGATGGTAAAAATCCTCAAACGCTTCTCGCCGGATATTGTGCCCCACACCGTCAATCACCCCCACGCTGCCCTGCTTCCAAAACTTCGCCGCTTCTTCGGCCACCGCCGGGGTCACAATCGCCCCACGCTGCGGATCACCGCACACCAGCAGCACCGGGCAGGTGATGGCCTGGGCCGTCTCTTGCCACGGCCGCCGCTCCGCCTGGAAAAAGCCAGCCACCTGCGGGCGTACCTGCTGTTTGGCCTT
>DAIOUB010000126.1:6035-8863 GCA_036751735.1 Levilinea sp. | reverse complement strand
GAACGCACCGCATGGCCCAACAGTATTGGTGCGTTGGGAACGCACCCTACCGGCTCAATAACATTCCCTTAAGATGTCATTGCGAGCCCCGCTTTTTGGGGCGTGCCCCCGCACTTTGGGGGCGAAGCAATCTCTACTCTCTTTTGGCAGGTAGGGTGCGTTCAGCTTCATCGAACGCACCGCATGGCCCAACAGTATTGGTGCGTTGGGAACGCACCCTACCGGCTGTCATTGCTTGCCCCCGCTTTTTGGGGTCGAGCCCCCGCACTTGGGGGGCGAAGCAATCTCTTCCCCGAACAAGCAAATCCCTGCATAGCCCCTGTGTGTCTGCACGTTGGGGCGACCAAGCAATCTCTACTCCCCTTCCTCCCCCCTTGCCCTTTGCGCTACAATTAACCTAAACACCCATCACAAACGAGGTGAGCCATGCCCGCTACCCTGCTCTTCCGCGCGGATGACCTGCGCGAATTCATGATCCGCTACTTCACCGCCCTGAACGTGCCCGCCGCCGACGCCGCCGTCACCGCGGACGTGCTCCTCTCCGCCGATCTGCGCGGGGTCGATTCGCACGGCATCATCCGCCTGTACACCTATTACGGCTCGCGCCTGCGCAGCGGCAAGATGGACCCCCACACCCCCTACCGCCTGACCCACGAAACCCCCACCACCCTCAATTTTGACGGCGGCAACGGCCTGGGCCAGGTGGTCAGCCATCACGCCATGCAGCGCTGCATCGAAAAGGCCCGCGACATGGGCATCGCTATGGTCAGCGTGCACAACTCCAACCATTACGGCATCGCCGGCTACTACGCCATGATGGCCCTGCCCCACGACATGATCGGCATCAGCTTCACCAATTCGCAGCCCCTGGTGGCCCCCACCTACGGCCGCACCGCCGTGCTGGGCACCAACCCCATCGCCGTGGCCGTGCCCGCCGGGTCGCAGCGCCCCTACGTGCTGGATATGGCCACCAGCATCGTGCCCATCGGGCGCGTCACCGTCTACGACAAAGCTGGGAAAAGCATGCCCCCAGGCTGGGGCATCAACCCGCGCGGCGAAGTCACCACCACCCCCGCCGAAGTGCTGCAAGGCGGCGCGCTCATGCCCCTGGGCGGCGTGGATATCATGCGCGGCTATAAAGGCTACGGCCTGTCGCTGTGGGTGGATATCTTCTCCGGCGTGCTTTCCGGCGCGGCCTTCCTGGCGCATGTCGGCCACCCCTCCAGCACCCGTCCCAACGCGGATGTGGGCCATTTCTTCGCCGCCATGCGCGTGGACGCCTTCCGCTCCCTGGACGAATTTAAAGCCGACATGGATGCCATGCTGAGCGAATTGAAAGACGCCCCCAAGGCCGCCGGGCAGGAGCGCATCTACATTCACGGCGAAAAAGAGTTTGAACGCGCCGAGCGTTACCAGACCCAGGGCGTGCCCCTGCTGGCCAACGTGGCCGAAGGGCTGCGCACTTCCGCGGCCGAAATCGGCGTGACCTTCCCCGACCCCATCGGCCAGGCCGCCGAAGAAGACGACTAAAGCATCTTCAGGATCAGCGCCTCTTCCCCCGCCAGAGCGATGACCCCATCCTGCGGCACGGGGGCTTCGCTGCGCTTGTTGGAAAGCAGCAGCCGCCAGCGCCGGTTGGCCATGCGCCCGCCCAGCACCAGGCGCGCCGGCCAGCGCCGGAAATTCAGCGCCACCAGCAGGGTTTCGGTCTGAGTCTGCCTTAAATACCCCAGAACCGCGCGCGGCTCGTAGCTGAGCGGCTGAAACAGCCCCTGGCGCAGGGCGGCGTGTTCACGCCGCAGGGCCAGCAGCCGCTTGTAGAAGTTCAGCAGCGAATCGGGGTCCTCGGCCTGCGCGGCGGCGTTGCGAAAGGTGTAATCCGGGTGCGGCGGCAGCCAGGGTTGGCCCGCCCCAAAACCGGCGTTCTCACTCGCATCCCACTGCATGGGCGCGCGGCAGCCGTCGCGGCCCTTATGGAAAGGCCAATAGCGCTTCCCGATCGGGTCCAAAATCTCACTGCGCCGCAGCGAAATATCGCGCATGCCGATTTCCTCGCCGTAATACAGGAAAGGCGTCCCGCGCAGACTGAGCAGCATGGCCGCCGCCACCTTCAGGCGCTCATCGTTCTCCCCGCGCCCAAAACGGCTGGCCGAACGGCGCACATCGTGGTTGTTCAGCACATAATTGGGCCAACTTTCCGGCGACAGCACATGCTCCCATTCCTGCACCGCGCGCAGATAGCCCCCCGGCCGCCAGCCCTGGGTCAGCATTTTGAAGTTAAAGGCCGCGTGCAGCCGCCCCGGTGCGCAGTACTGCGCCGCCATCTCCGCGGGCGAATCAAAGGTCTCGCCCACCATGTAGCGCTCCGGGTATTGGTCTAAGAGCGCGCGGATCTCTTCCAGCAGGCCCATCATCTCCGGCTGGTTGTTGTCGTAGAGATGCTGTTGGCGGTCGTAACCGCGCAGCCCCAGTTTGGGCGGGTTATCGGGCAGGTCGGCGTGTTTAAAGTACAGGTTAAACACATCCAGCCGGAAGCCGTCCACCCCGCGCTCCAGCCAAAAGCGAAACACATCCAACATGGCCTGGCGCACCGCCGGGTTGCGCCAGTTCACATCCGGCTGCTGCTTGTAAAACATGTGGTAATAGTACTGCCCGCTGGCCTCGTCCCATTCCCAGGCGCTGCCCCCAAACACCGCCTGCCAGTTGTTGGGCGGCCCGCCGCCGGGGCGGGGATCGCGCCACAGGTAATAATCGCGGTAGGGGTTATCGCGCCCCTGGCGCGCCTGCTGAAACCAGGGGTGCTGGTCGCTGGTGTGGTTCAGCACCAG
>DAIOUB010000126.1:0-5935 GCA_036751735.1 Levilinea sp. | reverse complement strand
AAAGGTATGTTAAAATAAGGTCACTGAGTAGTTAACGTCATAGAGCGCAACGAAAAGTGGGCGACCCCCACTTTTCTTTGTATGTCAGACAAGGTTCGAAAAAGGCTGGAGTAAGGTAGGATGAAGAACGAATTTATCCTGGCGTTCAATGAAGTGTTGGAAGAAAAGCAGCTGCCGAAGGAAATCATCCTTCAGGCTATTGAGTCTGCGATGGTCTCTGCGTACCGGCGGGCAGTCAACGCTTCGAGCGCGCAGCATGTCGAGGCCAAAATCAACCCGGATACGGGCAAAGTCACCATCATGGCCGAAAAAGAGGTCGTCGAAACGGTGGAAGACACCCGCACCGAAGTGACCCTCTCCGAAGCTCGCCAGGTCAACCCGGAAGCGGAACTGGGCGAAATGGTCATCGTCGAAAGCACCCCGCGCGACTTTGGCCGCGTGGCGGCTCAGACCGCCCGGCAGGTCATCCAACAGCGCATCCGCGACGCCGAGCGCCAGATGCAGTTCGATTACTTCCAAAAGCAATTGGGAGAAATCGTCTCCGGCGTGGTGCAGGCCGTCAATGCCCAGGGGCTCACCATTGGTATGGATATGCGCGCCGAAGGCATGATGTCGCGCAAAGACCTCATCAACGGCGAGCGCTTCCGCATTCACGACCGCGTGCGCGCCCTCATCGCCGAGGTCAAAGACAACCCCCGCGGCCCGCAGATCATCCTCTCCCGCACCCACCGCGATTTCCTGCGCCGGCTGCTGGAAAATGAAGTTCCCGAAATCTACCACGGCATCGTGGAAATTCGCTCCATCGCCCGCGAACCCGGCGAGCGCGCCAAAGTGGCCGTCTCCGCCACCCAATCGGGCATTGACCCGGTGGGCGCCTGCGTGGGCATCCGCGGCGTGCGCATTCAAGCCATCGTGCGCGAGCTGCACGACGAAAAAATTGACGTGATCGAATGGAACCCCGACGCCGCGGTCTTCATCGCCAAGGCCATCTCCCCCGCGCGCGTGGTGGGCGTGTACCTGAACGAACGCTCGGCCAACGGCAAAACCGCCACCGTGGTGGTTCCCGAAGATCAGCTCAGCCTGGCCATCGGCCGCGACGGTCAAAACGCGCGTCTGGCTGCCAAGCTCACCGGCTGGCGCATTGACATCAAGTCCCTCAGCGAAGCCGCCGGCGACACGCTCTACCGTCTGCAGAACGAAGCCGAGCTGGCCGAAATCGCCCAGGCCGAACAATCCATCCTGGATGACATCTCGGCCTCCCTGGCCAAGAAGGCCGAAGGCCGCCCGCTGACCCCCGAAGAATACGACCAGATGGCCGCCTTCGTGGACCGCGTGGAAAAGCGCTCCATCCAGGCGCGTCAGCCCGTCAAACCCGCGGTGGAACCCGCCGTGTTGGACGAAGCCCGCGCCGCCATCCCCGAAGCAGCCTTCCAGCAGAACCTGCTGGACAGCGGTCTGGCCGAGCATCTGGTCAATTTGCTCCAGGAAGCCGGTTACACCACCGTGGGTGATCTGGCCCTGGAACTGAAAGTCAACCCCGATAACGTCCTGCGTATGCCGGGTGTGGGCGCCAAGTCCATCGCGCAGCTCAACGCCCTGATGGACTCGCTGACGGCTGCCCCCGCTGTGGAAGAACAGCCCGCCGCGCCGGTGGTGGAAATGGAGGCCCCGGCCCCGGTTTCTGCCCCCATTGAAGCGGAGATCGAAGGGGTTGTCGAAACGGTAGAAGAAGAAGCTGCCGCGCCCGAAGTGGAAGTCACCGCGCCCGCGGCGGCTGAACCCGAAGGGGAAGAAGAAGCGGAAGTATCCTTCAACGAACTCTTTGCCCTCAAACCCGCGGTCGAACCGGCCATCCTCGAAGAAGAGGAAGAGGACGACGCCAGCGGCGACAAAAAGGATAAGAAGGGTTCCAAGAAGAAAAAGAAGAAACAGGTGGTCATTTCGTATGACCCCGACCGCGATATGACCATCGTCCGCAAGAAACACAAACGCGGTGACGGAGATTGGAGTGAGTGGGAGGCCTAACGCCAGGCGGCGAGCGTACTGTGGCTAAGAAAACGCTGAAGAAAGTCAAACATGTTCCGCAAAGGACCTGCGTCGGCTGCCGGTCTGTGTTAGCCAAGCGAAACCTCATTCGCCTGGTGCGCACACCCGAAGGCGTGCAGGTGGACCCGAAGGGCAAAATGGCCGGGCGCGGTGCGTATCTGCACGACCAACGTTCTTGTTGGCTGCGCGCCCTAAAAGGCCCCCTGGCCAACGCCCTCAAGGTCGAACTCTCCCCAACGGAACGCGCCGCTTTGCTTGCGTTTCTGGAAACCTTGCCAGAATCGGATGATGATCCCCTCTCGGGCCCGTCTTCTGCTGAAAGTCCCAGCAGTATGACACCCTGACCCTCGCTGAATGGCGCGCCTCCCCCGCGCCACCTCTGCGACCCCAGGCCGCCCGAGTACGCTCTCGCAATCACCGGCTGGCAGGCCAAATGGGGTGCAATGAAGGAGGTATTTTATGAGCGAGACTGGGTTGAAGAAGATCGAACTTCCCCATAGCATCACAGTGCGCGACCTCGGTCAGCGCATGGACGCCAGCCCCATCCAGGTCATCAAAATCTTGATGACCAATGGGGTTATGGCCAATATCAACCAACTGGTGGATTTTGACACCGCCGCCATCGTCGCCAATGAATTGGGGTTTGAAGCGGCGCTCGAAAGCCTGGAAGAAGTCGAAGAAAAAGAGACCGGTGAAATTCCCCTCTGGCGTCAGGTCATCATGAACGAAGACCCGCGCAGCCTGGTCAAACGTCCGCCGGTGGTCACCATCCTCGGCCACGTGGATCACGGCAAGACCACCCTGCTGGACGCCATCCGCCACAGCAACGTGGCCAGCGGCGAGGCGGGCGGCATCACCCAGCACATCGGCGCCTACCAGGTGGAACACCACAACCAGCTCATCACCTTCCTCGATACCCCCGGTCATGCCGCCTTCACCGCCATGCGCGCCCGCGGCGCCCAGGGGGCCGATATCGTCGTTTTAGTGGTTGCCGCCAACGACGGCGTCATGCCCCAAACCCGCGAGGCCATCGCCCACGCCAAGGCCGCCCGCGTGCCCATCATCGTGGCCCTCAACAAAGTGGACCGCCCCGATTCCAACCCTGACTTCGTCAAACGCCAGCTGGCCGAAAACGGCCTGGTTCCCGACGAATGGGACGGCGACACCATGATTGTGCCCGTCTCGGCCAAACAGAAAATGGGCATCGAAGACCTGCTGGAAGCCATCCTGCTCGTTTCCGACAGCATGGATATCCGCGCCAACCCCAACGGCAAAGTCCTCGGCACGGTCATCGAAGCCCAGGTCGAAAAAGCCAAAGGCGTCATCGCCACCCTGCTGGTGCAGAACGGCTCGCTGGAAATGGGCGACATCATTGTGGCCGGAACCTCGATGGGCCGCATCCGCGCCATGTTCGATTACCGCAACCGCAAATTGCGCAAAGCCGGCCCTTCCATGCCTGTGCTGGTCATGGGCCTCAGCGACGTGCCAGCCGCTGGCGATATCTTCCAGGTCTACAACAATGACCGCGAAGCCCGCGCCGTCGTCGAAGAACGCAAAACGCAGGCCCAAAACCGCCAGGCCGCCGTGCCCAAGGCCACCCTGGAACAGCTCTTCGAACGCTACCAGGCCGGTGAAACCCGCGAACTGTGTCTGCTGCTCAAAGCCGACGTACAGGGCTCCCTGGAACCCATCGTGAGCGAGCTGAAAGACCTGAACAAGTCAGAAATCAAGGTCACCATCCTGCAGGCCGAAGCTGGCAACGTCAGTGAAAACGACGTCATGCTGGCGGCCGCCTCCAAAGCCATCGTCCTCGGCTTCAACGTCACCGCCGATACGGCCGCCCGCCGCCTGGCCGAAGCCGAAGGGGTCTCCATCCGCCTGTACGACATCATCTACCGTCTGACGGAAGATATCGAAAAAGCCCTCAAGGGTATGCTGGAACCAGAATTCAAGGAAGTGCCCCTGGGCAAAGCCGAGGTTCTGGCTGTGTTCAATATTTCCAAAGTGGGCAACATCGCCGGCTGCCGCGTCACCCAGGGCGAAGTTCGCCGCAACGGCAAGGCCCGCGTCCTGCGCGCTGGCAAAGTCATCTTTGAAGGCGATATCTCGTCCCTCAAGCACGAACGCGACGACGTGCGCGAAGTGCGCCAGGGTTACGACTGCGGTATCTCCTTCCGCAACTTTGATGACATGCAGGCCGGGGATCAGATTGAATGCTATACGATTGAGCGATTCGGCAGCTAAGCGCCGTTTTGTCTGTGGAGTATTAAGTTATGCCGTCTAAAGTTCGTCTTACCCGTATCGCCGACCGCATCCGTCAGGACCTGTCGGAAATGCTGATTCGCGAAGTGCAGGATCCCCGCCTCAGCGGAATTTCCATCACCGATGTCAAGGTGGATCGTGAACTGACCTTCGCCGATATCTACGTGTCTGCGGTGGAAGGCAGCGAGCGCAGCAAAGAGATTCTGGAAGGCCTGCAAAGCGCCTCCGGCTTCCTGCGCAGCCAGTTGGCCGCCCGCATTGACCTGCGCGCCTTCCCGCGCCTGCGCTTCCATTGGGATCCTACCCCCGAACGGGCCGATCACATCGAGCGCATTCTGGCCTCCCTGCGCCAGGAACCCGCCGCCCCACAGGAAAAGCCGAGCGATGAATCCTGAGCAAGCCCAGCAGGCCGCGCTGATCGGCGAGCGCATCCATGCCGCCTCGCATTTCACCCTCGTCTCGCACGTCCGTCCGGACGGAGACGCAGTAGGCTCTTTGCTGGGTCTGGGGCTGTCGCTGAAGGCCGCGGGCAAAACTGTAGAAATGGTGCTGGCTGACGGTGTGCCCGACAGCTTCCGCCACCTGGAAGGCGCCAACCAGATTGTGCGCACGGCTTCGCACACCTCCGGTCTGACCGTCGTGCTGGATTGTTCCGATCTGGTCCGCACCGGCGGCGTGCTGGCAGCGCGCATGCCTGACCTGGCCCTGGATCACCACGCCACCAACCCGGGCTTTGCCCGCTACAATTTGGTTTGGCCCCAGGCCGCCGCCACCTGTGAACTGCTGGCCGACTGCCTGCCCTTGTGGAATTTACCCATGCCCCCTGCCGTCGCCAGTGCGCTGCTCAGCGGCCTGCTCAGCGATACCATCGGCTTCCGCACCCCCAACGTCACCCCCCTGACCCTGCGTCTGGCCGCCGACCTGATGGAAAAAGGCGCACCGCTGGCCAGCCTGTACCACCAGGCCCTCATCAGCCGTTCGCTGGAGGCCGCCCATTTCTGGGGCGCCGGTCTGGAATTGGGCCGCCTGCAGCAGCAGGGGCGCGTCCTGTGGACCGTGCTGACCCTCTCTGACCGCAAGCAAGTCGGGTACCCTGGAAATGACGACGCCGATCTGATCAACCTCATCGCCAGCGTCGAGGGCGCCGATGTGGCCTTGATTTTTGTGGAGCAGAAAAACGGTAAAATCAAGGTCAGTTGGCGCGCCGTCCCCGGCATTGACATCTCCAAGGTTGCCCTCCAGTTTGGCGGCGGCGGACACGCTGCCGCGGCGGGCGCTGAACTTAACGGGTCCTTAGAATATGTGCAGCAGCAAGTCTTAGAAGCGACCCACCAATATCTGTCCAAACTCAACGGTCATTCGACCCAACCGGTTATGAATAAGGGGAAAGGAAAATGAGCGACAATCACGGTGTAGATATTAAAAGTGCCATCTCCGGCGTTCTGGTGATTGATAAACCCGTGCGCATGACCTCACACGATGTCGTCCAGGCCGTCCGCAAAGGCACCAACATCCGCCGTGCCGGTCACACCGGCACCCTCGATCCGCGCGCATCCGGCGTTTTAGTGGTACTCATCGGCCCCGCCGTGCGCCTGAGCGAATACGTCTCCGCCTCCGACAAGCGCTA
>DAIOUB010000125.1:0-8972 GCA_036751735.1 Levilinea sp. | reverse complement strand
GGCGTGCGGGGCGCGCTGGGAGGACGGGCAGGATTGCCAGAGCCAGTTTGAGGCCCTGCTGGCGTTGGAATTTGCGGACCCGGCCTATGGGCAGGTGCATTTTTTCACTGTGGCCTGCTATATGATTCAGCACGGGCGCTATTCTCCCTCGGCGCTGGCCTGGGTGCAGCAAAAACTGCGCGCGGTTTTACAGGAGGGGCTGAAGATTGACCAGCTGCGCATGCAGGCCGCCGCCGAACACCGCCCCGGCACACGCACGGCCGCGGTGCTGCGTTCGGCGGATGACCCGCCCGCGCCGCGCGTGAAGTGGCGCGTGACCCTGGCGGATGTGGCTGCGCAGGCCGGCAGCGCCGAAAGTTACTGTGCCGAAGTGCGGCGCTGGGCCGAGGCCACCCTGGAACAGATGCCGGGGGCGGAGCGCAGAGCTGATTGATCCAGGGGAATTGTTGCAATTTCATTCCAAAACTGCATTTTGCTGGGCGCCGTCCTTGACGGAACCGCGGTACGGCCTATAATAGAAATTGCTCGCTGGCTGGGTGCCCCCCTCACCCAGGCGGCGAGCACTTTTTTTAACCAGTTTTACGGGGGATACAACCTTATACAAACTTTCTAACCCCATAGATTTTTGCTGGAAAACGGCTTATAATCCTTATTGCAAATATTTGCAAAAAGGAGCTGCCTTGCAAAGCCGGAACACCTCTGCCCGCCGGGCCATTTTGGACCTCTTACAGACTTGCGGCTGCCACCTCACCGTTCAGGAGGTCTATGAACGTGTGCAGCCGCAGCTGCCTTCCCTGAACCCTTCCACCGTGTACCGCAATTTGCGTTTTCTGGTGGAACAGGGCAGTATTTCGGTATCGGATATGGGCCTGGGCACCCCGGTGTATGAAGCCCTGCACGCCGCCCCGCACCATCACCTGATCTGTGAAGGCTGCGGTCATGAGATTGAGCTGTCCGATGGGCCCGTTCGCGCTCTGTTCGCGGAGTTGGAACAGGCCTATGACTTTGAGATTATCACCAACCACCTGGTCTTATTTGGTCTTTGTCCCACCTGCCGCCAAAAAGGGCAGAATTCAGCAGCAAGCTAAAAGGAGAGCCGTGATGTTATTTGCCCCTACCCCTATGCATATTCCAGATGGTTTTTTGTCCACCCTGGTGGCGGTCATTTTGTGGGTGTTGGCCGTGCCGGTGATCGCCGTGTCGCTGCGGCGGGTGAACCGCGATTTGGGTGAGCGCGAAGTGCCCGTGATGGGTGTTTTGGCGGCGGCCATCTTCGCGGGCCAGATGCTCAACTTCACCGTGACCGGCGGGACCTCCGGCCACCTGATCGGCGGGGCTTTGGCCACCATTGTGCTGGGCCCCTGGGCGGCGGTGCTGGTGATGACCTGCGTGGTGGCGGTTCAGGCGCTCATCTTTCAGGACGGTGGGCTGTTGGCCCTGGGCGGGAATCTGCTCAACATGGCGATTATCGCTCCCTTTGTGGCCTACGCGGTCTACCGCCTGATCCAGCGGGTGGCCAACGGACGCAGCTGGACGCTGTTCGTGGGTGGTTTTACGGCGGCCTGGGCCTCGGTGTTTGTGGCTTCGCTGGCCACGGCTTTGCAGCTGGCGGCTTCGGGCACTTCGCCTGCCAATGTGGCCGTGCCCGCGATGGCAGGCATCCACGCCCTGATCGGCATTGGCGAGGGACTGATCACCACTGGCGCCCTGGCGCTGATCTTTGCCGCGCGGCGCGACCTGCTGCAGCGGGATGCAGCCCCCAGCACGCGCTCGAACACCCCGGTATGGGTGGGCGGCGGTTTGCTGGCGCTGGCTCTGGTGATCCTTTCCCCGCTGGCTTCGGCCCACCCCGATGGGTTGGAATGGGTGGCGGAGCAGAAGGGCTTCATTGATACTGCACAAGGCTCGCTGTATAACGTGATCCCGGATTACGTCTTCCCCGGCGTTTCCAACGAAGCCGCGGCCACCATCCTGGCGGGCATCGTCGGAGCGTTGATTGTTCTGGGCGCGGCTGTGGCTTTGACCGCCAGCCGCCGTAAACAAGCGAAAGCCTAAGGAACCCATGCACGTTCACTTCTTAGACCCCTACCAGGATCGTCCCAGCCTGCTGCACCGCCTGGATGCGCGCGTGAAGCTGCTGGCGGCTTTGGCCTTCATCTTGACCACCTCCCTGACCCCGCCGGGGACCTGGGCGGTGTACCTGCTGCTCCTGGCAGGGGTTGTGGCGGCGGAACTGCTTTCGGATATCCCCCTGGGTTACTATCAAAAGCGGGCGCTGCTGGCCCTGCCTTTCATCCTGGCGGCCTTGCCGCTGCCCTTCACCGTCAGCGGAACCCCGCTGTGGACGGTTTCGCTGGGCGCGTGGAGCCTGACGGCCAGCCAGGAGGGGCTGGTGCGTTTGCTCAGCATCGCTTTCAAGTCGTGGATTTCTTTACAGGCGGCGGTGGTGCTGGTGAGCACCACCGCCTTCCCAGACCTGCTGATGGCCCTGCGCGCGCTGCGCCTGCCGCGCCTGCTGGTGGCCATCATCGGACTCATGTGGCGCTATCTGTTCGTGATGGTGGACGAAGCCCTGCGTCTGATGCGGGCGCGCACGGCGCGCAGCGGAGAAAGCGCCCAGGCGGGTCTGCGGCCGGGCGGCTCGGTTTTGTGGCGGGCGCGCGTTGCCGGCGGCATGGCGGGCAGCCTGTTCCTGCGCTCCATCGAACGCAGCGACCGCATTTATATGGCCATGCTGGCCCGCGGCTATGACGGCGAGGTGCGCAGCAGCGCTACCCCGCGCGTGCCGGGCCGCGAATGGCTGATTTTGACGCTGTTCTTATTCCTCTTGGGCGCCCTCTTGGCGCTGTCCTTATTACTGCGAGCATCCTAAGGAAGGTCGGACATGAGCCAACCCTCGGTTGAAATTGTGGATTTACACTACGCCTACCCAGACGGCCATTCCGCCCTCAGCGCGGTGCATCTGCACCTGCACCCTGGTGAAAAAGTGGCCCTGGTGGGGCCCAACGGGGCGGGCAAGTCCACCTTGCTGCTGCACCTCAACGGCATCCTCAGCCACCAGACGGGTGAGCTGCGCATTTGCGGCCTGGATGTGAACGCCAAGAATTTGGGGCGGGTGCGGGCGCTGGTGGGGCTGGTGTTCCAGTCCCCGGATGACCAGTTGTTTTCGCCCACGGTGTTTGACGACGTGGCCTTTGGACCGATTTATCAGGGGCTGAAGCCCGCCCAGGTGGACGAGCGCGTGCACGCTGCCCTGTCGCAGGTGCACATGGAAGAGTACGCCCGGCGCGTGTCGCACCACCTGAGCGTGGGAGAAAAGAAGCGCATCGCCCTGGCCACGGTGCTGGCCATGCAGCCGGAGGTATTGGCTTTGGACGAGCCTTCGGCTGGGCTGGACCCGCGAGCGCGCCGCACGCTGATTCACTTGCTGTCCGAAATGCCCCAGACCATGCTGGTGGCGACCCACGATTTGCCCATGGTTCGGGAACTTTTTACGCGCACGGTCGTCATGGATCAGGGGCGGGTTGTGGCCGACGGCCCCACCGCCCAGATTCTGCGTGACGCTGCCCTTCTGGAAGCCCACGGGTTGGAAATGCCCTGACGCTTTTCAATCCTTGTAAAGGCCAACAGAAGATGGTAAAAATACATTGACCGATCCGGTCAATTTAAGCGCGCCAGACAGGATCCATCTTTGTATCCGCTCAAGGAGCAGACGACATGCGTACGATTCATCCGATTTTTCGTTTATTGGCCTTGCTGGTATTCACCGCCCTTGCCTGCAACTTTCCGGGGGCGAACACTGGGCAGGTGACGCCCACCTCTGAAGGCCCCCAGGCCACCATCACCGCCCTGGCGCAGACCATTGAAGCTGGGCTGACGCAGACGGCCATTACCGCGGGCAACCCGACCCTGCCGCCCACCTCGACGGCGGCGGCCCCCACGGCCCCGCCCACCAACACCCCCCAGCCCACCAAGCCGCCGGCCACGCCGGTGCCGCCCACCGCGGTGCCCTGCGATAAGGCGCAGTTCGTCAGCGACGTCTCCATTCCAGACGGCACCATTCTGAACCTGAACCAGTCGTTCACCAAGACCTGGCGTTTGAAGAACGTGGGCTCCTGCACCTGGAGCACCTCGTACGCCCTGGTGTTCGACAGCGGCAACGCCCTGAGCGGGCCCGCCAGCCAGAACCTGCCCGGCAGCGTTTCACCTGGCCAGACGATTGACCTTTCGGTCAACCTGAAGACCCCCGGCAGCGCGGGAACCTACCGCGGCAATTGGAAGCTGCGCAACGCTTCCGGCGCTACCTTTGGCCTGGGCGATGGGGCCAACGCCGCCTTTTGGGTGGAAGTGAAGGTGCAGGAAGGCACCCCCAGCGGTACCAGCGTGAAGTACAGCTTTGTGGAAAAATACTGCGACGCCGATTGGCGCAGCGGAGCGGGTGATTTGGACTGCCCGGGCAGCGACGGCGATGCGGATGGGTTTGTGATCAAGCTGGATAACCCCAAGCTGGAAACCGGCCTGGAAGCCGGGGCGATGGCCATTGAGACCCATCCCGAATGGGTGGACGACGGCTACATTCAGGGCGAATACCCTGCGATCGCCATTGAGAACGGTTTCCGCTTCCGCGCGCGGGTGGGCTGTTTGCATAAAGAAGGCGGGAGCGCCTGCAACGTCAAGTTCCTGCTCAAGTACAGCGCAGACGGCGGAGCCTGGACGGATTTGGGGCCTGCGGACGGCTGGCTGGAAACCTACGACAACAGCGTGCGCACCCTGGATATTGACCTGTCTTCGCTGGCGGGCAAGAACGTCAAGTTCCTCTTCCAGGTGTCGGCCAACGGCAGCTCTGGGCAGGATTGGGCGCTGTGGATTAACCCGCGCATCATCAAATAATCACTGATAACCCAAATCAGACTCACGCCCCAGGCCCTGTGTACGGCCTGGGGCGTTTTTTGGCATCCGCCCGCGGGATTTGGTACAATAGAGCCATTCTGCTGGAAAGGATGCGCACCAGGCTTGTTTGAACTGATCTTTTTGGGAACTTCCGCATCGGCGCCATCGGCGCGGCGCAACCTGCCGGCTTTGTTGGTGAAGCACGATGAATTTCGTTTTCTGGTGGACTGCGGCGAAGGCACGCAGCGCCAGATTTTGCAGTCGGGGGTGGGTTTTAAGCGCCTCAACCGCATTTTGATCACCCATGCACACCTGGATCACATTTTGGGGCTGGCCGGGCTGCTTTCTACGCTGATGCGTTGGGAGAGCATGGAAGAATTGGAAATTTTCGGCAGCGCTGGGGCGCTGGAACGCATTCACGACCTGCTCTACGGCGTGGTGCTGCGCAAGAACTCGCCGCCCGTCCCCATTCATTTGCGCACGCTGACCCCGGGCACGTTTTTTGATGAGGGCGGGCTGACGGTTTCGGCCTTCCCGGTCTATCACCGCGGGTCGGATTCGCTGGGCTACGCCTTTGAGCAAAAAGGGCACCGTCCCTTCCTGCCCGAAAAAGCCGAGGCCCTGGGCATTCCCCCCGGCCCCTGGCGGCGCGATCTGGTGGCGGGAAAGGAAGTGCAGCTGCCGGATGGGCGCACGGTGGGGCCGGAAGACGTTTTGGGGCCTTTCCGCCCCGGCACGCGCCTGGTGGTGGTGGGCGACACGGGCGAGATTGACAGCCTGGTTCCCGTTTGCCGCGGGGCCGACGCGCTGGTGATGGAAGCCACCTATCTGGACGAAGAGGCCGAGATGGCCCGCCAGTTTTCACACATGACCGCGCGCCGCTCGGCGGAGCTGGCCCAGCGGGCGGGGGTGCGCCAGTTGTTTTTGACGCACATTTCGCGCCGCTACCGTGAAAAAGACGTGCTGCAAGAGGCCCAGAGCGTGTTTGCCGACACGCTGGTGGCCCGTGATTTTGACACGTACACCGTCAAGCGCGAAGAAGGTTCCCCCGAAGCTTGACCCCCTAGACTTGAATAGAAGCCACTGAATCAAGCACCTGGGTGGGGCGGTAAGGAAAACGCTCCACCTCTTCGGCGCGGGTGATGCCGCTGAGCACCAGGATGGTGTCCAGGCCGGTCTGCACCCCCGCCACCACGTCGGTGTCCATACGGTCGCCGACCATGACGGTGTTGTCGGAATGTACCCCCAGATATTTCAAAGCCATGCGCATCATCAGCGGGTTGGGTTTGCCCACGTAAAAGGCCGCCTTGCCGCTGGCGCGTTCCACCAGGGCGGCCAAAGCCCCGCAGCCGGGCACCAGGCCGTGTTCTGAGGGGCCGTTGGCGTCGGGGTTGGTGGCGATAAAGCGCGCGCCCTCATGCACCAGGCGGGCGGCGCGGGTGAGCTGATCCATGTTGTAGGTGTCGGTTTCGCCGATGACCACGTAATCGGGGTTGCGTTCGGTGATGATGTAACCCACTTCATGCACCGCCAGGGTCATGCCGCTTTCACCGATGACAAAGGCGGTTCCGTTGGGGCGCTGCAGGCTGAGAAAGCGGGCGGTGGCCATGGCCGAGGTGAAAATGCGCTCGGCGGGGATGTCTAGCCCCGCGGTTTGCAGCTTGTGGGCCAGATCGCGCGGGGTGTAGCGCGAATTGTTGGTGAGCACCAGATACTGCGCCTGGGCATCCTGGAGCCTGTGGATGAAGCTGTCTGCGCCTGGGATGGGGCGGCTGCCGCTGACCAAAACGCCGTCCATGTCAATCAGATAATTTTTGGGCATGCAGGTCTCTCCGGGGGGGTAGGTTAACCCGATTATACAATGAACTGCGCGGGCGATCTTGGGAAAAGACCGGCCCGCGCAGGGAAAAGCCGCTCAGGGGGGAGGGGGGTTACTGCAAACCCACGCGCACGGCGCGCACCGCCAGGCGGGTGAGATAACGGTCGGCGGCCGGGTCGTATTGGGCGCAGGTCAGCAGGGTCAGCCAGTCCAGCTCTTCGTGCTCAAAGACAGAAGCATCCTGGGGATCCACCTGCTCAACGGTGCGCACTTCGTAGAGGAAACGCTGGCCGTTGGCGTGGATGACAATCGAGTCGCCCCAGCGCAGCTCACTCAGGCGCGCAAACGGCCCATCCAGCCCGTTGGAGAGGGCTGCGTGGGCGGTGAGCACGGTGTTGCCGTTCCAGGTGGGGTAGGCGCTGCCTTCCAGGTACCCGGCCTGGCTGCCCAGCCAGGTGAGGTCCCATTGATCCTGGGCGTAGGGTACGCCCACAATGGGAAGGGTCTGGCCGAGTTTGGGGATTTCCAGCACCAGATCATCCACCTGCTGCAAGGCGGCGGGTTGGCCGGCGCGGGGGGTGAAGCGTGCGGGAGTAAAGCCGCTGGCCGGCAGGCTGAAGCTGTTGCTCACTTTCCACAGTTCGATGCCTTTCCTGCCGTCGTTGGCGGCAAAGAACAGGCTGTCGCCCAGGGCGGTGAGCGCTTCGGGGTTGGAAGAGGCCGCACCGCCGTTCAAGTCTTTCACCAATTCAACATCGGTATAAGGCGGGGCGCTTCTCCACAGCTCGCGCCCATGCTTGCCGTCATCAGCGGTGAAGAACAGCACCGAGCCCGCCGCGGTTAGTTCCTGAATGTCGCCCGTGCCCATGCCGGCGCGGATGCCGCTGATGCGCTTGGTGCTGTCGTCGTCATAGGGGGGCACGCTTTTCCACAGCTCAAAGCCGTACTTGTTGTCATTGGCGATGAAGAAGAGGGTGTCGCCGATGGACATTTTGCCGTAGGGGAAGGATCCCCAGAAAAAAGAGGTGCTGTTGATATCGGCCACGCGCGTCATCTGGGTTTTGCCGTAGGGAGGGACGACTTTCCAGGGCTCCATGCCGATGAAACCGACGGAGGAAGTGTAGAAGAGGGTGTCGCCGATGGCATGCAGGTCGGAAGGGTAGGTGTTGTAGGAGCGCGTGCTGAAATCGTTGACCGCCCGCGTGGTCAGCACGTTGTAGGGCGATTCGCTCATCCACAGTTCCTGACCGTATTCCCCGTCGTTGGCGGTGAAGAAGAGGATGTCTTTGACGAAGGTCAGTTCTTTCACGTTGGCGTTGCCCGCTGCGTTCACATCCGAGACCATTTCGCAGGTGTTGATGTAGGGGGGAGTGCATTTCCACAGCTCGCGCCCCTGGGTATCATCCGCGCTGAAGAGCAGGATCCAGCCGGTGCGGGTGAGTTCATCGGGATTGGATCCCGGAGGGCCGACGGCGATATCGGCCACGCGCACGGCGCTGGTGAAGGGCGATTCGGTTTTCCACAGCTCGGTGCCGCTGCTGCCGTCGTTGGCCGCGAAGAAGAGGGCGCTGCCCACGGGGGTCAGTTCATGGGGGAGGGAGCCTTCGGCGCCGGGGTTCAGGTCGGTCACCATCTCGGCGCTGGTGTAGGGCGGCTGGCTGCGCCACAGCTCGTACCCGTGGGTGCCGTCATCGGCGCGGAAGAAGAGGGTATCGCCCACCGCGGTGATGTATTCCGGCCGGGCGCTGCCGTCGTCGGGGTTGATGTCGCTGACGCGGAAGGCCTGGGTGTAGGGCGGGCTGATGCGCCACAGTTCCTGGCAGTATTCATCGTCATCCGCAGCGAAAAACAAGGTGGAGCCAATGGCAGCGAGCTGATTGGGGGCGGAGCTGGGCGCGCCTTCGTTCACATCCGCGGCCAGGGCGGGCGTGGGGCCGTTGGTGGGTTCGGCGGCGGTCACCGGCGCGGTGGGGCTGAGCAGCAGGGCCGCGGCCAAAAGGACGGCCCCAAGCTGTCTTCCAAGGGGGTGGGCGATGATCTTCTTCATAAAATGGTCCTCCCTGAACCTTTATTTACAGCACTTTTCCATCTTATTCAATATACTCCAAATGACGGATTTTCGCCTGCGCCTGTAGATGGATTCCGGCTCCATCCCGCGATGGATGTGCGCACAGGCCCGTGTCATTGAACCGCGAAGGCGCGAAGTTGGGGTAGGGTGCGTTCAGCTTCATCGAACGCACCGCATGGCCAAACGTAATTGGTG
>DAIOUB010000124.1:0-9073 GCA_036751735.1 Levilinea sp. | reverse complement strand
ACCGGCGCGGTTGTCGGCGTCAAATTCGCCAATGCGCGACACCACCCAGTCCAGATCCGCGGGAGTGACTTCTTCTGGGCTGAGCTGCACTTCGCCCTGGACAAAGCGAGCCACGGGGACACGGCCCAGGTCTAAGACAATTTCCAGTAAATTATCCGAATTGTTGGCCTGCTGCACCGCCCGCGCAACTTCTAGCGGCAGTACGTCCAGCAGGGCTTGTAAATCATCGGTTATCCGTCTCTGTGCCATAAATCTACAGTATCCATTTTTTCAGACGAAGATCGTCTGGATTGTACTACGATTGAGTGAACAATAGGGGCGGTCGGTTTGGGACGCGCACTTTCCATGCCGGGCAGCAGGCTGCTCTGCGTCACGGGGACGCCCGCGCGCTGCATATGGGCCAGGTGGCGCACCAAAAGCGCCTGGCGCGGGCCAACCCGCGCACTGAGGTTTTCCAGGTGCGGATCGAGCCAGGATTGGTACGAACGCACCACCAGATAGAGCGAGCGCCCCAGCAAAGGCGGCAGGGCCAGGGGCAGCGCCCGCAAAAGCGCCTCCACCCGATCGGTGGAGGGGTGAATCAGGGGCTGCAAAACCACGCCGCGCGGCCCCAAAACGGCTTCCACATAGCCCAAAAGCTCCCCATCCTGGCGGTACACCCAGCCAGACTGGCGCATATTGGGCAAGGTTTCGGCGCTCTGCACCAGCGGCGGCGCCAGGCATTGGTACAGGCTGCGGACGGCGGGCTCATCGGCGGCCCCGGCCGGCCGCCACAGCGCGGGCTGGCCGTCGGGCAGGCCTTCGGGGTTGAGCTGCCAGATATGCTGCCAGGAATACACCACAAACCCCGCCCGCCGCAGCTTTTCAAACAAGGGGTTGCGCTCTTCCACCTCGGCATGCAGGTTAAACGCCCCCCATTCGCCCGCCTGCTGGGTCAAATGATCCAGCAGGGGCAGCAGCGCCGGAGAGTCGGGCTGGTTTCCGGGGACCAAAAACGACAGATGGGCCGAACGCCCTCCCAGGCGGTACAGCATTTGCCCGATCATGGGAGGGCCTTCGGCCGGGGTGACCACCGCGGTGAAACTGCCGCGCGCGGGGTCGAGATTGGTGAGCAGGGCGGTCAGCCCCACCGGATTGCCAAGCGTCAAGAGCTGCGCGCGATCTAACGACAGTAAATATCGCCGGTTGCGGTAGAGGGTAACCCAATCGTGCCAGGCAAAAGGACGAACGTCTATCGTGCCAACTCCAAAAAGTAGCGGTGAAAGCGGCTGTCGGCGGTCAGCTCTGGATGAAACGAGGTCGCCAGCAAACGCCCCTGTTGGGCGGCGACGATGGTTCCGTTGGGGAGCTGCGTCAACACGCGCGCCTGACCATAGACCGAATCGATCAGCGGGGCGCGGATGAAGACCGCATGAAACGGCACCGGAGATTCGTTCGCGCCGTTCACATGCAAATACGGCATGTCCAGATCCACTTCAAAGCTGTCCACCTGGCGGCCAAAGGCGTTGCGCTGCACGCTGATGTCCATCAGCTCCAGCAGCGGCTGGTCGCGGTGGGCGTCGCGCGCCAGGAAGATGGCCCCCGCACAGGTGCCCCAAATGGCTCGCTGACGGCCAAATTCGCGCAGCGGCTCCATCAGGCCAAAGGCGGTGGCCAGCTTGCCCATCGTGGTGGATTCCCCGCCGGGGATGATGAGGGCTTGCAGGCCTTCCAGATGCGCCGCCAGGCGCACCTGGGTCACCTGCGCACCCAGGCCCTCTAAAATGGCCTGATGTTCAATGAACGCGCCCTGCAGGGCGAGCACACCCACACGCATGGGCTTACCACCCGCGTCCGGCGATTTTGTCCGCTTCGGGGATGGCCGAAATCTGGCGTCCCACCATCGGTTCGCCCAAGTTGCGGCTGATTTCCGCCAGAATCTTGGGGTCGTTGTAGTGCGTCACGGCTTTGACGATGGCCGCGGCGCGCTTGGCGGGGTCGCCCGACTTGAAAATGCCGGAGCCGACGAACACGCCGTCCACGCCCAACTGCATCATCAAGGCCGCGTCCGCGGGGGTGGCCACGCCGCCCGCCGCAAAGTTCACCACGGGCATGCGGCCCAGGCTGCGGGCTTCCATGAGCACTTCGTAGGGGGCGCCGAGCTGCTTGGCAAAAGCCATCACCTCTTCCTCCGGCATGGCCTGAAGGTGGCGGATCTGGCCGAGGACGGTGCGGGCATGGCGCACGGCTTCCACCACGTCGCCGGTGCCGGCTTCGCCCTTGGTGCGGATCATGGCCGCGCCTTCGCCAATGCGGCGGGCAGCCTCGCCCAAATTACGGCAGCCGCACACAAATGGCACCTTGAAGGCGTGCTTTAAGATGTGGTTTTCTTCATCGGCCGGGGTCAAAACTTCGGATTCGTCAATGTAATCCACGCCGAGGGCTTCCAAAATTTGCGCTTCGACAAAGTGACCAATGCGGCACTTCGCCATGACCGGAATTGAGACCGTTTCGATGATCTTGAGGATCAACTCTGGGTCGCTCATGCGCGCCACCCCACCGGCCGCACGGATATCGGCCGGAACGCGTTCCAGGGCCATCACAGCGCACGCACCCGCGTCTTCCGCGATGCGCGCATGTTCAGCGGTGACCACATCCATGATCACGCCGCCTTTCAGCATCTGTGCAAGGCCTTTCTTAACTGCAAACGTGGCTGTTACCTGCTCCATTCAGTACAACTCCTCATATAAGAGAATGGGTCGTCGTCCGTGGCCGCGGTGAGGCGCAATGAGAACGATCTTCTATTTGATTCTATCACACCGTAAAAGGGATCAACACATAAGGTTTTACACGGGCCGTGTTCCCTTTGCCGGATAAAAAATGCGCCGCATGGAGCGGCGCAAAGCATTTGCAAGCAGTGGGCAGCGCGTTAAATCCGGCGCAGGCGCAGGACGTAATACACGCCCAGGGCCGCCCCGCCCAGCACCAGCACGCCGCCGATGATGGCCAACAGCGGGGAGCGGCCTTGCGGCTCTTCGGTTTCGGCGGGCAGCGCCGCCGAGCTGGGCTGCGCGCCAAAATCGAGGGTGGATTGATCCCCTGCGCGCAGGTCGAGGGCGTAGTTCATTAAGGTGGTGGCGTTGTAGCCTTCGGGCGGGGCCACGCTGACATTGTATTTGCCCTCGGCGATGTCCTCAAAGCACAGCGGATCTTCACCCGCCGCGGTCACGCCCTCCAGGTTGGTCTCGCCCTCCAGGTCGGTCACGCTGACCGCGCCGCCCGCGATTTGGGCTTCCGCACCCGTGGGGATGCCGTCGCCGTTGGTATCTTCAAACAGCAGGATGCAGATGCGGCCGTTGCCGTTGAAGGGGGTGGGGGTGGGCAGGATGGGGGTGGGGGTGGGGGACGGGCCGGGGGTGGGGGACGCCTCCTGGATGACGGCCAGGAGCAGCTTTTGCCCCGCGATCACATTACAGTCCGCGCCCAGGTTATTCAGCTCGCGCAGGGTTTCAATGGGCACGCCGGTGAGCAAAAAGATGGTGGTGCAGCTGTCCCCTTCGCGCACCACGTAAAAAACGCGCCCGTCGGCGTCCGCGGTGGGGGTCTGGTAAAAAACTTGCGGGTTGGGGCTGGCCGCCACCGGTGCAAAGGTCATCAACAACCCGACCAGCAGCATAGCCGTCACAACCAGGAAAAATCGTTTGGCGTTCATCAGCGGAAATTATAGCACAGAGTCAAGGGTTAACCGCGAGGGGTGGGCTGGCCGCTGATTTCGCGGGTGCGGACGCGGGCAAAGCGCAGGGCTTCTTCCGCGGCGCTGCGGTTAGCGGCGCTGACCCCGCCCAGCATCAGAGCCAGTTCATCCAGGCGCGCATCGCCCTCCAGCTTTTGCACCTCGGTGTGGGTGCGGCCGTCTTCCACCAGTTTGCGCACGTTGTAGTGCTGGTCGCCAAAGGCCGCCAGCTGGGGCAAATGGGTCACGCACAGCACCTGGTGCTGGCGGGCCAGAGTCCACAGCTTTTCGCCCACCACGGTGCCCACCCGCCCGCCAATGCCCTGATCAATTTCATCAAACACCAGGGTGGGGATGGCGTCGGCGCGGGCCAGGACGTTCTTGAGGGCCAGCATCAGCCGCGAGGTTTCGCCGCCGGAGGCGATCTTCACCAACGGCTTAAAGCCTTCGCCGGGGTTGGGGGCGATCAAAAATTCCACCTGATCGAAGCCGTTTTCGTCAAAAGCCGCGCGCTGCCCCTCGCCCACGGGCAGGCCCTGGGGGTCGGGGCGCACTTCCATGCCCACCTGAAAGCGCGCGCCCGGCATGCTCAGATCCACCAATTCGCCTTCCACGCCTTTGGCCAGCCGCTCGGCTGCCGCCCGGCGCGCCTTGGAAAGGGCAATGCCCAGGCGGGCCAACTGCTGGAGGCCTTCGCTTTCGGCCTTTTCCAGGGCTTCAATGCGCTCGGTGGCGTTGGCAATCTGCTCCAATTGGGCGCGGGACTCGGCCCCAAAGGCCAAAACCGCCTCCAGGCTGCCGCCGTACTTGCGTTTGAGCTGCACCAGCAGGTTCACGCGCTCTTCCACCTGTTCCAGGCGGCGCGGGTTAAATTCCAGCCCTTCCAGATACAGCTGCAATTCACGGCTGATGTCGCTGAGCTGTTCGGCCAGCCCTTCGGCGGTCTGATACAGCTCGGTTTGGGTGGGGTCAATGCGGCTGAGAGCGCTGAGGGAATGCACCACCTTGCCCAGCAATTCCGAAAGGGCTGGGGCCTCGGGGCCGCCGTCTTCCAGCACGGCCAGCGATTTGCGCGCCAGATCGGCCAGGCTTTCGGCGTTGGCCAGGCGGTCGCGCTCCTTGCGGATCTCATCTTCTTCGCCGGGGCGCAGGTGGGCGCTTTCGATCTCATCCACCTGAAAAGTGAGCATTTCCTGGCGGCGGGCGGCGTCTTTTTCCAACTGGCGCAGGGAGGCCAGTTCGCGCCGCACCTGCACCAGGCTGTGATAGGCCTGGCGGTAGGCGGCGGCTTCGCGCTCCACCGCGGCAAAGCGGTCCAAAAGGCCCAGGTGCTCGCGCACATTCAGCAGCGACAGGTGTTCGGATTGGCCGTGAATGTCCACCAGGAAGGCGCCCAGTTCGCGCAGCAGGGCCACGGGGACGCTGCGCCCGTTGACCCGCGCCACGCTGCGCCCTTCGCGGCGCAGTTCCCGCCCCAGGGTGATGTAGTGGGGGTCATCCAGCAGGTCTTCGCGCTCCAAAACGGCGTTCACGGCGGCGCGGTTGGTTTCGGGCAGTTCAAAGGTGGCTTCCACCAGGGCGCGCTCGGCCCCGCTGCGGATGGCGGTGGCGTCCACCCGCCCGCCCACAATGGCCTCCAGCGCATCCAACAGGATGGACTTGCCCGCGCCGGTTTCACCGGTGAAAGCGATCAGCCCGGGGGTAAATTCCAGCGTCAGGCGCTGGATGATGGCGAAATTGTCAATGCGGAGTTCGGTTAACATGCTGTCTTCTTATGCTCCGGCTGCCAGGAAAACGGCAGCCCTCAGCGAATTTGAATTCCGCTCAGGCGGTAATAGGCCGAGGAAGTCACCAGGAAAGCGTACAACACCTGCCAGAGAATGGGCAGGATCGAGAAGAAAGAACCCACACCCAGAGAAAGTAAAAAGAAAGAATTGTTCAGGGACAGAACCAGAACCGGCAGGCTGCCCACCGCGGCGGCCCCCGCCGTCAGACGAAAGAGCATGCGGGAGCGGCGGCGCTTCACCGCCCAGCGCACGGCCTCGGCGATGATCACCCCCACGATGGGGGCGATGAAGATGGTGAAGAACTGCAAAATGGAGGCGATGTAGCTGCCGATCAGGCTGAGCACCAGCGGCAGGACGATGGCCCACACATAATCGAGATTCTGGGCGGTCTCAAAGGTTTTTTGCTGGCCGCTGACGCACTCCTTACAGCGGTAGCCGGTGGGGGTGAGCACCGCGCACTGGTTGCACATGGGGCGCTCGCAGCGGTTGCAGCGCAAATAGGTTTCGCGGTCTGGATGTTTGTAGCACACCTGAGCCTTAACTTCGGCGGGGGTGGACACAGGGGTCTGTTCGGTCATACGCCTCCACGGCTGGATGGGTTGCGTTCCATATAACGGGTAAGGTTGCGGTAAAAATAGCTGGGATCCTGGAAGCGCACAAATAACACCTGGCGGTCGCCCGCGGTGCAGCGCACCTCGTCGCCGTCCAACACCGGAACGGGTAAATGCCCGTCCACGCTTAAGACCGCTTCATGGCTGGTGTAGGTGCGGATGGAAATGCTGACCCCTTCGGGGAGGACAATGGCGCGGTCCACCGACAGGTGGGGGGCCACCGGGATGATGAGCAGGTTGCGCACTTCGGGCGGCAGAATCGGCCCACCCACCGCCAGAGCGTAGGCGGTGGAGCCGGTGGGGGTGGCCACGATCAGGCCGTCGGCCACATACGAGGCCATCTCATAGCCGTCCACATAAGCCTGAAGCTGAATGGGGCGCACAAACTGGCCGCGGCACACGACCACATCGTTCAGGGCGTCCCACTGGGCCAGCTGCTCACCGGCGCGCCAATGTTCGCAGCGCAGCATCAGGCGCTGTTCCAGGCGGTAGCGGCCCTCCAGCAGCAGGGGCAATTGTTCGCGCCACCCATCGCGGGGAATTTCGCTGAGGAAGCCAAAATGGCCCGCGTTGATCCCCAAAATGGGCAGGCCCATGCCGGCGCAAAAACGCCCGGCGCGCAGCATGGTTCCGTCCCCGCCGATGGCGATGAGCACATCATGGCTGCCCGGGGACAGGCGGCAGCGCAGATCGGGGTCGTATAACGAGGCGCATTCCAGAACCTCGGCCCCGCGTTCGCGCAGAAAGCCAGCCACCGCCCGCGCTTCTTCGGCGGCTTCGGGCAGGTTAGGGTGGTAGGCCACGGCAATGCGTTGAATCGGGGCGGCGTTCATGAGCATGCCGTATTATATCAAACCCCGTACCCGCGCGTTGCGCAAAGGGGGGGCATCATAGTACAATCTATGGAAAGTTGCATCCAAAACAAGCGCACGGCCCGCCCCTGCGGTAGCCTTGCGCCCGCATTTGACGGCAAAGGAAGAGGTGTCATGAGCGAAGAACTCAATTACGATGTGGTGGTCGTCGGCGCCGGCCCAGGTGGGTATGTGTGCGCCATTCGCGCCGCTCAGTTGGGATTGAAGACGGCTATTGTGGATAAACAGTGGATGGGCGGGGTGTGTTTAAACGTGGGCTGCATCCCTTCCAAAGCCCTGCTGAAAAACGCGGAGCTGGCTCATACCCTGCGGGAACGCGGCAAAGAATTCGGCTTCTCGTTTGAAAATTTGCAGTTGGATTACAGCACCGCGGTCAAACGCAGCCGCCAGGTTTCGGACCGGCTGACGCGCGGCGTGGGCTTCTTAATGAAAAAGAATAAAGTGGACGTGCTCATGGGCACGGCGCTTTTGACCGGCAAAGACAGCCTGACGGTCACCGACGCCGAGGGCAAAACCCAGACGCTGAAGGCTAAAAATATCGTCCTGGCCACGGGGGCCTATTCGGCCAATATCCCCGGCGTGCAGGTGGACGGCGAACGCATCCTCAGCTATACCGAGGCCATCCTGCAGACCACCCGCCCCGAAAAAGTGGTGGTCATCGGCGCGGGCGCCATCGGGGTGGAATTCAGCACCATCTGGAGCAGCTACGGCACCCAGGTGACCATTGTGGAAATGCTGCCGCGCATCCTGCCTTTGGAAGATGAAGAAGTCAGCCGCGAACTGGCCAAGCAGTACACCAAGCGCGGCATTCAACTGCTGACCGAGCACAAGGTGCTTTCGGTGGAAAAGAACGATCACGGCGTGGTGGTCAAGGTCAGCGGCCCCGACGGCGAAAAGACCCTGGAGGCGGATCAGGCCCTGGTGGCGATTGGCTTTAAGCCCAACAGCGCGAATCTGGGGCTGGAAAGCGCCGGGGTGGAGCTTACGGAGCGCGGGTTTGTGAAAGTGGACGAGCGCATGGCCACCAATGTGCCCGGGATCTGGGCCATTGGGGATGTGACCGGCAAGCTGCTGCTGGCGCATGTGGCTTCGGCCCAGGCGATGGTGTGCGCCGAGAGCATCGCCGGGGTGGAAACGGTGACCCTGGATTACACCATGATGCCGCGCGCCACCTTCTGCCAGCCCCAGGTGGCCTCCTTCGGCCTCACCGAAGCCCAGGCGCGGGAAAAAGGTTTTGAGATCAAGGTAGGGCGCTTCAACTTCCAGGCCAACGGCAAGGCTCTGGGGTTGGGCGATTACGCTGGTTTTGCCAAGGTGATCGTGGACGCGCGCTACGGCGAAATTCTGGGCGCGCACCTGATCGGCCCGGAGGTTTCGGAGCTGCTGCCGGAGCTGACCCTGGCCCAGCGCATGGAGCTGACCCCCGCGGAGATCGGCCGCAACGTGCACACGCACCCCACCCTCAGCGAGGTGCTCATGGAAGCCGCGCATGACGCGATGGGACACCCCATCCACATGTAAGCTGCACACACGCTAAACAAAAAGATAAGCCGCCCTCACGATCTGTGGGGGCGGCTTTTTGAATGGGCACAAAAAATGGGTGAGGTTAGGGTTCGACCTGGATGGAAACGATCAGCTGCCCAAAGCCTTCGGCGGCGCGGGTTTCCAGCTGCCACGAGGCGGCGTAGGAGCCGGCGTCTGTGGGGGCGGTCATGGGGATGGAAAGCTCCACCTCTTCCCCTGGCTGAACTTTTGGAACCGGCTGGTTGGCGTCGGTCATGGCGTCGCCCTGCACCAGGGTCAGGCGGTAGCCTTCCCAGGGGCAGGTGCCGTCGTTCTTCACCCGCCAGGTTTTCACAAACCTTTCGCCGGGCTTGACCACGGTGTTGTCGGGGATGGTGACATCCTCGATATATTCCATGCTGGCGGTGCAGTCCGTAGAGACGGCGCTGCTCGTCCCGCCGCAAGAGGCCAGAAGGAGGATGGCCAGACTCGCTAAGATCAGGGCTGCCCATGTACGCATGCTACGCTCCTGCCGTCTGGGGAACCGTCCAGCGGCGCTGCCCTTGAGTATAATCCAAACTGGAGCGG
>DAIOUB010000123.1:5930-9086 GCA_036751735.1 Levilinea sp. | reverse complement strand
AATTCCCATTTCATCCTAGCACATTTCCATGCCGGAACAAAGCGCCATTTGCCGTCAAGGGGCAGAGGCCCGCGCGCTTTGTGTTATCATATCCCTCAACCTGCGTACTAGGAGGTGTGCATGTCTCAACCCCAATGGCTCACCTGGGCGCAATCCCTGCAATCCATCGCCCAGGCTGGCCTCACCTACGCCCAAAATCCTTTCGACCTGGAGCGCTACGCTGCCCTGCGCGACCTGGCCGCCGAGATCGTGGCCCATCAGGCCGAAGTTTCCCCAACGCAGATGCACGAGATCTTCCTGCACGAAGCCGGGTACCCCACCCCCAAGGTGGATGTGCGCGGGGTTGTGATTCAAGACGGCCAGATTCTGCTGGTCAAAGAGCTTTCTGACGGCGGCTGGACCCTGCCCGGCGGCTGGGTGGATGTGAACGAGCCGCCCTCCCGCGCCGTGGAACGCGAGGTATGGGAAGAATCCGGCTACCAGGTGCGCGCCGCCCGCCTGCTGGCCCTCTACGACCGCAACCTCCACGGTCACCCGGCACACATCTTCCACATCTACAAGCTCTTCTTCTTGTGCGAGCTCACCGGCGGCGCGCCCGCCGACAGCATCGAAACCGCCGGAGCCAGCTTTTTCTCCCCCCAGGCCCTGCCGCCCCTCTCGCTGGGCCGCACCACCCCCGAAGAGATTGAGCGCATGTTCGTGCTCCATCAAAACCCCGCCTGGCCCACCGATTTTGATTAAGACGAGAAAGTGACTGTCACCCCCCTATGAAAACGCTCTCCCCCCACCAGCCCGCCCTCCTCGCCTTGCTGCTGATGGCGCTGCTCCTCTCCGCCTGCCAGCCCGCGCCCCTTTCCGGCACGGCGCCGGCTCCCTCCAAACCCAGCGCCACCCCGCGCCCGGCCGCCGCTCTGCCCACCCTGCCGCCCGCCCCCTCGCCCACGCCCACCCCGCCGCCCCATCTGCAGGTGGACCCCGAAAGCCTGCGCGGGCTGCAAATCACCTTCCTGCACCCGTTTTACGCTGATTCCGCGGCCGCCCTGGCAGCCCTGACGGATGAATTTAACCAGACCAACGTCTGGGGGCTGCATGTCAAGCTCCAGGCCCCCGGCAGCGCGGGGCTGATGAATAAGGCCGTGGCCGATGCCCTCCAGGACGGCTCCCTGCCTCAAATTTTGGCCGCCGAAAGCGCGCAGTTGGCCGCCTGGGAAGCCGCCCAACCTACTTTCGCCGACCTCAACGATTACATGCAAGACCCCAATTGGGGTCTGACCGCCGAGGAACGCGCCAGCTTCTTCCCCAATTTTTGGGAAGCAGACTCCGCCGCCGAAGGCACGCGCCAACTGGCCCTGCCTGCCCTGCGCACCGCCCGCCTGATGGTGTACAACCAGACCTGGGCCGAAGAACTGGGCTTTGCCGCCCCGCCCACCGATGAAAAAGAGCTGGAGCTTCAGCTGTGCGCCGCCCTGCAGGCCAACCTGGCCGATACCGACCGCGCCAACGACGGCACCGGCGGCTGGATTGTGGACAGCGACCCCTACACCATCCTCACCTTTCTGGCTGCCTTTGGTGAAGACCCCGCCCAGGTGGGCGACCGCGCCTATTCCTTCAACACCCCCGCCAACCGCGACGCCTTCGCCTACCTGCGCGGCCTGTTTGACCGCACCTGCGCCTGGAACAGCCGTCAGCCGGAGCCGCAGGAATATTTCAGCACCCGCCGCACCCTGCTCTACACGGCTGCCTTGCAGGATCTGCCCCGCCAGGAACGCCTTCAGACTCGCCTGAACCCCGGTGACACCTGGACGGTGCTGCCCTTCCCCGCCGTCAGCGGCGACCCGCTGGTGATCGCCTCCGGCCACTCCTATGCCGTCAGCCTGGCCAAACCCGAAGAGCAGTTGGGCGCATGGCTCTTCATCCGCTGGCTCAGCCTGCCCCGCCACCAGGCGCGCCTGGCCCAAACCGCCGCTGCCTGGCCGGTATCGCAGGCCGCCCTCGACCTGATGCAGGATTACGCCGCCAGCCACCCCCAATGGGCCGCCGCCGCACAATGGATCCCCCAGGCCCGCCCCGCTCCGCGTTCGGGCGATTGGGCGCGCACCCAGTTCGTATTGCAGGATGCCGCCTGGCAGCTCTTCCAGGCCAACCTCACCGCCGAGCAGATCCCCGACCTGCTCACCCAGTTGGATGACACCATCCCCGACGTGCTGCAGCCCACGCCCTAAGAACCAAAACGGGGCAGCCGAGGTGATTTTTCACCTCGGCTGCCCCGCTCATTTTTTCCCTTTTCTGCTAACGATTATCCATCCAGCGCGCAGGGCCCCCGCTCTGCCAGCCGCAGCTGGGGCACGGCTCGGCGCTGTCGGCCCGCCGCATGGCTTCAATCAGCACCCGCCCCACCCGCGGCGCGTTGTGATTGTAAAACTCGCGCAGCTGCGCCTCCGGCCAGTCCGAGCCGGAATCCTCCGCCAGGTAGGCCACCAGATTCAGCACCGCGATGCAGGCGCCGATGGCCCGCGCATAGGTCACATCCGGCGTCACGCTCTGCCCCACGATATCCCCGCCCCAGGCGCGCAGCATGTGCACCTCGGCGCGGGTGGCAAAGCGCGGCCCTTCCGTCACCACCGTGGTGCCCCGCCGCATCACCCGCGGGAACACCTTGCGCGCTTCTTCCAAAAGCGCCTCGCGCAGCCCGCCGCAGAAAGGCGCGCCCATGCGCATATCCTGCCCGCCAAAGGTTTCCGCCCGCCGCGTGCGCGCCTCAATGAAGTCGTCCGGCAGGATCACATCCCCAATCTCCAGCAGCGGGTTCAGCCCCCCCACCCCCGCATCCGAGAGGATCTTCTTCACGCCCGCTTCGCGCATCAGCCAGAACACCTGATCGCTGCTTTGCTGGTGGGTGATGTGCGGCGCGTTCAGATGCCAGCCGTGCATGGGGATCACCAGCGCGTCTTTGGGCTTCTCACCGCCCAACCGCACCACTTTCAGCGGAACGGTCTTGCCGTAGGGCGTATCAAACACCGCGCCTTCCGCAAGCACCTCCACACCCTCAGCGCCGCAATCCTCTGGAAAGCGGCAGGCCCAGGTCGCCGAGCCGTTCAAAAACGCATAGGCTGCCCGCGGTATCTTGGTTGTCATCTCTCCTCGCTTTCCCGGCCT
>DAIOUB010000123.1:0-5830 GCA_036751735.1 Levilinea sp. | reverse complement strand
ATGATGGCCTTCACGCGCTCGGCCTCGTCCAGCTGCAAGTGCTTCAAGAACTCCGGCGTACGCCGGTAGATATCCAGGGTGGCTTTCAAATTGGGATCGCGGTACGAGAGCAGCGAGAACACCCCCGAATAGGGGTCAAAGGAGGCAAAGCCGCCGTAAGCCCCGCCCTGCACGCGCACCTTTTCCCACATCCAGGTGGCGTTGAGGTACTGCAGCACTGCCAGGGTGGAACCCTGCCAGGTGTAGCCGTGCGCAAACAGGTTGGCCGCCGCGCCTACGTAGTTCACCTGAGCCGGAATGCCCAGGCCCTCGCTGGGCGAATACACCGGCGGCTGCCAGCTTTCCGTGCGCAGTTCGCGCAGCGGCAGGCCCCGCAGGAAATCTTCCACCGCCGGGCGCAGCCCGCCCCAGCGCGCCGCTTCCAGGGTCACATTGCTCATCATGCCCCGCCCGTGCAGCAGCCGTTCGCGCATGCCTTCCAACACCGCCAGCACGCCCGCCCAATCATGTTCCAGGCGGTCGGTCAGCTCGCGCAGGAAGAACAGCCAGCTCACGCCCCCCAGCGTCTCCGAAACCCAGCCGGATTCATCAAAGCGCGCCCGCAGGCGGGAATTCACCACGCGGTGGCCCACATCCGCCAGCCGCCCCTCCAGCGAAGCCCGCGCCTCCAGCACCATCTGGCGGAAGCGCTCGCGGTTGTCAAAATTGACCTCGGTGAGCACATCTCGCAAAATATCCAGCAGCTCGGCGCTGCGTTCGGCCATCACCTTGCCGCGCAGGAACAGCCAGGCCGCCGCCGGGCCGCCCCCAGGCCGAGCCGAAAGCAGCACCTGGGTATGCACCCCGCCCGTGCTGCTCCCAATGCGCTGTAAGAGCTGCACATAGCTCTCGCGCTGGGTACCCATCTCGGTCAGCGCCCGCCCAAACAGCGGCACAAAGGGCAGCCATTCCTGCGGCAGTTGGTGCAGGTCAAAGCCTACATCAAAATACAAAATGCCGTTGGTGAACAGGTCGTGGTACAGCAGCTGCCCTTCGCCCACCGCGCTCAGCTCACCGGGGATCTTCTTGGCCAGCGGCTCCAGGTCGCCCAATTTCAACGTGGGGATGGCCGCCAGCGCCTCAGGGCTGTCGGGGGTCTCCTGACGGCGCTGCAATTCCTCCGCCGCCTCCGCCGCGGCCGCCAGCGCCTCCGCGTCCATGCCCGCTGCCGCCTGATCCAAGCGTGCGCGTTCATCCTGCGCGCGGCGCTCTGCCAAATGGGCGTCCGGCTCCAAAACCACCGTCACGCGGTGGGGGTTGTCCACAAACAAGTCCCGCGTCAGGCCTTCCAACACGCGCTCCCCTTCGGCCAGCCGCGCCTTCAGCGCCGCCAGCGGGGCTTCCAACCGCAGCGCCCCAAAGGGGTCTTCTCCATACAGCCACAAATCCATCGCGCGCAGCATCACCGCCAACCCGCGCGGGTACGAGCCGGTGTTGTTTTCGCGCAGCGCAAATTCCACGCTGTTCAGGGCCGCGCCCACGGTTTCGGCGTCAAAGCCCTCTTGCGCCAAACGGCGCAGCGTGTCCAAAATCAGGGCTTCCACCGCGTCCGTGTCTTGGGCGTTGACCCCTTTCAGCCCTACCGAAAAAAACGGCTGGCGCAGACCCGTATCCAGGCCGCGGCCGGTCAAATCTTCGCCTAAGCCCGATTCGATCAGGGCGCGGTAGAGCGGGTCGGCGGGGGTGCCGGTCAGCGCCCGCTCCAACACGGCCAGTTCCACCATGCCTTGCGGCGACTTCAGCGCCTCCGGCAGCATCCAGTTGACCGTCAGCATGCGCTTGTTTTCGTCCTCGGCGGCCTCATAACCCTGCACCAGCCGCCGGGGCTGCGCAAAGCGCGTCTGCGGGGCAATCTGGCTGTCCACTGCCTGCCAATCGAACTCGCCTAAGAACTCGGCCAGTTTTTCCAACCGGCGCTCTTCGGGGTCGTCGCCGTAGAAGAAAATGCGCGCGTTGGATGGGTGGTAAAAGCGCCGGTGAAAGCCCTCAAACTGTTCCCAGGTCAGCCCAGGGATGGCGGCCGGGTCGCCGCCGCTGTCAAAACCGTAGACGGCCTCAGGGAAAACTGCGTGCTGGCTCACCTCGTCCAGCACTCCATCCGGGGACGAATAGGCCCCCTTCATCTCGTTGAACACCACCCCCTTATAGCTCAGCGAGCCGTCCTCTTCCACCTCGTAATGCCAGCCCTCCTGCATCAGCGTGGACGGGGTTAAGTTGGGGAAGAGCACCGCATCCAGATACACATCCACCAGATTGTAAAAATCCTGCAAATTGGCGCTGGCCACCGGATAGGTGGTCTTGTCGGGGTAGGTCATGGCGTTCAGAAAGGTGTTCAGGGAGCCTTTCATCAATTCCACAAACGGCTCCCGCACCGCGTACTTGCGCGACCCGCACAGCACCGAATGTTCCATGATGTGCGCCACCCCGCTCGAATCCGGTGGCGGCGTGCGAAAGGTGATGCCAAACACCTTGTTCTCATCGTCGTTTTGAATCGTCAGCACTTCCGCGCCGGTTTTAATGTGACGATAAAAACGCCCCACGGCGTTTAATTCTTCAATTGCTTCTTCTCGCAGCAGTTCAAAACCGTGCGTATGTGTCATGTCAGCCTGCCTCCCAAAACGAAAATAACCTGCTTCACGGGTTTGATTATACCCTGCCCGCCTGCGGATGCAAAATCCGCCGCCTCCATCGTTATATGCGATACAATTAACCCATCCTCGCTTGAACCCAGGTGCGCCCCTATGATCCCCAACCCTCCCCCCACTTCCTGGCTCGAAATTGATCTGTCCGCCGTCGCCCACAACACCCGCGTCATCGCTCAGGCCGCCGGGGTTCCCCTGATGGCCGTGATCAAAAGTGACGGTTACGGTCACGGGGCGGTGCCCGTGGCAGAAACCTTCCTAAAGTCCGGCGGTCTGTGGCTGGGCGTGGTGCGCGTGGAAGAAGCCCTGGTGCTGCGCCGCGCCGGAATTCAGGCCCCCATCCTGCTGGTGGGCAGCCTCATCCCAGAGCAGTTGGACGCCGCCATCGCCGCCCAGGTCACGATGGCCGTCGGCAGCCTGGAACTGCTTCAGGCCGCCCAGCAGCGCGCCGCCGCCCTGCAAACCCCAGCCCTCGTCCATCTGAAAGTGGATACCGGCATGGGCCGCCTGGGCATTTTTCCCCATGAAGCCGGGGAATTTGCCGCCCTGGCCCAAGACTCGCCCTGGGTGCGCCTGGACGGCGTCTTCAGCCATCTGGCCAGCGCCGGGGATGACCCCGTCCTCACCGGGCAGCAGATCAGCCGCTTCGAGGCCGCCGTGGCCGCCGTCCGCGCCGCGGGTGCCAACCCCACCTGGATCCACCTTTCCAATTCCGCTGCCATCGCCCTGGTTCCCGAAGCCCGCTTCAATTTGGTGCGCGCAGGCGGCATCCTCTACGGCATCACCCAGCAGCTCCCCGCCCCCTGGATTGCTGACCTGCGCCCCGCCATGACCTGGAAAGCCCGCCTGCTGTCGGTCAAGACCATGCCGGCGGGTTGGGCGGTCTCCTACGGTGCGCGCTATATTTGTTCCGAAGGCGAACGCATCGGCGTGCTGCCTGTGGGTCACGGCGACGGCTACCGCCGCTCGGAGGATAATCAGGTACTGGTCGGCGGTCAACGCGCCCGCGTGGTGGGACTCAACTGCATGGATCTGAGCATGGTCTCCCTGCCCGCTCCCGCCGCCGCTGGGGATGAGGTCGTGCTGCTGGGCCGTCAGGGTTCCGAGCAAATCACCGTCGAAGAGCTGCGCAACCGCTGGCGTTCCAGCTATTCCGGCGTGTGTCTCATCCACCCGCGCATCCCGCGTGTGTACCTACCCGCTGAGGCTTAGGCCGTCTCGCGCTCCGGCGCGCGCCGCCCCAGGGTTTTCACCCGCGGCCAAAACAGCTCATACAGCCGCAGCACCCGCCAAAACGCCACCGCTGCCATCCCGTGAGCCAACACGGCAAAAAACGGCGGGGTTTGCAGGGTGTAATACGTCCAACACTCGCGCGTGGTGCCCCAGCGCTCCAAAAAGTATCCCAAGCCCGCCCCCGCCGCGAACACCAGCACCATCGCGCGCCGGTCCACCGGCGTGAAGATCAGGAACACGCACAGCACCAGGGCCATCACCGTCAGCGAACGGTTCAGGGTGGGCGCCACAAAGATCACCATCAGCCCCAGGAAGATTCCGAACACCGCCCAGTAGCCCCAACGGAACACGCCCTCCGGCCAGCGCTTCGTCCAGCGCGCCAGCAGGCGGTACAGCCGGTCAATGGACAGGCTGGCGATCGGCCAGGCCGGGATGATCCACAGCGGCGGGCGCTCCGCCGTGTAATAGGTCCACAGTTGCGTCTGGGTGCCCCAGCTCTCGATCACCAGTCCCCCGGCAAGGCCCACCGCCACCACCGGCCAATCCCGGCGCAGGTCGGCGTTGGCCATGATCAGCAGCGACATCGCCAGAAAATTGCCCAGCAGCAACCAATCGAACTGGCGCCAGAACGAAACCTGCGGGTCATAGGTGGCGAGGTATTCCACCACCAGCGGCCACCAGATGTAGCCGATGAGAAACAGCAGAGCGATGAAGGCGCTCATCAGGTAGGTGCTGGCGCGCGTCCAGCGCAAGGTGCGGACCAACCGTCGAAGAAGGGGGGGATGGGATAGGTTCATGCGGTCACTGCCTGGGGCTGGTTTTATTTTAAGGAGATTTGCGGCGTAGGGCAAGTGAATTGGGGGATAAGTAGATTTCAAAGAACTCTTTTGTATTTTTCGATTGAAAAAGACTTGAAATCACATTTATTACGTGCTATTATTTGTACAACAAATATCAAGAAGACAAATGTCAAATAAACAAATGCCAATTGAACGTAGTATACCTCTCGCTAATAAAGTCGCCAACCATCTAAGGGAGCAACTTCGTTCCCAGACCTCAAACGACGAACGCCTTTCGGGGGAACTGGAAATAGCAAGTGAGTTAGGTGTAAGCCGTGGAACCGTTCGCCAGGCTCTGGCTATTCTCGAAAGAGAAGGGGCCATTCGTCGTCGACAAGGAGATGGCACTTACGTAAACAGCCAGGTCCTTAACATCAAAACACGTGCCGAAACGGCCTACGAGTTTACCGAGTTGATCAAAAGCCTGGGCTACAAGGCAGAGATTGTACTTATCAACGCAGGGCACGAAAGCGCTTCAAAAGACTTGGCGGAACGCTTAAATGTCAAGCCAAGGGCAAAATTGCTGGTAATTCGCAAACTCTTCTTCGCAGATGACAAACCTGCTATCTATTGCACGGACATGATCCCTGAAGAGTTGGTCTGCAAGCCTTTTGAGGAAAGCGAACTAAAGAAACCCGTCTATGATCTCCTCTATCAACAATGTAACCTACGTGTTGCCCACATCTTGGCAGAATTTACGCCTGTTGTTGCCAGAGGTGAATTAACCGAACTACTTAAATGCCAAGAAGGTGAGCCCCTGGCTTTGTTCGAAGAACTCAATTACAGTGAAGATAACAAACCCGTTATGTTTGCCCGCATTTACTACAGAGAACCACTTACCCGGTTCACCATTCTTCGCAAGAAAACTTAGTCTTCCTTCGCTCTTCAATAACTTACGCGTTGAAGGAAGTGGTCATTATTTTGCCTTCACAACGCAGCTAAGTTATTCTTGTTTTATGCTGATGCGATATACATTCGTTTACTGATGGATTAACGCAAGTAAAGCTCTTTATACAACGCAACAAAACTCAGTAGTTCTCCCCATTACCCGTAGAAAAATTGAATATCGATATAGGT
>DAIOUB010000122.1:0-9191 GCA_036751735.1 Levilinea sp. | reverse complement strand
GTCGGCCAGCTCAGCCGCGCTTTCAATCATCTCACCACCCAGCTCAATAACCAGTTGGAAGCCCTCAGCACCGAACGCTCCAAGTTGGAAATCGTCCTCAACCAGATGAGCGATGGGGTCGCCATTGTTAATGAGAGCGGCCAGGTGCTGCTCTCTAACCCTGCCGCCGCGCGCATGTTTGAAACCGAACTGGACGCGCAGCCCCCCACCAGCCCAACCCTCATCGAAATCGTGCGCAGTCATCACCTGGTGGACCTTTGGCAGCGGTCGCACGCTGCCCAGGAGCCCAAAACCCTCATTCAAGAGATTATTCCCGATCGTCTCTTCGTCCAGGCCACCGCTGCCCCCCTCGGCGCGGCTATGCCCGGCTGCACCCTGATGGTCTTTACCGACATCACCCGCCTGCGCCGCCTGGAGACCGTTCGCCGCGATTTTGTCAGCAACGTCTCCCATGAGCTGCGCACCCCGCTGGCTTCGCTGAAGGCCCTCACAGAAACCCTGGATCAAGGCGCCCTCGAAGACCCCCCGGCGGCTCGCCGCTTTTTGGGCCGCATGGATCAAGAAATTGACAACCTCATCCAGTTGGTGCAGGAGTTTCTGGAATTATCCCGCATCGAGTCCGGGCGCGTCCCGCTGGAACGGTCTGTCGTTTCCCCCCAGCACATCACCGCCCCCGCGGTGGAGCGTATGAGTTTGCAAGCCGAACGGGCAGGCCTGACCCTCGAACACCTCACCCCCGCCGATCTGCCCGCCGTCCTGGCTGATTCCACCCGTCTGCAGCAGGTGTTGGTGAACCTCATCCACAACGCCGTCAAATTCACCCAGCCCGGCGGAAAAGTGCAGGTGGGGGCCTACACCGAAGCCCAGCAGGTGGTCTTCTACGTGCGCGACACCGGCGTGGGCATTGCCCCCGACAGCCTGAACCGCATCTTTGAACGCTTTTATAAGGCCGACCGCGCCCGCTCCGGCGGCGGCACCGGCCTGGGCCTGTCCATCGCCCGCCACCTGGTGGAACTGCACGGCGGCCGCATCTGGGCCGAAAGCGTGCAGGGCCAGGGCAGCACCTTTTACTTCTCCTTACCCACCGCCTGACCCACTCGCTCCCCCCCAACCCATCCACACAGAAGCCTCGCGCTTCTGTGTTTTTTTGCATTTTCTCAAACCGATTCTTTACCTGTTGTTAACAAAACCCTCTCAATCTGTTAAACGCGCCTCGTTATAGTGATCAAGACAGAAAAATCATCTAATCTTTAGGAGAAAACAATCAATGAAACGCCGTTACCAGTTTGTGAGCTTCGCCCTCATCATCAGCGCCCTGCTGCTGGCCGCTTGCCAGCCCGCGGCCACCCCCGCCCCCACCCAGGCTCCCGCCGTGGTGGAGCAGCCCACCTCGGCTCCTGCCGAGCCCACCGCCGCCCCGGTTGAACCCACCGCCGAACCTGCGCCCGTCGAAAGCGGCATTCTGCCCGAAGTGGACCCCGCCGCTCTGTCCGGAACCATCTACGCAGCCGGTTCCTCCACCGTCTACCCCCTGTCCGAAGCTGTCGCTGAGCAGTTCAAGGCCGATGGTTTCGCAGGTGAGATCAAAATCGACTCCATCGGTTCCGGCGCGGGTTTCGAGCGCTTCTGCAAGACCGGTGAATCGGACATCGCCAATGCCAGCCGCGGCATCAAAGACGGTGAAGTCGAAAACTGCAAAGCCATCAGCCGCACCCCCATCGAATTCCGCGTGGGCACGGATGCCATCGCAGTGGTCGTCAGCAAAGAAAACACCTTCCTCACCGACCTCACCCTCGAGCAGTTGGGCGTCATCTTCTCCGACAAAGCCGAAAAATGGTCGGATGTGGATCCCTCCTGGCCCAATGAGCCCATCCTGCGCTTCACCCCTGGCACCGACTCGGGCACCTTTGACTTCTTCGTCGAAGAAGTGATCCAAAAGCCTGCCAAGATCGAAAAACTGGACGAAGCCAAGAAGCTCGTGCTCAACGCCAAGAACCTGCAAACCTCCGAAGACGACAACGTTCTGGTCAAAGGCATTGAAGGCAGCCCCTATGCCATCGGATACTTCGGGTTCGCCTACTACCAGGCCGAAGCCGCCAACTTGAAAGTCCTCTCCCTCAACGGCGTCACCCCCAACTTTGAAAGCGCCGAATCGGGCGAATACAAACTGTCTCGCCCCCTCTTCATCTACTCGGATGCGAGTATCCTCAAGTCCAAACCCCAGGTGGCTGGTTTCATCAACTACTACCTCACCACCGTGAATGATGTTATCGGCGACGTGGGCTACTTCCCCGCTTCGGAAGAAGCGCTGACCGCTGCCCAGCAGGCCATGGCCGACGCTCTGAAATAACTTCTCCTCATGGGGGCGAGGCTGGCCGCCAGAGGGGTGGCCAGCCTCTCGCCCCCTCTATTTGCAGAATCTTTGATCAAAAAAGGCCTACGCATGGAACACCCCCCCACCGCCCTGCGGATTTCAACGGCACAAGTGGAATCCATTCACTCCCGGCTCAAAAAACGTCCGCGCCACTCGGAAAATGTGATCCAGGCCGCGCTTTTCATCGCCGGGGCAATTTCCATCCTGACCACCCTCGGCATCCTCTATGAGTTGGGCAAAGAGGCCCTGCTGTTCTTCGCCAGCCCTGAAGTCAACTTGTTGGATTTTCTCACCGGCACCAAATGGCAGCCTTCCATCGGCCAGTTTGGCGTTCTCCCCCTGGTAAACGCCACCCTCATGACCAGCTTCATCGCTATGTTCATCGCCCTGCCTCTGGGCCTGGCTGCCGCCATTTACCTGTCTGAATACGCCTCCCCGCGCAGCCGCAAAATCCTCAAGCCCATTCTGGAAATCCTGGCCGGGGTGCCCACCGTCGTTTACGGCTATTTTGCCCTCACCTTCATGACCCCCCTCCTGCGCGCGCTGCTGGGCGCAGACAATGTACAGATCTACAATACCCTCTCGGCGGGTCTGGTGATGGGCATCATGATCCTGCCCCTGGTGTGTTCCATGAGCGAAGACGCCCTCAGCTCCGTCCCCCATTCCCTGCGCGAAGCCTCCTTTGGCCTGGGCGCAACCCGCCTGGAAACCACCCTGACGGTGGTCGTCCCCGCGGCCCTCTCCGGCATCATCGCCGCCTTCATCCTGGGCGTCTCCCGCGCGGTGGGTGAAACCATGATCGTGGCCGTAGCCGCTGGCTCCGGACCCAAATTCACCTTTAACCCCCTGCAAGGGGCTGAGACCATGACCGGCTACATCGCCCGCATCAGCGGCGGCGACCTGGCCTACGATACCCCCGATTACAATTCCATCTTCGCCATCGGCCTGCTCCTCTTCCTCATCACCCTCGGCCTCAACATCCTCAGCCGCCGCCTGGTGGCCCGTTACCGCGAGGTGTACGAATGACCCACGATCCGTTCACCGTCCAGGATCCTGAGCTGGCCCAGCACCTCCAGCAGCGACACCGCGCCTCTCGGCTGTGGAAAATGGTCTTTTTCTTTTCCATCTGCATCGGCCTGATCGCGCTCTCCACCCTGCTGTGGACGGTGATCAACCAATCTTTTGGCTACATCGCTGAAGTCAACAAGGTGGAACCGTCCGCATTGGCCGACCGCCCCCTGGAGCAGCTGTCGAATGCCGAGCTGACCGATATCCTGCGCCAGCGTCTCACCCGCCTGCGCCTGCGTGCCCTGGAACGTGAAAAGCCTTTCGACCAGCGCAGCCATGCCGATCTGCTGAATCTGACCTATGAACAGGTCGTCCAGCCCAAAATCGTGGCCACCTGGACTCTGTATGAATCCCTGTTTCGAAAAGAGTCCATCCAGGCTGAGGTGAATGAACGTTTCCCTGGAGCGGATCTCACTTTCCGCGCCTGGCTCAACCTGCCCTTCCTGCAGAACAGCATGTCCTCTCAGGCGCGCCTGGCGGGGGTGCGCACCGCCCTGCTGGGCTCAATCCATATCATCCTCATCACCATCCTGTTTGCCTTCCCCATCGGCGTGGGCGCGGCCATTTACCTGGAAGAATACGCCGACCGGCGCTACTGGTTCAACCGCATCATCCAGACCAACATCGAAAATTTGGCCGGGGTTCCTTCCATCGTCTACGGCATTCTGGGTCTGGCCATCTTCGTCCGCGCCCTCTCCGGGCTTACCAGTGGGGCCTGGTTCGGCACCCCCACCGATAACGGCCGCACCATCCTATCCGCTGGCCTGACGATGGGGCTGCTGATTTTGCCCATCCTCATCATTAACGCCCAGGAGGCCGTGCGCGCCGTGCCCAACTCGCTGCGTCAGGCAGCCTACGGTCTGGGGGCCACCCAGTGGCAGACCATCTGGCACCATGTCCTCCCCAATGCTCTGCCCGGCATACTCACCGGGGCCATTCTGGCCGTCTCGCGCGCCATCGGTGAAACCGCCCCACTCATTTTGGTGGGCGCTTCCACCATGCTCACCAGCGACCCCAACGGCCCTTTCTCCTACTTTACAGCCCTGCCGATTCAAATCTATAATTGGACCACGCGCCCGCAAAGTGAGTTCCGCAACATCGCCGCCGCGGCCATTTTGGTCCTGCTCATCACCCTGCTATCGCTCAACGCCGTCGCCATTTTGTTCCGAAACCACTTCAGCAAGAGAGTATAATGGTCACCATGTCCATGTCTCCCAACCAGGATTACGCCATCGAGGCCCGCGACCTCAGCTTTTACTACGGCAGCTTTCGGGCGGTCAAAAACGTCCATCTTAAAGTCGCCCCGCGCCAAATCACCGCCATCATCGGCCCCTCCGGCTGCGGCAAAAGCACCGTACTGCGCGCCTTCAACCGCATGAATGACTTCGTGCCCACCGCCCACATTGACGGCAGCATCTTATTCCACGGTAAAAACATTTATGATGCGGATGTAGACCCTGTCCAAATTCGCCGCCTCATCGGCATGGTCTTCCAAAAGCCTAACCCCTTCCCCAAATCCATCTATGACAACATCGTTTGGGGCGCCAAGATCAACGGTTTTCGCGGCAATCAGGACGATCTGGTGGAAGAAACCCTGCGCAAAGCCGCCCTGTGGGATGAAGTCAAGGATGATCTTAAAAAGAGCGCCCTGGCCCTCTCCGGCGGTCAGCAGCAGCGCCTGTGCATCGCCCGCGCCCTGGCGGTTCAGCCCGAAATCATCCTCATGGACGAACCCTGCTCCGCCCTGGATCCCATCGCCACCCTCAAAATCGAAGACCTCATGCGCGAGCTTTCCACAACCATCACCATCATCATCGTCACCCACAACATGCAGCAAGCCGCCCGCGCCTCTGACCAGACCGCCTTCTTCACAATGGATGAAGACCGTGCCGGTCTTATGGTAGAATTTGGGGCAACCCAGCAAATCTTCACCAACCCCAAAGAAAAACGCACCGAAGACTACATCACCGGGCGCTTTGGATAACCCTGCCCCATCAGCAGGCTGGCGCTTTCCAGTTTGGAAAGCCCCCGTCACCTTCTGATCCGATTGAACGAGGTCACCTATGACGCGTGAGACGTTGGATCGTCAGATCCATCACATTCAAGATGAAGTCCTGCTCTTGGGAAGCATGGTGGAACAAGCCATGCTCAAATCCGTTGACGCCCTCAAGCGCCGCGACTTAAAGGCATCCCGCACCCTTTACGAAGAAGACGCTCTGATCAATGAAAAGCGTTTCGCCATCGAAAACGCCATCCTCATCCTCATCGCCACCCAGCAGCCCATGGCCCGCGACTTGCGCAGCCTGGCCGCCATGCTGGAGGTCATCACCGAACTGGAACGCATGGGCGATTACGCCAAAGGCATTGGCAAGGTCAATATCCGCCTCGGCGATCACACCATCCCCATCCCCTACCGCGAAATTGACCTGATGGCCGATCTGGCGGTCAGCATGCTGCACCGCTCCCTGAGCGCCTTCATCAATGAAGACGCCGGTCAGGCTTCCGCCATCCCCCTGGAAGATGACAAAGTGGACGACCTCTACAACCACGTCACCCGCAGCCTGGTCAACGCCATGATCGCCAACCCTGAAAACATTGACGCGGCCAACCTGCTGATGTGGGTGGCTCACAATCTGGAACGCATGGCCGACCGCGTCACCAACATCTGCGAACGCACCGTCTTCATCGCCACCGGCGAGCTGTTGGAGCTGGAATCCAACGATGACGACCTGGATGACGACCGAGAATAACCCCACACACCTGTTCCACCGGCGGCTCCCCCGCCGGTTTTTTTTACCATTTTCCCAGGCGCAGCACGCTGCCCGATTTGTGCTTTTATCACCCCCTTGCTATAATCTCTTAAAGGAAATGCATCCATGAAAAAGAATCTCTCCCCCCACCTCTGCGCTTACGCCGCCGATGTCCTCAACCGTCATTGGACCGCCCTCCTCACAGAGATGGAAGGGGTCCACGACCTTGCCGATATCGAACACGTTCACCGCATGCGCGTGGCCACCCGCCGCCTGCGGGCGGCTTTGCCCATTTTCTCCATTTGTTTCCCCGCCAAAAAAGTGACCCAATGGACCAACGACATCCGCCAGATCACCCGTGCCCTGGGAGCGGCGCGCGACAGTGATGTTCAAATTGAACTGCTCACCCAGATTCTGGCCTCCCTGCCCGAAACTCGCCTGCGCCCCGGCGTGCGCCGTCTGCTCCTGCGTCGTCGGCAGGCGCGCACCGCCATTCAGCCCAAAGTGGTTCAGGCCGTCGAAGAATTCCACGAATCCCCCACCCTCAGCTCCTTTCCGGCGGCCCTCGCTCCCCACCTGCCCCCGCCCGAAGCCGAATCTCCTTCCCTCACCTTTGACCACGCCCTCTACGCCCTGGCCGCCGAACACATTCAGGCCCGCCTGGAGGAATTTTTATCTTTTGAAGCCCACGTGGCCTACCCCGACCATGCCGAAGAGCTGCACGCCATGCGCATCGCCGCCAAAGGCCTGCGCTACACCCTCGAAGCTTTTGCGCCCTTATATGCCGATCAGCTCAAGGATGAATTGAAGGCCTTGCGTGCGTTTCAGGATACCCTCGGCGCGCTGCACGACGCCGATGTCTGGCTGGCGGAGCTGCCCCGTTTTGCCGAAAAAGAGCTGCGCCGCACCGAAAAATTCTACGGCTCTGCCCGCCCCTTCCGCAGTCTGCGCCCAGGGTTGGAATATTTCGCCCAAAACCGCACCGGCGAACGGGAACGTGTCTATCAGGAACTGGTGCGGCTGTGGGATCAAACCCAAACCCGCGGGCTGTGGCCTTCTCTCCTTGCTCAGGTGCAGCTCCCCTTGCTGCGCATTGAGAATCTTTACCCGGCGGTTCAGCCCACACCACCCGACGAAGCATGATCATCGCCGTCATCGCCGACATCCACGCCAACCTGCCCGCCCTGCGCGCCGTGCTCAAACATGCCCGTGCCGCTGGCGCCGGTCCCATCTGGAACGTTGGCGACCACCTCGGCTACGGCCCCTTCCCCTCCGAAGTGGTGGAGGCCATCCAGAAAAAACGCTTTGTCAACATCCTCGGTAATTACGATGCCAAAGTCCTGAGCGTGCCAGATAAAGGTCATAGGCGCAAAGCCAACCGCTGCAAACTGCGCGAACTCGCTTTCTCCTGGGCCTATGAAAACCTGACCTCTGCCCAGCGCAGTTACCTCCAATCCCTGCCCGCAACCTTGCGCCTGACTCTGGGCCCCTGGCGGGTGCTGCTGGTACACGGCAGCCCGGCCTCTCCCAACGAGCACCTCTCGCCCGATGTGCCGCCCGACCGTCTGCAGGAGTTAGCCGCCCTGGCCGCAGCCGATCTGGTCATCTGCGGACATACCCACCGCCCTTTCCTCACCCAGGCGGGCGGCACCTGGTTTCTCAACCCCGGCAGCGTCGGCCGCCCCGACGACCGCGACGCACGCAGCGCCTATGCCCTCCTCACCCTCACCCCTTCTGGGGCCATCTCGGCGCGCTTCTTCCGCCTGCCCTATGACTGCCAAAAAACCGCCGCAGCCGTACGAAAAAAAGGCCTGCCGCCGGAATTTGCGCAGATGTTCCTGCAAGGCTGCGCCCTGGATGACATCCTCGATCAGCAGTCGCTCTCCGAACAGGCCGCCCTGCTTCCGCCCCCGCCCCAATCCTGCCCAAATCCGCCCCTCCAGGGGGTATAATCAACCCGTTCAGCCCATCTTAATCCCCGGTCGAGGTTCTCTTGATTGCTACCATCTCCCAGCGCATTTTAGAAAATATCCAGAAAGTGATTGTTGGTAAAGAAGAAACCATCCGCCTGCTCCTCACCGCCGTGCTGTGCGAAGGTCACGTCCTGCTCGAAGACGTCCCCGGCACCGGAAAAACCACGCTGGCCAACGCTCTGGCGGCTTCGCTGGGCTGCTCGTTCCGCCGCATTCAATTCACCCCCGACCTTCTGCCCTCGGATGTCACCGGCTTGTCCTGGTTCAACCAAAAAATCCAGGAATTTGAGTACCGCCCCGGTCCCATCATGGCTCAAATCATCCTGGCGGATGAAATCAACCGCGCCACCCCGCGCACCCAATCTTCCATGCTGGAAGCCATGCAGGAACGTCAGGTGACCGGCGAAGGCGTCTCCCGCCCGCTGCCGCGCCCCTTCATCGTCCTCGCCACCCAGAATCCGGTCGAATTGGAAGGCACCTTCCCCCTGCCCGAAGCCCAGCTCGACCGTTTCCTCCTGCGCCTGCCCATCGGTTATCCCTCGCAGGAAGAAGAAAATGCCATTCTGGATCGTTTTCGCTCCGCCGATCCCCTGGCCGACCTGCAGCCGGTCACCAGCCCGCAGGAGATCGTCGGCCTTCAGCAGCGCCGCCGCGAAATCCGCGTGGAGAATTCCGTCCGCGATTACATCGTGCGCATCGCCCGCGCCACCCGCGAAAATCAGGATATCCAGCTCGGCGCCAGCCCGCGGGCCTCATTGGCTCTCTATCAAGCCGCGCAGGCCTGGGCTGCCATCCACAGCCGCGATTTTGTCATTCCCGATGACATCAAATTCCTCGCGCCCTTCATCCTCTGCCACCGCATGATCATCTCCCCCCAGGCTCAGCTCCGCGGCCGCACCACCCCCGAACTGGTCGCCGACATCGTCGCCGCCGTGCCCGTTCCGGTCGAAGGCTGATCGTGCGCCCTCGCGACCTGTTGTCCAAATGGGACAACTTGCTCTTTCTGGTGTTTATCTTTGCCGTGCT
>DAIOUB010000121.1:0-9195 GCA_036751735.1 Levilinea sp. | reverse complement strand
AGATTTCGCAGATTGAACCATACGAAAGAGCGTCATCCGCAGATTGCGCAGATAGAACCATACGGAAAAAACATCATCCACAGGACGCAGGCTTCCCAATTTGGAAGAATGATCTTCTAGTTCTACCTCCTGGGGAGGCTCAGGGCGCGGGCAGTACCGCCGGTAGGACGTAATCGGAGATGAGCTGGCGGTTTTCCATGTGGGGGGAATCGGTGTTCGAGGTGATAACGACCACCAGATCCAAAGAGGGAAGGATGTAGATGAATTGGCCGCCGAAACCCGCGGCAAAATAGGCGGGGGGAACGGCGTCTGGCTCGACCCACCAGAGAAAGCCGTAGGGCAAATTTTCCGGGTAGCCGCCGGGGGTGTGCACCTGGGTGGAAAGGTTGACCCAATCCGACGGGACGAGCTGCTGGCCGTGCCAGGAACCTTCATGGAGATACAGAGAGCCAAAACGAGCCAGGTCGCGGGTGCGCAGGGAGAGACTGTTGCCGCCAAAGGATAAGCCCTGCGGATCTTGGGGCCATTGGTACTGGGTGATGCCAAGGGGACCGAAGAGGTGCTGATCGGCGTACTGCTGTTCGGTGAGACCGGTGGCGCGGGTGAGAATGGCGGAGAGGAGGTGAACAGCGGGGGTGTTGTAATTGAACTTTTCGCCAGGCTCGGCGACGATGGGGAGCTGCAAGGTGTAGCGGGTGGGGTCGGGAGCGTTGCCCCACATCCACAGGCGGGTATCTTCCCATTCAAAGCCGGCGGTCAGGTCCAGCAGGTGACGGAGGGTGATGCGCTGAAAGCGGGGGTCGGCGGCAGCGGCGGCTTCTTCAGGAAAATACGGGGCGATGGGCTGATCCAGGCTTTGCAGGTCGCCGCGATTCAAGGCGATGCCGATCAGGGCGGAGGTGATGCTTTTGGTGATGGAGGCGACTTCGTGCAGGCTGTCTGCGGTCAGTCCTTTGTAATAGCGCTCGTAGACGATGGTGTCATGGCGCACTACTAACAGGCTGCGGATGTGGGGGTACTGCTGGGGCACCGCTGCGCCCATGGCTTTCAGAAGGGTGGAATCCATGCCTTGATCCTCCGGGGCAGACTCTGGCCAATCCAGCGGGTAGGGCGAAGGTGTGGGGTTGGGGGTCTCGGATGGGCCGACGGTGGGCGTCGGCGGGGTGGGCGGCGCAGGAGGGGTGACAACGGTGGGTGTCGGGAGCGGCGAAGTCGGCGTGGGCGGGACAGTGGGCTGTGTGCAGGCGGAAAGAACGGTCAGCAAGAGCGCCAGGGAAACCATTAATCGAATGAGCTGCATATCTGCCTCCGAAACCATCCGGCGAATTTGAGCTTTTGTAGATTATACCCTGCTGGAAAATGGCTTGCGCAGGGTAATTGGAGGAGAAGCGTGGGGGGATCGTGGGGGAGGCGTTGGGCAAAGCGGGGAGAATCCGGCTAAACTATGGATCAAGGGCAACTCTTCTTCTCCTCCGAAAAGTGAGGGCCGGATATGGCGAATCCGGCCCTTCACTGTTTAATCCACGGTTATTCGGGGGGAAATCAATCGGCGGCAGCGGCGGACAGCTTGGACCAGGTCTCGTCATCTACCAGGGTGATGACGCGGTAGGCTTCGGCGTATTTCATTTCTTTGCCCTTAGCATGCTCGCCCGCCCATTCCTTAATGCGGTCGGCAGGGTCCCAATCACCCATCTGGCTTTTATGGGCGCGCAGGGCGTTGATTTTCACTTCGATGGTTTCGTCAATGCTGACGTAGGTGTCCACGTGGAACCAGGAGTTGACATACACCTTGCGCACTTTGTGGGCTTTGAGTCCCTCTTCTTCCAGCTCTTCGAACAAGTTGGGCTGACCGGCGGCAGGGAAGACGGCGTCAATGGCGGCCAGGGCTGCGGCACGGTGATCGGGGTGGTTGATGTAATCGCGTGCGGTGAAGAGGACGGTGGGGTCGCCGCAGATGACCACCTCGGGGCGGAAGCGGCGAATTTCGCGCACCAGCTTTTTGCGGAAGGCTAAATTGGCCTCCAGGAGGCCATCGGGTTCGCGCAAAAAGACGACATGCTCCACACCGGCCACGCGAGCCGCCTCGCGAGATTCGGCTTCGCGAATTTCGGTGGCGCGGGCGCGGGTCATGCCGGGTTCGGCGATGCCCACATCGCCGCTGGTGCACAGCACATAACCGACACGGGCGCCGGCGCGTACCCAACGGGCCACCGTGCCGACGCAGCTAAACTCAATATCGTCCGGGTGGGCAAAAATCACCAGGGCGCTTTTGGGAATATAGGTTTCGCTCATTCAGGCCTCCTCGATACAGATTGGCCTGATTGTACCCCCCGACAGGGCGGGATGCAACCTGTGGAAGAGGATCGTAGAGGGTCAGACCATGCTGTCCGAGATGGGCAGGGGGTCTTTTTCGGGGTTGATGTAGCGGCTGCGGTAGCGCAGGGTGAGCAGCAGGAGAGTGAACTGTACCAGCGAGAGAATGATGGCGGAGAACTGGTCAAAATAGAAAACCAATAGATCCACGATGGTGATGCACACCAGCAGGGTGGCATAGGCCACAGCGACGGCGCGGCGCTCTTTGCCGATGAAGAGCAAGGCGGCGGAGATGAGCAGCGCCAGGCCGGTGGAGCCGATGAGGCCGACGCGCGCGCCGAACATGGAGATGCCGGCTTCAGAACGGACAATGCTGGTGCGCACCAGGGGGGTAAAAATGGGGGCGAGGGCCGAAGGATTGTCGATGTGACGGATGAAGAGCGCAGCGGAGAGGATGGACCAGGTGCCCAAAATGACCAGGGCGCTGACCAGCAGGGCGCGGAAACGGGCGCGGGTGAGATGGGCCTGCTCCCAGCGCAACATGCGGTTCTGGACACGCTTCCACCAAGGGATGGTCTCTGAGGTGAGGATGAGCTGATCACTTTGGATGAAATCCTGCAATTCGCGTGAAAGGCGCGCCAGGTTGGGGTCGCTGCACTCTTTTTCAATTTGTTTCAGACGGCGGTGAATATTCTCACGCTCGCGGGCGGATAGGTCTTGATCCAGAACTTCTTCGAGATCTTCGAGGATGTGGTAGAAATCGGCGCGCGGGCCTTTTTGACGCGGGCGGCGCACGAGGACATACACCAGAACGGTGAGCAGGAAGAAAACGTAGATGATGGGGGCCGCGGCGGGGTAGAAGTAATCGTTGCTTTGCGTGATGAATTTGCCAACCTCATCAATGAAGAGGCCCACACCGACTCCGCTGAGGATGGATACCCAGACGAAGACCCAGCGGTTGGCAAAAATGAGGGGTAGGAGGGTGGCGACAAAGAGGAAAAGACCGCCCCACAGCACGTGGGCAATGTGCAGTTCGCCGCCGCCGAGCTGCGGGTAACCGGTGAGATTGAGAAAGAGGCGGGTGAAAGAAACCGAAGCGGCAAAGCTGAGCAGCGTGAGCAGTAAGTAGGTTTCGGCGCGCTGGCGGCGGATGGCCGTGCGGATTTGAATGGTGGTTTTCATAAATCCTCCAAATTCACGATCAAAGTATAGCATTTTTATGGGCAGTTACGGAATTTGTTCTTAACCCTTGGGTGTGAAATTTCTTAATCGTGATAAAAAAGAGAATTTTTATGATAAGATTGCGACCGTTTGTGTTTACGAGGAAAAATGGAACTTACCAAAGCATTGTTAGAGAATTTGATGTTGGCCCCCAGAACCTGTGGGGTAACCGTGTTGGCAAGGCATTCGGAGCGCTATCCGATCTTATCGGATGAAGAAGTGTTTACGGTCGGCTTGACAGAAAACGGTGTTGCGATGGCAGAGACTCTGGGGGTTGAACTGCGCGGGCGCTATCGAGCGCGGCGGCTAGGCTCATCACCGGTGGGACGCTGCGTGGACACGGTGGCAGCCGTGGGCCGCGGCGCAGGTTGGCAGGGGCATATCCTGACGGAAGATGTGCTTTCACACCCATTCCAAGGAGAAGCCTGGGATCAGCGCCACAGCTATTCGCCTGGCGAGGCTATGCCGGAGGCAGTTTTTGCGCTGGTGGATTTTCTGCTGGGGGAAAGCGGGCCAGGGTTAGGGGAGATGGACTTTTTTTGCACGCACGATACTGTGTTGGGAACGCTGCTGGAGTACTGCGCGGGGCAGTGGATTGAGTTCCCTGAAAATTGGCCGAACTTCCTGGAAGGGGTGGTGTTGTGGCGGGACGGCGGTGATTTCTGCATGGCCTGGCGGGGTGAAATCTACTCCCTGCAAAAAGCTCTGCGCCTGAACGGCGAATTGGAGCGGTTGAAAGGCTGCCCGGCGGATTAACCATCTTTGGTTGCTGATAAACCAATAACGACAGACTGCGCAGCGAAGGCGGCGCAGTCTGTCGTTTTAACCTTAGCGTGGGGATTTGTTTACAGGCGGGGGAGCAAAATGGAATTTTGCTTTTGGTATTTCCCTTTCTTGTCGGCGTAGGAGACTTCGCAGACCTCATCGCCCTCGAAGAACAGCACCTGGGCGATACCCTCGTTGGCGTAAATGCGAGCGGGCAGAGGGGTGGTGTTGGAGATTTCAAGGGTGACGTAGCCCTCCCATTCCGGTTCGAAAGGGGTCACGTTGACGATGATCCCGCAGCGGGCATAGGTGCTTTTGCCCAGGCAGACGGTGAGGACGCCGCGCGGGATGCGGAAGTACTCAATGGTGCGCGCCAGGGCAAAGGAATTGGGGGGAATGACGCAGATATCGCTTTTAAAATCCACCATGGAGCGAGTGTCGAAATTTTTGGGGTCAACCGTGGCGGAGAAGACGTTGGTGAAGATTTTGAATTCGTCGGCGACGCGGATATCATACCCGTAGGAGGATACCCCATATGAAATCACGCCGTTGCGAACCTGCTGATCCACAAAGGGTTCAATCATTCCATGTTCCAGCGCCATTTTGCGGATCCAATGATCAGGTTTTAAGCCCATGACTGCCTCCAAAAAAGGGGTAGATGTCCAGCCGCAGGATCACCAGCCGCTGGCTTTGAAAACGGTTTCCAACAGCCCGCGCCGCTCTTCGGGAGTCATGGGGCGCGGACGAGCATTATCAATGAACTGAATGGTGAGAAGCTCGGTGCTGATGTGGCGGCCTTGATAGAAAATGTGCCGGTCTATGAAGGCCTGACGGGTGGGGATGCCCTCATCGTATTGGTCAAAGAAGAGATTGCCGAGGCCGTAGTGGATAAGTGCGCCTTGATGGAACTGGAGCGCCTGGGGCTGGTGGGCTTGACTGCCAGAGACGATGGCGGCCCCGGCGGCAGCGGTGGCTTCGAAGTCGGGGATCACAAAGGGGTTGGCTTCGTAGGTGTAGTACTCTTCGTGCTGGAAGGTGACAATGGGGATGTAACCCTGAGCGCGCACATCGGCAATTTGCTGAAAGAGCACGGGCCAGTCACAGCGGACGGCCCCGGGACGATTTTCGGCGGCGCTGGAATAGCCGGGGGCCTTGGCGTTGCAGCCCAAAAAGGCCAGGCGGTTGCCGTGGTCTTCAATGAGCAGCGGACGGCTGGCCTCGGCCAGGTTGCGGCCGCCGCCGTAATATTTCAGCCCGTTTTGGTCGTAGAAGTCAGCGGTAAAGAGCATGGCCTCGTCGCCCCAATCTTGAAAATGATCCCCGGACAGCTCAATGATATCTGCGCCGACATCCTGAAGCAGCTCGAAGTATTTGGTTTTGCTGCAAAACACCAGGGTATTTTCCCGTGGGTACGGCGGGGGGCATTTGGGGGTGAAGGGGATTTCGTTGTTGATGTGGGTGATGTCCGCTTCGCGCAGCCAGGCGCGGATATCTTCGCCGGGGTAGGTCATGCCTTTCAGTTCCATCAGCCCGGCGGTGGCGCGCACCAGGGCGGTGACGCCCGTGAGGATGACGGTGGTCATCTTCTTGGGGTCGCGGTTGGAAAGGCTGGGCTGCAGGACGGTTAAATCACCCTTGGAGAGGGGTGCGGCCGAACCGACTGGAACCAACTGAAGTGGAATGGAGAGGGGGTATTGGGCAGGGTCAAAAGCTTTTTGAACGGGCGACTGGCCCGCGACGGCGATAACTTTCCATGCGGGGCTGAGTTGTTCGAAGGGCAAGATGGCCCATTCCTGGCTGGGGACTGGCGCAGATGTACTGAGTTGATCCAATGAACGCTGAATCACGCGGCCAGGATCGGGGGGTCCCCACCATTGGGTCAACACAGCCTGCGCATCGGGCGGGAGCGCCAGGCGTGAGAAGGGCAGTTCCGGGGCGGGCTGACCCAGCCAAAAACTTTTGAGATCCTCAGCGGCAACTTCGTCGTCCACTGTGGCGAAGGGAGCGGTCAGGGCGAAGGTCCAATAACCGGCGGGGGGATTGACGGTTGTACCCACTTCCAGGCGGTATTGGGCGGCTTCGGGCAGATCGGTGAACTGCCAGCCCGGTGGCAGGGGGAAATCCTCTGTTAAAGACTGCGGCAGCGGTGCGGCGCGGTAGAGCGCGGGGGGGGCTGCGGTGGGGGTAGGCTGGGGCGAGGGCTGTACCGGTTGGGGTTGGGGGGCGGCGGTGGGGCCAGAGGCTGCCGCAGTTTGAGGCGCGGCAGAACAGGCGCTGCTCGCCAGAGCGAGCAGCGCGAGAATTCCCCACAGTTTAGCAGATACGATGGGTTTGAACATAGGCGGTGGTGCGTCAGCCCAGATTGGCGCGTTCCTTTAACACAGATAAAAGTGAGGATTCGATAGCAGCGGCTTGCTGCTGCAGGGCAGACAATTTGGTGAGCATGGTGGCAGCCTGGGCCTGATTTTTGACGTTTTGCAGGTTGATGCGCACATTCAGGCCGGCGCTGGCAAAGGCGGCGTTGCCCAGGAAGACGCCGCTGGCGGCGTCGCTGATGGCGTTGAGGTTGCCCAGGGTGGCGGCCTGGAGGTTGAGATCCATGACCTGCACCGCGCGGGCGGCCACACGCAGCGGTACGGCGGAAGCGTGGAACGTGGCGGCTTCCACGGCTGCATCGCGGGCAGCGGCCTGCTCGGGGGTGTCTTTGGGCAGGCGGAAGGCGGCCAGGATATCTTCAAAGGCGGCGGAGTCTTCGGCAACCGCCGCTATCAATTCCTGGCGCAGGCCGTCTGCGGCGGCGGCGATGGCTTCCATTTGAGGGGTGACTTCGGCATATTTCTTCTTGCCCAGCGTCAAGCGGGCCACCATCCCCGCCAGGGCGGCGGCCGCGGCGGCGGTGTGGGCGGCGGCAGAACCCCCGCCCGGGGTGGGCGTGGCTGCGGCCAGGGATTCAATAAAATCGGGCGCGGCGGGCTGCCGGGCGCTTTCCATGACACGGCTTTCCAGAATCTGATCATATTCAAATTGATCCAGCTGGAGATACCACTGGGCGGCATGGGTGAGGGCTTCCTGGGGGATGAGACCCACCAGTTCCGTGTGACGGATGCTCACGCCGTAGCGGGCTGCCTCGCGGCGGATCATTTCCACCACGCGGGCGATGGGCGTCTGGCGGAAATTGGTGAGGTTCATGGAGACCTGTGCCATACCCTCCACCAAAACCCCCATCGCTTTCACGTAGCGCAGTCCGCCGGATGAATGGCGGATGGCCTTGGCGATTTTTTGGGCGATGGAGACATCGTTGGTGGTGAGGTAAGCGTTGAAGGCGATGAGGGGCTGGCGGGCGCCGATGACGGTGGCCCCGGCAGGGCCTAAGAGGCTGGAGCCGAAATCGGGGGCGCGGTCGGGGTTGGTTTGAATCTCGGCTTTAAGTCCCTCAAATTGCCCGCGGCGGATATTTTCCAGATTTTGGCGGTCGGGGCGGGCAGCGGCTTCTTCATAAAGGTAGGTGGGGATCTTTAGCTCGGCGCTGACTTTTTGAGCCAGGCGGCGGGCCATTTCTACACACTCGGCCATAGTGATGTCGCTGATGGGCACAAAGGGAACCACATCGGTGGCCCCGATGCGGGGGTGTTCGCCCTGGTGCTGGTTGAGGTCAATCCATTTGGAGGCTTCGGCGATGGAATCGAAAGCGGCTTTTTCCACGGCCTGGGGCGCGCCGACAAAGGTGATGACGGTGCGGTTGTGGTCCAGGTCGGAATGGCGGTCGAGCAGGTGGATGCCGGGCACAGCCTGAATGGCGGCGACGATGCGGTCCACGATCTCGGGGCGTCGGGCTTCGGAGAAGTTGGGAATACATTCAACGAGGGGATTGGGCATGGGGGGTCCTCTCTGTATGGGATGATGGTAATTATACTCGCCTTATCGAGATCGGATGATCTTTCAGTTGATAGGCTGTGCTACAATCCAGGCAGGGGGTGTGGTTCGGATTGGGAATGGAGAGGTGAAGATGTGCGGACGATTTACCATTACCATTGACGCGGACAGCCTGCAGATGGCATTTGACCTGGAGAGCGCGCCGCCGGATTGGAAGCCGCGCTATAATGCGGCACCGACGCAGATGGTGGGGGTGATTCGCGAGGGGCCCAGCCGGTTGGTGGAATGGATGCGGTGGGGGTTGGTGCCGTTTTGGGCTAAAGACCCCAGCGTGGGCAGCCAGCTGATCAATGCGCGGGCGGAGACGGCGGCGGAGAAACCTTCCTTCCGGCGGGCGTTTCAATCCCAGCGGTGTTTGATCCCCGCGGACGGCTTTTTCGAATGGAAGCAGGAGGAAGGGCAAAAAGGGCCGCGCCAGCCGTATTATTTCCGGATGCGGGATGGGCGCCCGTTCGCCTTCGCGGGGCTGTGGGAACGCTGGCAGCCGGAGGGGGCTGCGGAACCGCTGCTGAGCTGCACGATTTTGACCTGTGCGCCGAATGCGTTGCTGGCGCAATATCACAACCGTATGCCGGTGCTGCTGCGCGGTGAGGCGATGGGGGGGTGGCTGCATGGGGATTCACGCGCGGGGTTGGAGGCTTTGCTGCGCCCGTACCCGGCGGAGGAGATGACAGCCTATGCGGTGTCGCGGTTGGTGAACCGCGCCAGCGTGGATACGGCGGCGTGCATTCAGAAGGTGGAGGAGGCTGCCTGAGGGCAAAAGCAATTTGACGAATTTTTTCGCAATGGCTTGACCCTTTGGGGGAGCCGTGATAAAATCTTGCTCGCAATCAAGCCTCCATCGTCTAGGGGACCAGGACGCAGCCCTTTCAAGGCTAAAACGCGAGTTCGAATCTCGCTGGAGGCACAAGACGACCCACTTCTGGGTCGTTTTCTTTTTGGTCCAAAGCCCTTTCAATCTCA
>DAIOUB010000120.1:0-9292 GCA_036751735.1 Levilinea sp. | reverse complement strand
CCGCCGCGGCCCGAAATTGACGGCTTAAATTAATTTCTGATAAGAGAATGTAAGGTTATAATAACTACGGCCCTTGCACCGAAAATCACAAACCGGCCTCCCCTGGAGGGAAATCCCATTGGTTCCTCGGAACACCCAAGAAACAGAATAGGAGAACATTGTATGAGAACTGCCAATCGGTTCTTCAACCTGATCGTCGCAATTTCGATTGCGCTCGGTTTGGTCATGCTGCCCGCCCCGCAACACACGGTGCAGGCCGCCAGCGATTTGCGTATCAGTCAGGTGTATGGGGGCAACAGTAATGCCAGCTCTCCATACAAGTATGATTATATCGAACTGTATAACGCCGGCTCCTCCGCGGTTTCCCTCACGGGTTACTCCGTTCAGTACGCCAGCGCCACCGGAAACACCTGGCAGGTGACCAGCCTGTCCGGCAGCGTTGCTGCGGGCGGATATTACCTGGTTCAGCAGGCTTCCGGAACGGGTATCGCGGATTTGCCTACTCCCGACGCCACCGGTACGATCAACCTGAGCGGCACGAATGGCAAGGTGGCCCTGGCCTCCAGCACCACCGCGCTGTCGGGCACCAACCCCAGCGGCGGCAGCCTGGTGGACCTGGTGGGTTTTGGCACGGCAAACGGCTTTGAAGGCACCGCCGCCGCCCCGGCTCCCAGCACCACGACTTCAATTTTCCGCAAGCTGAACGGCTGCACGGACACGGACAACAACAGCGCCGATTTTGAAACCGGTGCGCCAGCCCCGCGCAACTCCGCCAGCGCCGCCAACACCTGCTCCGGCAACCAATTGCCCAGCGTGCTGTCCAGCGTGCCCGCCAAAAACGCCACCAACGTGGCCGCGGATGCCACCCTGACGGTGGTCTTCAGCGAGCCGGTGACTTTGGCCGCGGATTGGTTCAGCCTGACCTGCGGCGGCACCCCCGTGGCCTTCACGGAAGACGCCGCCGGGGCCCCCACCTACGTGATGACCCCCACCAGCGGCCTGCCCCTGGCGGCCAACTGCACCGCCACCGTTTCCGCTGCCAAGGTGACAGATGCGGACGCGGCTGCCATGAGCAGCGATTACGTGATCAACTTCGCCACCGTGGGCGCCTGCCCGGTGCCTACCAATCTGCAAGAGATTCATACGGTGCAGGGGACTGGGGCGACCAGCCCCTTGGTCGGTCAGGTTGTCACGGTGCGCGGCATCGTCACCGCGGACTTCCAGACTTCCACGGGCATGAGCGGCTTCTTCCTGCAAAGTGATCCGAGCAATGCGGATGCAGACCCGGCCACCTCAGAAGGCATCATGATCTATGACGGCGGCTCCCCCGCCGTGGACGTGGCCGTTGGCGACGCGGTTCAGGCCATCGGAACCGTCACCGAATACAAGGGCATGACCGAAATTGGCACGGTCACTTCGGTGGCCAAATGCGGCACGCCCGCCGTGATCGCACCGGTGCAGATCACCCTGCCGGTTCCCGTGGGCACTACCCTGGAACCCTACGAAGGCATGCTGGTGCAGATTGACCAGGCGCTGACCGTGACGCAGAACTACTGGCAGGGGCGCTACGGCCAGGTGAACCTCTCCGCTGGGGGGCGTCTGTTTAACCCCACCAACGGCAACGAGCCCGGAACTTATGCAGATCTGACGGATGCGAATCTGCGCCGCATGATCATGCTGGATGACGGCAAGAGCGTTCAAAACCCCAACCCCGTGCCCTATTACACCTACGGCAATCCCTCCGGCGTCAATTACTTCCCGCGCTCCGGCGATTTGACCAGCGGCAGCCTGGTGGGTGTTTTGGATCACGGTCTGATCACCTCCAATTCCTCCGGCCCCATGCACTACCGCCTGCATCCGGTTGCCCCGGTGGCCTTCACTTCCGGCAACCCGCGCAGCGGCCCCCCCGCCACCACCGGCAGCCTCAAGGTGGTCGGCTTCAACGTGCTGAATTACTTCACCACCCTGAACAGCCGCGGGGCCAACACCTCGATTGAATTCACCCGCCAAAAAGATAAAATCGTGGCCGCTTTGGCTGCGCTCAACGCGGACGTGTACGGTTTAATCGAACTGGAAAGCGACCCCGCCGCCGGGGCTGTGGATGACCTGGTGGCCAGCCTGAACGCTGTGGTGGGCGCCGGCACCTACGCCAAAGTGACGGATCCTGCCAGCGGCGTGGGTACGGATGTGATCAAAGTCGGGTTCATCTACAAACCCGCCACGGTTGAATTGGTGGGCGCTTCCATGAGCAGCACCGACCCCATCCACAAACGCGCTCCTGTGGCCCAGACCTTCAAAGAGAAAGCCACTGGCGCCGAGTTCACCGCCGTGGTCAACCACTTCAAGTCCAAAGGCTGCGATGCCAGCGCGACTGGCCTGGATGCCGATCAAGGCGACGGGCAGGGCTGCTGGAACGCCACCCGCGTGGAAGAGGCCGAAGCGCTGCTGGACTTCATTGACGACATCGTCACCGCCTCCGGCGACCCGGATGTGCTCGTTCTGGGCGACCTGAATTCCTACAATGCCGAAGACCCCATTGACGTGTTGGAAGCCGGCGGCTTGGTGAACCATGTGGATACCATCCCCGCCGCTGACCGCTACAGCTACATCTTTGACGGCGCCGCGGGCAATCTGGATCACATGCTCAGCACCGCCAGCCTGGCTTCTCAGGTGACCAGCGCGGCCTTCTGGCACATCAACACGGATGAACCCGTGTTCATTGACTACAACACCGAGTTCAAGCCTACCATTGACCCCTACGCCCCAGATGCCTACCGCTCTTCGGATCACGATCCCGCGGTGGTGGGCCTCACTCTGGCTGCGCCCGCTCTGGCTCCCACCAGCCTGAAGCTTTCGCGCTTGCTGTTCTTCAAGTACGCACTGCCCGGCACGGTGGTGGGCACGCTGACCGCCAAAGACCCCAATGCGGGTGAAACCTTCACCTATTCGTTGGCCCCCGGCGGCTATGACAACGCTCGGTTCGCCGTGCAGGACAACAAACTGGTGCTGGCCACCACCTTCCGCTACGAAAAGCGCCCCTACTACTATGTGCGCCTGCGCGTCACCGACAGCACCGGCCTGAGCCTGGATCTGAACGTGCGCCTGACCATGGTGAAATTCGCCCTGCGCTAAGGTTGCGGCAGTTGTTTTAACCATCAACTCCGGAGCGGTTTCGCTCCGGAGTTTTTTTATCGGCTGGATCCAGATCAGGGGGTTAAAAAGAGCCTCCGCCAGGGGCGGTGAGGGACCTGGCGGAGGCTTTCGCCAAAGGAGGAGACAGCGATAAGCTATTTTGGAGGTGTCTGAGGTGCGTCTCCATATACAATATACCGGATATAGCAGGCTGAATGCAACGGAAAACGTCACCGCTTTTGAATGATCTTCCTCACCTTTCAGCTGATTTTCTTCAGGAACGCATCCAGGATTTCCAGGGCTTCTTCCGGGGTGCGGTAGGCGCGCACCATCACCGCGGGGTTGGGGTTGCCGGTGATCATTTTGCTTACCTTGCGCTCGGCCTGGTAGCAGCACAGCACCGGCAGGCCCAGGCTTTCGGCCAGGGCAATTTCATAGCCCACGCCGTGCGAGGGCGTGCTGACCTCGGCGATGAGGGCCTGGCTGGTTTTCACCCAGTTCACGTCGCGCGCGTAGACCGCCGCCGCGTCCAACTGGGCTTCGGGCGGCTCCATCTGTGCATCCGCCAGAAGCGCGGTGGGCACCTGGTGGCCGCGCGCCTGCAAATGTTCCACGATGCGCTGATAAATGGGTTGGTCTTGCCGTCCGCCGGTGATGGAACAGGAGAAGTAAATTTGCATGGGGCTGCCTTTCAATGTGCTGAGGATTGTGACGGCATCATTGTATCATCCGGTTGGTATGCTTTTTGCAACCCTTGGCTGTGTGTCGGCTTTGGCGGTGAACAACTGGAAGCAGGGGGAAACCATTCAATCCTCCGAACGACGCCTTTTAGATCTAGGGGAGATGGCTGATGACAACCGATGTACGCATCTTGCGGGAGGATTTTTCCAAACTGTTGATCGGCAGCACGGCGGTTTTTACCCTGTTTGCCGAGTTTGTGTTCGGGATTGATCTGGTGCGCCGCTACTTTTTTGAAAAGATGCCGGAGGGCATCAACCCGGCCCTCATCACCCTGGCCATGCTGGTGGTGATCTGTTTTCTGTTTTCCCAGGCCCTGGTGCTGTCTTACGGCACGGGCCGGCCGGCCCGCACCCTGGAATTTCAGGCCTTTCAGATCATCCTGGGCTGCCTGATGATCCTGTTCCTCTGGCTGCATTTCTTGGGCTACACCGGGCTGTTTCTGCTGACCTCTCAGCGCTTCATCCTCACCTATCACAGCGCCCAATTCACCCGCTACGTGGTCATGCTGTGCCTGTCGGGGGGCACGGCCCTGCTGGGCTTCGTCATGGGGCGCGTGCTGCAGATCGCGCTGAAGGGCATGGATCCCTTTGTGGAGGCTGTGCTGCAAGCCTCGCTGCAGGGCAGCACGGTGGTGTATATCATCACGGCTGTGGCGCAAATTGGCATGTGGCTGTACCGCAACGCCAACGGTCTGGAAATGGGCTTTGATTTCAGCATCATTCTGGCGCTGTCGTTATTTGTGGTCAACGCCGGTTTGGGGCTTTTCCTCTCGAACCAAACCGCGCCCTGAGCCGTATTCGCCGTCACTGATGAACCGCCTGACCCCAGGCGGTTTTTTATTGAGTCAAAATGGGCCGATGGGGGGTTGACAAGCCCAGGAAAAGGTCTATAATAGTGTATAAATTACACCAATTGCGGCACACAAGGAGCCAAAATGAGCATCTTTGACGGAAAACGCCTGACGAACAGCACCTTCAAGCTGGATATTGAACGGATGCGGCGCGGGTGGTACACCGATAAATATTTCACCAACATCGCCGCCATGCTGACCACCCTGGCGGAACGCGGCGAGATGTACACCGGCACCGGCCACCGCCTGCCCCCCGAAATTTCTCCGGATGGGATTTGCAGCGGCGACCTGGAAGTGGAAATGCAGTGGTTCACACGCCGCCCCGGCAAAACCCTGGTGGTGGGCGTGGACAAGGCCCTGGCCATGCTGCGCCACTGCACCGGCGCCTGGCAGGGCGACACCTTTACCGATACTTCCGACCAGATGCAGGTGTGGGCCGTGCAGGACGGCGACACCGTGACCTACGACGGCGACCCGCGCAGCATTCAGCCTGTGCTGCGCGTGCGCGGGCGCTACCGCGATTTTGCCATGCTGGAAACGCCCACGTTGGGGATTCTGACCCGCGCCAGCCGCGTGGCCACCAATGTGTACGAGGCCCTGCAGGCTTCGCGCGGCAAGCCCATGCTGTTCTTCCCGGCGCGCTTTGACCTGCACGAGGTGCAGGCCGCCGACGGCTACGCCTATAACATCGCCGTGCAGCGCTTTAACATGGATTTTGCGGGTGTGCTCGGCCCGTTTGTGTCCACGGATGCGCAGGGCGACTGGTGGGGCGGGGCGGGCGGCGGCACTGTGGCGCACGCGGCCATCGCCTGCTACCTGGGCGACACCTGCGAAGCCATGCTGGCCTTCTCGCGCGTGTTGCCCACCAGCATCCCGCGCATCGCTCTGGTGGATTTTAACAACGACTGCGTGGCCGATTCGCTCACCGTCTGCCGCGGCATGTTCGACCGTTTCCGCGCGCTGATGGACAGCGGGCAGACCGAAGAGGCCGAGCGCTACCGCCTGTATGGGGTGCGGCTGGACACGGGCGGCACCCTGCGCGACCGTTCGGTGACGCCGCTGGGCGACCCCGCCCTCGACCTGGGCGTGAACCCGCGCCTGGTGTTTGTGGTGCGCCAGGCCCTGGATACCGCCTGGGAAAGCTGGGACCTGCCCCAGCATTGGAAGGAGCGTGCCCGCAAGTACTGTCAGGCGGTCAAGATCGTCGTTTCGGGCGGGTTTAACCCCGAAAAAATCCGCCGCTTTGAAAAACTGAACGTGCCGGTGGATATTTACGCCGTGGGTTCTTCGCTGTTCGACAACCACGGCCCCACCGTCACCGATTTCACCGCCGATGTGGTGCGCGTGAAGGTACACGGTGAGTGGGTGGATATGGCCAAGGTGGGGCGCCAGCCCTGCGATAACCCTCAACTAGTGCGCGTGTGGTGAGATCCGCGGCGAGGGTTGGGCCGTGCGCCGCAGCAGCAGCGGCCCCAGCCGGTCTATCAGCCAGCCAAAACTGATCTCCAGCCAGGGGGCCGCGCGCAGCACCGCGGGAACATACACCACCCGGCGCGGGCGGTGCAGCAGCCGCCACAGGCTCTCGGCCACCTGTTCACAGGAAACCGCAAAGCGCTCCGCGGGCACTGGGCTGCCCCCGGAGCGCTGGGCTGCCTGGGGGTAGAATTCACTGCGCACCGGCCCCGGGCGCAGCACGCTGACCTGCACGCCGCTGCCGCGCAGTTCGCGGTGTAGCGAGGTGGAATAGCTGTCCAGAAAGGCTTTGCTGGCGCCGTAGAGGGCGATGCCCTGCATGGGCAGACTGCCCGCCACCGAGCTGATGTTGATCACCGCGCCGCTGCGCCGCGCCAGCATGTCGGGCAGGGCGCGCCGGGTCAAATCCACCGCTGCCTCCACATTCACCGCCAGCAGTTCGCGGGCGGTCTCGGCGGGCATGTGCGTAAACCAGCCGTACCAGCCCAAACCGGCGTTGTTCACCAGCACATCCGGCGCGCCCCAGCGGGCGTTCACCTGCGCCCACAGCGCCTCGCGCTGCGCGGGGCTGCTGAGATCTGCCGGAAAGGCGGCGGCCTGCCCGCCTGCCTGGATGATCTCCGCGGCCAGGGCCTCCAGCCGCTCGGCCCGGCGAGCCGTCAACGCCACGCGCAGCCCGCCCCGTGCCAGTCGGCGGGCGATGGCGGCTCCAATGCCGCTGGAAGCCCCCGTCACCAGCGCCAGTTTGCCTTCCCAATGATTTTGCCGGTTCACATACGCCCCAGGGCGGCCAGAGAGCGCAGACGACCGGCGTTTTGCCGCCACCACTGTACCGTATCGGCCAGGGAATCGCGCAGGCTGCGCGGGGCAAAGCCCAGCTCGCTGCGGGCGCGCAGGCTGCTGATTTGTGAATTGCTCTGCACCGTCTCCAGCGAATAAGGCGTAAAGCGCGGGCGGGTGTGCGTCAGGCGGTAATACCAGGGGGTCAAATGCGCGGCTGCCATCGCCAGGCCAAAGGGGATCTTGAGCCGCGGGCTGTGAATGCCGGCGGCCTCCTGGACGATGCGCAGCATGGAGTCCAGGGTGATATTTTCGCCGCCCAGGATGTAGGTCTGGCCGCGCAGCCCGTGCTGGGCCGCCAAAATGTGCCCTTCGGCCACGTCGCGCACGTCCACGAAGTCAAAATGCCCGTCCACAATCACATGCAGGCCGCGCTTCATCCATGAGAAGATCAAATGGCCCATCTCTGACCAGCGGTAATCCCCCGGGCCGACCACGCCGGTGGGGCAGACGATGACCGCATCCAGCCCGTCTTGGGCGGCCTGCAGCACCGCCAGGCTGGCCTGGGCTTTGGTGCGGTCGTATTCCCCCGCCGGGTTCTGGGGGTCGAAGGGCAGGCTTTCGTCAATGGGCGTGCCGTGGGGGGCGCGCAGAATGGCGTGGATGGAACTGGTGTACACCAGTCGCCGCACCCCCGCCGCCCGCGCCGCGGCGATGACGTTGCGCGTGCCTTCCACGTTCACCCGCCGCATCATCTCGTTTTGCCCCGGCAAAATGGAGACCATCGCCGCCAGGTGGTAGACCGTATCCACGCCCTGCACGGCCCGCACCAGCTCCTGCGGGTGCAGCACGTTGCCTTCCACCACCTCCACATCCAAATTTTCCAGGGGGGTGCGGTCTTCATTGGGGAGGATCATGGCCCGCACCGGCAGGTCCCGCGCGCGCAGTGCGCGCACCAGGGTATTGCCAATATGTCCCGTCGCTCCGGTTACCAGGTTCATCCTGCCTCACTCCTTCGGATGCCGTCCATGAAGAACTGAATGGATTGGCGCGTGGCCGCTGCCCAATCGGCGCCTTCGGGGTTCAGCACACTTTGCAGCAGCATCCCCACCGCCAGGCTCATCAGGGTATGGGCCGCCGTCTGGGGGTCCACTGGGCGCAGGTGGCCTTCTTCGATGCCCTGGGCGATGATCTCCGCAAAAATTCTCACAAAACGGTCATAGGGGGCCATCGCCGCCGCCCACACCGCCGGGTCTTTGCGGGCCTGATTCCAAAATTCCAAAATGATGGGCAGCCGCCCGGCCGCATCGGCGAACACGGCGGGGGTTAAATCGGCCATCCACAGCAGCAGGGTGGGGATATCCGGCGCTTCTTCAAAGAAGCGGGCAAACTGGGCTTCGATTTGCGCCAGCCACTGGTTCAGCAGCTCCAGAAAAACGGATTGTTTGCTGGGGAAGTGGTGGTAAAACGCGCCTTTGCTGACCCCCGCCGCGGCGCACAAATTTGAAACGCTGGCGGCGTCATAGCCAAATTTGGAAAACTGATCCACCGCCGCAGTCAGGATGCGGGTGCGGGTCTCTTCGCTGCGTTCTTGCATGGCTCCTCCGAGGGTGTTAACATACCGACTGGTTGGTTTTATTGTACGCTGCGCCCCCCGTCCGGCGCAGAGCGCCTGGGCATATTCGGGTCATATTTTCGGGCACATTTCTATCGTCAAAAACGGCGCGCCCCGCCCTGAACTTTCCCCGCCGCGCGGGGTTGCCTATGGTAAAATCAGGGGCAGACTGCGCTTTTGCGGTCATTTCGCGGGGAAGGACGGATAACGAACCTGATGGAATACGAAGCGGTCATTGGTCTGGAAGTTCATGCCGAAATGCAGACGCGCTCCAAGATGTTCTGTGCCTGCCCAGTGGTGGATACCACCCAGGTGGAAGCCAACGTCGCTGTCTGCCCGGTGTGCGCGGGCATGCCCGGCGTGCTGCCGGTGGTCAACCGCCAGGCGGTGGAATACGGCCTGCGGGTGGCGCTGGCGCTGGAATGTGAAGTGGCGCGCACCAGCCTGTTTGACCGCAAGAACTATTTCTATCCCGACCTGCCCAAAGGCTATCAAATATCGCAGTATGAATATCCGCTGGCCCAGCACGGGCAGCTGTGGATCACCACCAGCCAGGGCGAGCGCGCCATCCGCGTGCGGCGGGTGCACCTGGAAGAAGACACCGGCAAGCTCACCCACGTCACCCGCGACGGCGAGAGCTATTCTCTGGTGGACCTGAACCGCGCGGGCATTTCCCTGCTGGAGATCGTCTCCGAGCCGGA
>DAIOUB010000119.1:4432-9341 GCA_036751735.1 Levilinea sp. | reverse complement strand
CTCAGCGAGGTCAACAGGCCCAACAAGCTCTCAAAGTCCATCTGCGCTGCTCCTTTCTTTTATTAACTTCTGCCCGCCTACCCGGCCACATTGCACTTGTGCAGCGGGCGGTAGTCATTCACCCACACCGCCAGGAAATGGCGCACCTTCAGGCGGTGCTCATCGTGGGTAAAAACCGCCGGGCTGGTTTCGCTGCCCGCCAGGAACACCTCCGGCATCAGCCCAAAGCGCTCGCCCACAAAAATGGCCGGCACCACGCGCGGGTCGCAGGCCGCGGCCCAATTGGTGGCGTCCGTCCACTCCGGCACGGTGATCACATCCCCCGGCTGGCCCTGCTGCTGGTTCTCGCTGGTGATGTTGGCCGCGTTTTCCAGCATGGGGTACAGGATCTTCTTGGCGGTCAACTGCAAGGCGCGCGGCACCAGCAGATAGCGCGGGTTAACGCCCATCTGCGGCCCGGCGGCACGCAGGGTGTCGCTGTTCTTCACCAGCATGGGCTGCTCGTATACACTGCGGCACACCTGATCCCAGGCCGCCGCCGAAAGGGCCGTGGTGCTCAAATTGGCGTGCCCGCCCGCCGTGGCCACCGCCGTGGCGTTAAACAGAGCCCCGCTGTCGCTCATCGTCGGCCCCACCCCGCTGTTGGCGGTGAAGACCGCCGCCACCAGCTCGCTGATCTTGCGCAGCCCGGCCGCGGCCAGTTCCCGCGGGTAAGCCCGCAGCTTGCGCGTCTCGTCGCGGTCAATCAATTCCAGCGTCAGGGGGATGTAGCCGCCAAACTTCATGAATTGGGTCGTCTCGGCGCTGTCGCCCACTTGCAGCTCGGTGTAGGGGTCGCCCTCTTCCACCTGCGGCAGGCTGCCTACCGTTCCCATCAGCGTGCCGGTGACGGCCTGCAGGCTGTTAAAATGCTCCACCCAGGCCACCCTCTGCCACCAGTCGTAGCCCGCTCGACCCAGCTCTTCCCAGCGGTTGGCGATGACCTTGTTCAGGGCGTTTTTCACCAGGCCGGAAAAATCGGCCGTGGTGGCCAGCCGCACGCGCTGAGGGTCATAGCCCCCGTGCAGGTCTTCGTCGCCGGTCAGCAGCAGGTACAGCTCGCGGATGCCGCTCAACCGCGCGGCGCGCAGCCCCTGCATGCCCGCCTCGCGCGGGGCCCCCAGCAGATCGTCCACGGCCGCCTGCAATTGGTCTTCACTGCTGAACACGCCGCTCACCCGCCCCGGCCCCTGCACGCTCAGCCCGCCGGTCAGGGCGCTCACCAGTTGGCGGGCCTCCTCCAGCGACTTCTGCAGCGCGTCCGGCGCAAACACCTGCCCGGCGAACTGCCGCCGCACCTGTTCCGCCGCCGCGGGGGGCAGCCGGCTGGCCTGCAAACTGGCCTCCAGCAGCGCCGCGCACAGCGCCCCTTCCGCGCCGGTCTCGGCCTGCGGGGTGGGGTTTCCTTCGCTCTCAAATGCTTCGTTCATCGTTTCTCCTCTGTGGTTTTGATTCCATTCGCGCACAAACCGGCCGCCGCGCGCCGGGTCCACCACCAAATCCACCGACAGCACCTTCACGATCTTTTCCACGCGCTTTCCCTGAGCCTGAAAGAGCACATCCGCCGAAAAGCCCACCCGCAGCGGCCCACCCGCCGCCGTGAGCATCTCGCGCCCCACAGCCGCCAGCAGCGGTCCGCTGGGGCCCATCGCCCGCAGGCTCAGCCGCACCCCCTGGGCCTGGGCATCCCACGTCGGCTGGCGGCACACCCCCGCCAGGTCGCGCACCGACCCGCCCCAGGGGTGGTGATCCACAAAACAGCCCACCCCCTCCCAGCACGGCAGGGATTCCTCCAGCACCCCCGCCGGAAACTGCCAGCCGTTACCCGTCCCCGCGGTGATGGCCAGGATGTCAAAGCCCTGCCCGGCCTCCCCTTCTGGGATCGCCGCCGCAGCGGCCAACCGCACTCGATGTTCCCGATTCATTTGCCTCCTTTCACGTCTTGGTCTCGCCGTTCTCCAAATCCAGCGTGGAAATGGGTTTGCGCGCCGGCGTGGGGCGGCTGCCGGGGCCGCCTCCCGCGCTGCGCCCGCGCGCCAACATTTGCTCCACATCCACGCTCTCCCCTGCAAACTTATAGGTCAGCCGCAGCAGCTCGGCGTCGTCAATCAACTGCCGGTCGCGCAGCTCGCACAGGGCGTTCAGGGCGTTGACCGCCGCCAACCCCAAAGACACGTTGTCGCGCGCCGAAATGTCGCTGCCCAGCACCTGAATCTCCGCCCCGGGGTCAAGCTGCCGGTCCACGGCCGCCCGCCGCCCCACCGCAAAACGCAGCACATCCCCCAGCATCCACAGGAAAAAGCGCTGGCGCTGCTCAAAGTGGCGGTAGGTCGGCCCCCCGGCCGCCTCGGCGGTGGTGCGCGTGCTGCTTTCCGGCTCGGCCAAAAAATGCAGCGGAAGCCCCGCCCCGGCCGCGATCATCTTCTTCAGCGCCAGCCCGTCCGTGTTGGCGTCCGCGCTTTCCAGCTTGGGGGCCAGCACGCTCCACTCTTCGTTCTCGTCCGTCACCAAAATGGCCCCCGCCCCCGGCGGGTTGGCGTTCAGCGCCTGCTGGCGGGCGCTGCGTTCCAGCGGCTGACTGAAGCGGGTGCGCACCACGTACAAAAAGGCGTTGCGAAAGCGGTTCAGGCGGGCGCGGTCTTCCAGCCAGTTCCCATAGCGCGACAGCCAGCGCAGCACCGGCCCCAAATCGCTCTCGCCCCACTGCGCCCCCGCCGGCCGGTTGATGGCGTAATGCAGCATGACCGCCGGTTGATCCGCCCCGCGCCCCATCCACGGCTGAGGATCGGGCTGATCCAACGTGGCCCGCGGCCAAAAAGCCAGTTCCTGCTCCACATCGTTTTCCGCGCTTTGAATGCGCTCGATCTGATCCGCCGGCACCGCGCGCACATAGCTCATCCCGGCCGCGTCGCTGGACACCAGCACAAACAGGTTGCCCGTGCGCGTCAGCTCGTCGCACCATTCCGCCGTGCGCACGGCCATGCGGTTGAGCGGGTGTTCCCAAAAGAAGCGCAGGAAATCCTGGGTGGGCGCGTGGGCACAGCGCACCTGAATGCCCGAACCGGTCACGTATTGGGTGGTCAGCCCCACCATGCGCCGCGCCAGCGGGTTCACCCGCCAGGCCTCCAGCGCGTCCGCCAGCATCTGCCCGCGGTCGTTGGGCCAGCGGTCGCGCGGGCCTTCACTGTGCGCCCACAGCGTGCTGGCCCCGACCGTCAGCGTGTTGTCCTCCTCGGCGCGCCGCAGCTGCGCCCGGCGGCGGGAAAAGCGTTTTTGCAGCCAATCAAAAGCCATCGTCCATCTCCTTTAGGGGATCCACCCCCGGCACAATCAAGGTCTCACCCGCGGGCGTCCACGGGCGTTCATCCAGCACCGCCGCCAACGCCGCCGAAAGCACCAGGTCGTCGTGGGCGGTCTGGCCGCTGTGCGGGTCGCGGCTGCCGTCCGGCACGCCCCAGCGCAGCATCCGACCGGGGCCGTCCAGGGCCTGATACTGCACCAGGCTGAGCTGTCGGAAGAACAGCTCCTGCCAGGCGGTCTGCTGAGGGGTCAGCAAGGCCGGTTCGCGCCAGCGGCCGGTATCCACCAGGGCCAAAAACTGCCAGCCCAGGCGGCTTTTGCTGGCCGCCGTGAACACAAAGCGCACCACCCGCCCCGCAAAGGCTTTTTCCAAAAAAGAAGCCAGCCCCGCCCCCACGCCGGTGGCGTCCACCACCCACCAGCGCGGCTGCCACAGCCCGGCCAGGCCCGCCAAAGCCGCGAACAGCTCCGTGTGGGCCGCCCCCGTCCACACCTGCCGCCGCACCAGTTCGTAGCGCGGGGCGCGCACCCCGGGGTCGGCGCAGCTTTCGGGGTTCACGCGCACCACGCTCAACGCCGTGCTGTCGCGCCGCCCGCCCGCCGCCCCCGCGCCTTCCAGCGGGTTGGGCTGTTCCTCCTCGCCGCCCACATCCAGCAAAAAGGCGTAGAGCTCCCCGGCGCGCGGGGCCTCCAGGGCCGCGTGCTCCCCGCGCATCATCCCCACGCGCTGCGCCGGGAACATGCCGCTCTCCGCATCCAGCTCTTCGCAGTAATACTGGGTGCGCACCACGGGGTGATCCCGCCCCAGGCGGCGGATTTGCTCCTGCAAAAAGGCTCCGTAGCGCGGCACCTCGCGCGCCACCGTCTCGCCGTCCACCACAAAGGCGCGCCGCTGCTGGTCTTGCGCTTCCAAGGCCCGCGCCGTGCGCAGTTCCCGCGCCAAAAGCGTCTGGCTGGTCCAGGCTGTGCCCCAAAACACGCGCGTGGCCTGGGTGGAAGCTGCCATGGGAGCAATCTCACGGTCGAATTTCTCGATGGAGACCCCCTGGGCCTCATCCACCTCCAGCAGAGTGCTGGCGGTGGCCCCCACGATGTGGCTGGTGGGCGCGCCCGAAAGGAAAGTCATGCGCGCCTGCCCCACGCGGTACACCCCGCCCGGCTCCCGCCGCCAACGCCCGCGCAGGCGCGCGTTGGCCTCCAAAGCCCGCTCCAGGCGACGCATGGCCGTCAGCGCCTGGGGGCGCAGCGTGGGCGAAACCTTCACCAGCTCGCTGGGCCGGTCCGAGAGCACCATCAGTAAATAGGCCTCAATCTGCGCCTGCACCTCGTTTTTCCCCGACTGGCGCGGGAACATGACCACCAACGAAAGACCCCGTCCCTCAAACACCGAACGCACCACCGCCCGCGCCACCTGGGCCTGGTAACTGCGCAGCCGCACCCCGCCCAGCGCCAGCGCGCACCAGCACGGGTCGCGCAGACCCTCCGCCAGCCGCTGTTCCCATTCCGCGTCCTGCCCGCGCGCAGCCAAATCACGGCGCGCCCGATAGAAACGAACGCAGCAGCGCCGCCA
>DAIOUB010000119.1:2663-4332 GCA_036751735.1 Levilinea sp. | reverse complement strand
TGCGCCCGCTGCCGCTTTTCGCTCGTTCCGTGGACCGCCCAGCGTTTTGCCCTGTGTCAGGGACGCTGCCGTCCGGCCTTCCGCCGCCCGCCTGCGCGGACGCGCTGCGGACTACCGCTGCCGCAGTTCTCCGCGGATTTCATCCAGGGCCTGACTGATGGCCCGCTGCAGCGCCGAAGATTCATCTTCCTCCGGGCGCAGCTTCCGCTCCACCTGCAGCAAATTCCCCAAACGCTGAATCGCCAGGCTGATCGCGTTCAGCCGCTGAAGCAGCTCGCGCGGGTCAGCGTCGTTGTCCGCCTCCGCCAGGGCGCGTTGAATCAACTGCCGCAGCTGTTCGATCTCAGCGCTCAGTCCGGCGGTTGGGTTGGGCGCGGGGTTGGGGCCGCGCCGGCGGCTGGGGGAGGAAGAGGGGGTTCGGGTCATGTTTTATTCAGAAATTATGTTCTATTTATGCTTCCAGTATCTCCTTTTTTCGGCCCGTTACAAGCTGTGAAAACCCGCAGATTTTTGCGGTTAACCGCAGTTTTTGCACCCCGCAGCATTGTCTAAATTTGGTTACAAAAGAGTCGCGTTGACCTGACAGTTTGCCCCCGTTTACCGCCGATCAATTGACTTTTATCTGCCCCTGTTGTAAATTCTAACCATGAAGAAGTTTAATCTTTTTTCATCTTTCACAAGCCGTCTTCGCCCCCCCGCGGGGCCGCCAGCCCAACGCGCCGCGCGCGCGCAGTCGTTCGTCGAGCTGGCGTTGATCATCCCTGTGCTCATCTTGATGCTCCTGGGCATGATGGAAGTGGTCATCTTCATCGGGCGCTACCTCGACATTCTGGATATGACCCGCGAGGCCGCCCGCTTTGCATCCTTGCGCGACTACGAAGTCTTAGGCTATCTGCCCAGCGCAGACTGCCGCCCCAAGGTGAAAATGGACGACGGGCACGGCAGCACCATCGAGGTGGAGCCCCCCTTCCATTTTTACTACCAGACCTCCTGCATCTTCTCGCCGCCTCAGGGTTCCCCCAACTGCACCGGCCCCAACGACCCCTGGTGCAACGGTGTCAACTCGTATGTGCGCTTCAACCCCGCCACGGATGATATCGTCATCTCGGTTTACACCATCGAATTCCGCGGCACAGGCCACATCGTCTCCAACACCTGGCCTCAGCCAGACGGCCAGGCCGATAACGGCGTGGAACGCAACGGCTATTGGGCCTACTCCGACAACGACAGCGACACCGCCCACAACAACAACTGGAAATATGACTGCCAGGGCAATCTGACCCGCACCACCCCCCATGTGGATTACAACGTGGTCAACGACGCCCTGTCGCGCGGTCCCCTGGCCCGCGGCAATAAAGGCTACGTCGCCGTAGAGTTTTATTATTGTTATGACCAGGTGCTGGCTTTGCCCGTGGTCACCGAATTCGTTCCTAACCCGGTGAGGATTCATGCTTACACGCTTATGCCGCTCCCTTCGGCTGCGCCGACCCCCACGCCGCGGCCCTAGCCCGCTCATCCGCCGCCTTTCTGAACGCAGCGACCGCGCCCAGGTGCTGGTCGTGTTTGCGGTTTCTCTGCTGGCCCTCATCTTCTTCATCGGCCTGGCCGTGGACGCCGGCGCCATCTACGTGACCTACGGCCAGCTCAAGCGCGCCGTGGACGCGGCCTC
>DAIOUB010000119.1:0-2563 GCA_036751735.1 Levilinea sp. | reverse complement strand
GCCAGCATGAAGGCCCCCTTCTACTTCCTCTCCCTGCTCGGCTTTCAATCCGTGGATCTTTCCACCAACGCCATCTCCGAAGCCGCTCCCATTGACCTGCTGATCGTGCTGGACATCTCCGAATCGATGGGGGTTGAGACCCCCGGCTATATCGTCAACGACTTTAACCCCGCCGGCTGCAACGCCAACACCGAAACCTACGATGATGACGATAACGCCGCCACGGCTGCCATCCCCATCGTGGGCAACTGCGCCCCGCTGATCCAGGCGAAAAAGGCCGCCATCAAGCTGGTGGATACCCTCTACGACGGCTACGACAGCGTGTCTGTGGTCACTTTTGACCAGGTCGCCTACCAGGTTCCCATCGCCGACACCTACGACATGGCCGCCGTCAAGCAAGCCATCGGCGCCATCGCCCTGCACGACGACCCGCCCTACAACCGCCTGTGGGACACCTGGAAAAACCCCGGCCGCGTGAACCTTTCGAACCCTGAAGACCGCGACGGGGACGGCGCGGACTATGATAACCCCGCCGTGGTGGGCTACACGTGCCCCACCTTCACCGCCAACGACGGCACCGAATTTGGCCCGCCCGAAGAACATTATCTGGACGACCGTTGGTGGCAAACCGGCAACCCGGCCCTCATTCCCGGCGGCGAAGGCGCCCCCGACCCCTTTGGCTGGGGCGGCGTGCCCTGCGACCGTGATGATAAGCTGGACGCCTACGACTGGGACCGCAACGGCAAATGGACCCAGTACGATCACGACACCTCGGGAGCCTGGCTGACGGCCAACGACCCCGACGGCGCGGGAGCGCTGTCTGTCACCCTTTCGCCCCTCTCCACCTGCACCGGCTGCGGCATGCGCGTGGCCGCCAATGTGCTGCGCCAGACCGGCCGGCCCAGCTCGGTGTGGGTCATGGTGCTGCTCTCGGATGGAGCCGTCAACCTCTCCGACACGCATGTCAACGCGGGTGAGCTGAACGGCGAGGATGTTATCCCCTCCTGGTTCCCCATGGGCTTCTGCACCGGCCGCCTGTTCGGCCCCTGCGTCAAAGACTTCGGCGTCGGCGCCGAAGACGGCTCTGCCAATGACGGCTACTGGTGTTCCGCCTGCCAGGACAACTTCAAATCCACCCGCTACTGTGTGGATCACGAAGAAGAAACCTGCCCGCCCGATACCACCTGGATCGGCGACACCTGGACGCCCAACACCCTGCAAAAACGCTACAGTGTGTACGACTTCGCCCTGGATATGACCGATGAAGCCGCCCTGACCCGCTCTGAGAATTTGACGGAACCGGCGGGCAACGACATCGCCATCTACACCATCGGTCTGGGCGCGGCCAGCAGCGGCGCAGACCTGCTGCGCTACCTGGCCGCCGTGGGCGATGACGGCGACCGCACCACCGACCCCTGCGCCCCCTTTGCCGCCAACCCCACCCGCGACTGCGGGCAGTATTACTTTGCCGATACCAGCTACGAGCTGCAAGAGATCTTCGAAGATATCGCCAGCCGTATTTACACCCGGATCACGGACTAAGAGGGAGGGTCATATGCCCCCAATTCAAAAAGCCTTTCTCAAGCTGCAAAACCGCTACCGCTCCCGCCCAGCACAGGGTATGGTGGAATTTGCCCTGGCCCTGCCGGTTTTGCTCCTGCTCACCTTCGGCACCATCGAGTTTGGCCGCCTGCTTCAGGCCTGGCTGGCTCTGGAAAACGGTGCCCGCTTTGGCGTGCGCTACGCCGTGACCGGCAGTTACAACCCCGAATACTGCAACGAGGCCGCCGCGGCCCTGGGGCTGGAACCGGAGGACGGTCTGGACGGCAACCTGGATTGCAAAGTGCCGGATAAATACCCCGCCGGTCATGCCCAGGCCGGGCAGGATGTGCCCCACTCGGAAGAGCTGACCAACCGTCTCATTGACTGGGCACGCCTGCCCTCCATGCGCGACGCCACCATCTCCGGCGCCACCGGCATCGCCTGGAGCCCCGACACCGCTGTTTCCGGCGATTACCTGGGCTTTTTGGACGGGGCTTACGATGCCACCAAGACCTGCACCGACGGCTCCGGCAACACCGTGCCCTGCACCGATTTCCGCGGCGACCCCAGCGAGCCCGGCTATTTCGCCATTTCCTCCTGCTCTAACCGCGTTTTCACCATTGACGATTACAACCCCTTCAGCGACGACGGCGGCGGCTTCCGCTTTAACAGCAATGCCTTCTACCTGAACCCCTACGCCCCCAACCCGCTGCCGGCGGCTGAACAAGAACTGCACCGCTATCCGGTCTACTGCGAACTGGTAGATGAAGACGGCAACACCATCGTCCGCTATGTGGACGACGCCGGCGGCCCTGGCGACCGCGTGCGCATCGTCCTCACGTACCGCCACACCCTCATCACCCCCTTCCTCAGCTCCTGGTGGCCCACCCTGCTGCTGACCTCCGAACGCGAAGGCATCGTGGAAAAATTCCGCACCTCGCGCGTCACCGGCCTCACCGGCGCCGTGGCTCAGGCCGCCACGTGGACCTTCACCCCCACCCAATCCCTCACCCCCACCACC
>DAIOUB010000118.1:0-9418 GCA_036751735.1 Levilinea sp. | reverse complement strand
CAGAAGGCGTTTGCTGGCCCAGCGCCCTGCCAGCCAATCCTCCCGCCGGCGGGGAAAGCGCAGCGTCCCCAGGTAGGCCATCTCCGGCGGGCTGAGAAAAGACGGGGCAAGCGCAAGAAGCTCAGAGCCGGAGGGGTATTCTCCGGCTCTGAGAAAAATCCAGGGGATCACGGCTGCGACCCGGAAGACTGCTGGATGACGGCTTGCAGCGGAGCGAGCAAATCGGCGGAAACGGAATAGGGCAGGGATGATGTGCGGTAGCCGTCCATTTCCAGGAAAACGCGCCCGGCCGGATCTGTGACCCAGGCCCGGAACGACAGGCCGCCGTCTGGAAGCCGGCTGGGGACGACCCGGGCAAACAGGGGGGATACGGCGGCTTCGGGCTGGGGGTACACCTTGAGCCGGCCGATGGCGCTGGGCAGGCTGAGGCTGCCGGTGAGGCCGACCTCGTAAATGCCCGCGGTTTGCAGGCACAGCTCTACCAAAATGGGGGCAGTTTCCAGGGGCTGCTGCGCATAGGTGAAAGCGGGCAGGTCGGCGCGCAGGCGGCCCAGGACGGCTCCCTCGCTGGACTGCACGCAATCCAGGACCTGAAAGGCCGGGCCGTGGAAATACAGGCGGTAGATATCATCCGCACAGATTTTCGGCGCGCCGTTCCAATGGGGCGGCTGGATGGTGGGGGCGGCCAGGGACTGACCCAGCGGCTGCAAATGCACCCGGGCTTTGAAATGCTCCACGACCTCTGGTTGGCGGCTGCGCAGGGCTAAGGTGGAATGCAGGCTGACCTGGGCTTCTAGCCCGGCTTTCTCGTGGAAGACCTGGGCTTTCCAGGTGATGCGCCGTTTTTCACCGCGGTAAAACTTGAGGGGTGTGAGAAATTCGATGTCCTCCAGTCCGGCCACGCGGAATTCGCCCTGCTCGGAACCGAGGCAGGTGGCCACATGGCGGGCGGCGGTGGCGAAGCCTTCGATGCCCATCACGCCGGGGAGCAGGGGGACGCCGTTGAGGGCGTGATCTTTGAGGAAAGGCTCCTGGTTGGGGTCCAGTTCAGCCTCCAGCCGCAGCCCTTGGTGCAGATCCATACCGGCGGCCCGGCTGAGCATGACGTGAATGGGCTGTCCGGCGGTGAGGGCGTGATTGGCTTTTTCCAGATCCAGGCTTTCCAGGGCGGCGCGCGGTGAGGCTAATTGGCCCAATGCACCCGCCAGGATGACTTCGCCTCCTCCGGAGGTGATCTCACGATAGACCAGGGGCGCGGCAGCAACGGGCTGGAGCATTTCGATGCCGGCTTTTTCCATTAATTTGGGGAGATTGCCGCGGCTGGCCATGCCGACCTCGGCCCAGGCCCCCCAATCCATGGTGATCCAGCGGGCGGCGGGGAAGCGGCCCTGCAGGTGGGCGCCGAGGCGGGCCAAGCCGTCATTGGCGGCGGCATAGTCGGTTTGACCGGCGTTGCCAAAGCGCCCGGCGATGGAGCTGAAACTGACCACCGCTTTGGGCCAGCGGTTGGCGCCTTGCAGAGCGCGCAGCAGGCCGGTGAAACCGCCCAATTTGACCGCCAGAACCTGCTGAATTTCGGAGTCGGGCTTGGATTCAAGCTTGCGGCTGCGCTCGGTTCCGGCGGCGTGGATGAACACATCCACCTGCGCCTCGCGCTGCTGCACCTGCTCAACCAACGCGGCGATTTGGTCGGGATCGGTGAGGTCGCAGGACAGGTAGGTGACCTGTGCGCCGCGGGATTGCAGTTGTTGAATTTCGCGCAGGGCGGCTGCGGAGCGCTCCAGAGCGGCCAGACGGGCCTCCAGGACGGCAGGCGCCAGGCGCTGCCCCTGGCTGGCCGCCTGAGCGTGCCATTGGCGCAGCAGCTGGCTGCGGTCTGACTGGAGCAGGAGCAGGTCGGGGTCGTTTTCAGCGGGCAAAGGACGGCTGCCCACCAAATAGAAACGCCCGCGGACGCGGATGGCCAGGTCGCGCAGAATAGGCAGGACGATGCCCGCGGTTCCGCCGCTGATGAGGAACACGGGTTCTGGCCCCAGATCGAGGGTGGGGCTGGCGGCAGGGGCTTCGATCAACGAGAAGGTGAAGCGCTGTCCGTCCTGCCAGGCGATTTCCACCGCGCCGGGGTCGGCGAGGCACTCAGCGGTGAGGCGTTCGGCCATCCAGGCGGGGCGAGCATTCTTGGGGAAGTCCACGGTTTTGATGAGAGCGGTCGGCCGCTCCCAGGCCAGTGACTTGGTGAATCCGCTCAGCGTTCCGCCGCCCGGAGCAGCAGGGGAGGAGGCCCCATAGCCCCCTAGGCTGCCCATGCGCGTGGCGGTGAGCAGGAAGGCGGTGGGCGGCAGGGCGCGCATGACGGCGGCCAGGGCTAAGATGCGCTCTTCCACCGCCGCGTACCATGCGCCGGAAGGCGATTCCAACACGTCGGGTTCAGGTTCTAACCCACTCAGGCAGAAGACGCCCTGAATGGGACCGCTTTCCAGCGCCTGGGTGAGGGCGGCCTGCACCTGGGCAGCCGGGCCGCTGGGGATGAGGAAGGGGTGGAGCTGTTGGGCTTCCAGACGGCGCTGGAGGGCTGCGGCGACTTTGGGCGCGCCCAGGATGAGCACGCGCACCCCCGCGCCCCAGGGGACGCCGGTGGGGGCGCACACGGCCAGTCGCGGGCGCAGCACAGCCCGCGGCACACGGCGCAGAATGGGCGCGCCGGAGGGTTCGGCGGGCGCAGCAGGCGCGGCCTCGGGCTCGGCTTGCGCGGCGGCAGGGACGGCCTGCTGATCGAGGACAAAGCGCTGGACTTTCTCCAGGGTGTTGTAATCGGAGAGACGCAGATCCTCACGGCGGGGGATGTTGTAATGCGTGCGTACGGCGGCGAACAGCTCGGCCTGCTTGACCGTGTCAATGCCCAGGTCGGCCTCCAGATCCAGATCGGGGTCGAGCATTTCGGGCGGGTAGCCCGTCTTCTCGCTGACCAGTTGGGTGATGAAGGCTGTGACCGCATCGGCCTGGGGCGCTGAGGATTGGGTTTCCAGGGGGGATTCGGACTGGGAACGCTGGGGTTCTGCCTGCGTGGGCGGTGTTTCCAGGGGAGATGCAGGCTGGGAGGACTGCTGAGGCTGACCAAGCGCGCTGGTGACAAAACCCGCCACGCGCGCGAGGGTGTTGTAATCCGAAAGGCGCAAATCCTCGCGGCGGGGGATATTGTAATGCGTGCGCACGGCGGCGAAGAGTTCAGCCTGTTTGACGGTGTCAATGCCCAAATCAGCTTCCAGATCCAGATCGGGGTCGAGCATTTCGGCCGGGTAGCCAGTTTTCTCGCTGACCTGCTGGGTGATGAAGGCAAGCACAGCGGCTGTATCCGGCGTTGAGGTTGGGGCTGGAGCTGTGGGGACGGGCAGGGGCTGCGCGTTGATTTCCGGCTGTGCGGGGGGTTCCTCGACCATGACAGCAGCAGGAGCGGGGGCTTCGGCCCAGGCCGTGGGGACAACCCCAGGGCGCCAGACGGACGGCAGCGGCTTTTGGGCGGGTGGGCCGGCATGGCGGATGCGTAGGGTGTGCTGCACAACCTCGGTCTCCGGGTGGGCTGTGCCGGAAACGGCTTTCAGCCAATCCTGATAGCGGCGGGGGTCTTTTCGCCCGTGGGGGGCGGGAATCTTGCGGAAGAGGGCCATAGCGATTTGCGAGCCAAAACCGGCCCCCAGGCGCAGGGCGTATTCCACAGGGGCAGGGCCGCCTTTGGAGAGGTTCAGGTCGCCCAGATCTGGGTCAGGCTGGAAATCCTCATCGTAATGGGCGATGGGGGGAACCTGTCCCAGTTCCAGGGCTTTGGCGGCGACGACATCCTCGACGCCCACGCCCATGGTGTGGCCGGTGAAGCCTTTGGTGTTGGTAATCAGGATCTGATTGGCCTGAGGGCCGAAGGCGCGGCGCAGGGCGTGAATTTCCGCCGAGGCGCTGCCGCCGCGGGCGGGGGTATAGGTCTCGTGCGACATGAATAGGGCACGCGGGGCGATCTGGCTGCGCGAGAGGCCAAAGCGCTGTTCGGCCTGCAGCAGGAGGGTTTCCATCACACGGCTGACGTGATCCACGTCCAGGCGGGTGCCGTGGAAGGCGGAGTTGCCAATTTGCGCGGCGAGTAATTCGCAGATGCCGGTCATGCCGCGTTCCAGCAGGGCATCCTGAGCTTCGACCACCAAAGCGGCAGCGGCCACGCCCATGATCATGCCGTTGCGGCGGCGGTCAAAGGGCAGGGCGGCCAGGCGCAGGGCGCCTTCGGTGGTGGCGGCGCCGGAAGCCAGCAGGCCGGTTCCCACCCAGCGTGAAAGCGCGCCGCTGGTGACATCATCACCGGAGATGATGACCACCCGCCGCGCACGCCCGGCGCGGATCCAATCTTCGGCGACGGCCAGGGCGTGGGTGGTGGTGGCGCAGGCAGCGTTGACATGGGTATTGGGGCCGCGGGCGCCGATGGCTTCGGCAAACTGGGCGTGGCCCATAGAGAGGATGCGGAAGATGAAGCGCCGGTCGAAATGATAATCCAGCGCATCCAACTGGGCTTGCAGAGCTTTCAGACGGCATTGGATTTCCTCCGCGACGGGGGAAGATGCGCTGCCGTTGAGAGCCTGAGCCAGCTGCTGCAGCTCGGCCATGCGCGAAAGGATCTGCTGGTGCTGGGAGAAGCGCTCAGTTTCCTCAGCCATGCGGTCGAGCCCGGGGAAGGCTGAGCCGAAGATCACGCCGGTTTCATCGCGCAGCGGCTCGGGCAGCATCCAGCGGTGGGGCAGCAGCGTGCCTTTGCTGGTTTCACGGTAGTCCATCACCAGAGGAATGCCGGCGTCGCGCAGGGCTTCGATGCCCGCGGCGATGGCCAGCTGGGTGCTGATGTCGGTGGCTTCGGTGCGGTCGGCGGGGATGCCGAAATCAGCTTCCAGATCAAAATGCCCGCGCTGTCCGGCCAGTTTCACCGTTTGCTCCAGGTCATCAATGGTCTGCATGACCGCGCCAGATTCGCTTTTCACCAGACGGGTGACGCGCCTTTGCAGCATGGCCGCGCGGGTTTCTTCGGGCAGGGGTTCAATGCGGCTGTCACCGCTGAGGATGCGGGCGATGTTATCTTCCGCAAACATATCCACCTGTCGGCCGGGCAACCCCAACCCCGCACCGGAGATGACTACCGAACCGGATGGGCGGGGGAAAGATGGAGCGGACGAGGCCTCCGAGACCTGTGGCTGGGGAGCCGGCGCAGAGGCCGGGGAGGAGGGTTGGGCTGGGCGCGCCCCCGCGGCGTACAGGCCGCAGAGGGCTTCCTGGAAGGAGAGAACCCCGCCCTTGCGGGGGTGATTGGTGGATAGGGCCAGCCAACCGCCGCGGTCTTTGAGTATGTCGCTGAGCAGGGCGGTGAGGACACGCTTGGGGCCGACCTCCACGAAGGTGCGCACGCCCTCATCCCACAGAGTCTGGACGCCGCGGATGAACTGTACCGGTGCGGCTACCTGCTGGGCCAGCAGATCCAAAACGGCGGCGGGCTGGTCGGGGTAGGCCTGACCGGTGACGTTGGCGACCACGGGGATGCGCGGGGATTGCAGCTGCATGCGGCTGATCACCTGGCGCAAGGGTTCGCTGGCGGGGGCAACGATTTTGGAATGGAAGGCGTGCGAAACCGGGATTTTGACCGCCTGGATGTTGGCGGATTGGAACAAGGCGATGGCGGCTTCCACCGCGGCAGTTTCGCCGGCGATGACCGATTGGACGGGGCTGTTGAGGTTGGCGATGACCACGTAGCCGGGGACCTGCTGCAGCAGACGCTGCACTTCGTCAATCGGGCCGGAAACGGCAGCCATGCAGCCGTTATCGGCCATGGCCACTTTGCTCATCTCGCGCCCGCGCGCGCTGACCACTTCCAGAGCTTCGGCAAAGGTGAGCACGCCCGCGGCCACCAGGGCGGCGTATTCGCCCAGGCTGTGGCCGATGACCCAATCAGGGGCAAAGCCGTACTGCTGCAAGAGGCGCAGCAGGGCCACGTTGGCGGTGAGGACAGCGGGCTGGGTGATGGCGGTGTTGCGCAGTTCCTGTTCGGCGCGGCTGGTGTCTGGCTCGTCCGGGCGGCTGAAGATGAAATCGGTGAGGGGACGCCCCAGGATGGGGGTCATGACCGCGTCGGCTTCCTCGAAGGTGCGTTGGATGACTGGCTCCACGGGGCACAGATCGCGGAGCATATCGGCGTACTGCGACCCCTGCCCAGGGAAGAGGAAGGCGGTCTTGCCCGGCTCGTGGGCGGCGTAGAAGATGCCCTGGGTGGCCAGTGCAGCCCAACCCGCGGCGGAGGGCGTTTGCAGGGCTTTCTGGGCCTTTTCCAGGCGTTTGGCGGTCTCGGCGGGGCTAGCAGGGTCGCCGATGAGGGCCAGACGGTGCGCCTGGGGAGGTTCCGCGGGGGCAGGCTGGGCTGGACGGCCGTTTGCCCAGGCCGCGGCGGTGTGTTCCAGTTGGACTTGCAGAGCCTCAACCGTGGGCGCGGACAAAAAGAGCAGGTCCTGGCTCAGCGAGGCGCTGGGCGCGGGCTGGGCTGCGGGCTGCGCACTTGGGACGGGTGCGGCTGGGGCGGGAATGGGCGCGGCAGCCGGCTGGGAAGGGCGGTGACTGGTGACGAAAGCGGCCACTTTTTCCAGGGTATTGTAATCCGACAGGCGCAGGTCTTCGCGGCGGGGGATGTCGTAATGGCTGCGAACCGCGGCGAACAGCTCGGCTTGTTTGACGGTATCCACCCCCAGGTCAGCTTCCAGATCGAGGCTGGGGTCGAGCATTTCGGACGGGTAGCCGGTTTTTTCGGCGACCAGGGCGGTCACCCATTGAAGCACCTGGGCGTCCTCCGCGGCGGGCGCGGCGGCGGGCACGGGCGTGAGCGTGGGGGCGGAGGCCGGTTCAGCGGCGCTGAGGGCCGCACCGGGGTACAGGTGAGAGGCAGAGAGCGCCATACCCGGCATGTATTCGTCCACCACCACGTGGAAATTGGTGCCCCCAAAGCCAAAGGAACTGAGCGCGGCCCGGCGGGGGTGCTCGGCGCGGTGTTCCCAGGCATTTAGCTGGGTGGGCACGCGGAAGGGCATGGTGTGAAAGGGGATCTGCGGGTTGGGCTGTTCAAAATTGACCGAGGGCGGAATCTGGCGGTGATGCAGAGACAGCACCACCTTGAGCAGCCCGGCGGCCCCGGCGGCGCTTTTGAGATGGCCGATGTTGGATTTGACGGAGCCCAGGGCGACCGACTGCAGCGGCAGGGCGGCAGCGCCAAAAACCTCGTTCAGGCTGGCGACCTCCACCACGTCCCCCACGCGGGTGGAGGTGCCGTGACCTTCGATCATGCCGATGGTGGCAGGGTCGAGACCGGCGTTCTGCCAGGCGCGCAGCACGGCGCGCTGCTGACCGGCGGGGTTGGGGGCGGTGATGCCCTTGCCTTTGCCGTCCGAACTGGAGCCGATGCCGCGCACCACGGCGTAAATGGTATCGCCATCTTTTTCGGCGTCCTCCAGGCGTTTGAGCAGGAAGAGGGCGGCGCCTTCACCCATGACAAAACCGTTGGCACCGGCCGCGTAGGGACGCGAGCCGTCGGGACTGAGGGCGCCGATTTTGCTGAATTTGACGAAGGATTCAACCCCCATGTTGCGGTCCACACCGCCGGTGAGGACGGCGTCAAAATGGTAGGCGTTGAGGCCTTCCACGGCGGATTGGAGGGCCGCCAGAGAGGAGGCGCAGGCGGCGTCGGTGACGTAGTTGGGGCCGGCGAAGTTGAAGACATTGGAAACGCGGCCGGCGATGATGTTGGACAGCTCGCCCGGCATGGTGTCTTCGGTGATGGCGGGGATGGCGCTTTGCAGCTTGCGGCTGAAGCCGCTCAGGAGGGCCTGCTGGACGGACGCCGGTAGATTTTGAAAATCCTCCACTTCGGAGAGGGCGGAGAGGAATTCGGGCAGATGAATGCGCAGGCTGGTGCGGTAGTGATATTCACCAGCGAGGGCGTTGCCCAGGATGACGGCCACCCGTTCAGGGTTCAGGCTGCGCTGAGGATAGCCGTAATGATCCAGGGCCTGACGGGCAGCAGCGATGGCCCATTTTTGGGCGTCATCCATGGCGTTGAGCACGCTGAGCGGGATGGGAATGCCCAGTTTGAGGGGCTCGAAGCTGAAGCCCTGCACCCATGCGCCAATTTGGGTGTAGGTTTTATCGGGAACGCTTGGGTCGGGGTCAAAATAGAGGGCGGGGTCCCAACGCCCCAGGGGGACGGGACGGACGGCGTGATAGCCGCTCTTGAGCCGTTCCCAAAAGGTGGGGACGTCGTGAGCGTCCGGTAAAATTGCCCCCAGGCCGACTACGGCAACGGGTTTCATTTCGTTCATGGAAAGTACCTCGCAAAAAAATAGGGTGGCAGGCAGCGCACATTGCGCGCCCGCGGGAGAAAACATGGAGGATGACGGGGACTGAAATCAGGTGAGTGGCGACAGGCTGAGGATGGCCTGGCTCTTGTCCACTTGCTGACCGGGCTGAACCAGGACACGGGCAACCCGCGCGTCTTGGGCGGCGCGCAGCTGCATCTGCATTTTCATGGATTCAAGCACGGCCACGGTTTGACCCTTGGTGACGGAGTCGCCTTCCTGAACCAGGATGGAGACAATGAGGCCGGGCATGGGCGCGGCAATTTGCAGGGCGGAGGCAGCGGGGCGCTTGCGCAGACGCTGGTGGAGAGCTTCGACGCGGGCCAGCAGACGGCGGCTGCCGATGAGAAATTCGAGCGTTTCCGGCTCGGGCTGAGAGAGGTGCACTTCCACTGCCTGACGGCCGCGGCGTAAGAGGTGCAGGCCGCTGGTGTTGAGCGGTGTCCAGTTGAGCTGCACGGGTTCCCCATTGACAAAAGCTTGCGAGCCGTTGAAGCGGACGTTGTATTCGCGATCGTTGATGGTGACGCTGTAGAGTGACATGATTACCTCCAGGGATCCAAAAAGCACAAAAAGGCTCAGATGCGGCTCATTTGTTCCTGCCAGGCGGCCAACTGCCAGCGGGAAGGGCCTGCGGGGGCTGTGGGGGCGCCAGCGGCGAGGGGAGCGCGGGCGCGGTGGGCCACGAGGGCGGCGGCCAGGGCCAGTTCGCGTTCCAGGGTGGGTTCGTGTTCGGCGGGGGCGGGCTGGAAGCTGTCCAGATAGGTGGTGGTGACGCGCCCTTCCTGAAACGCGGGGCTGTCTAAGATCTGCAAAATCCACCCGGCAGAGGTGGGCAGGCCGCCGATTTGCAGCTCACCCAGGGCGCGGCGCAGGCGGCGGATGGCAGAGGGACGGTCTGGGCCCCAGGCGATGACTTTCGCGAGGAGGGAGTCGTAATTGGCCGTGACCTGCATGCCCTGGAAGAGGGCGCTGTCCACGCGGACGCCAGGTCCGCCCGG
>DAIOUB010000117.1:0-9515 GCA_036751735.1 Levilinea sp. | reverse complement strand
TTGAGTGTGCACCTTGCAGATTCCATCCATTAAAAGTATAATTAGCGCGTTAACATGGCTTTATGATGACTAAAGGAGAGGTTCATGGTTCCGCTTCCAAAACGTAAACTTTCGAAGGGCCGCCGCGACCGCCGCCGCGCGCATGACGCGTTGACGCCTACGGCTCTGGTGCAGTGCTCAAACTGCGGTGAGATGTCTTTGCCGCACACGGTATGCCCCAATTGTGGTCACTATCAGGGCCGGGAAGTTATTGAAAAGCCCAGCGAAGATAAGAAGAAATAAATCAAACGGGCCGAAAAACGGCCCGTTTGGTTTTAAGCAGCTAAAGCGCGCGGGCCAGTAAGAAGCCCACAATGGCCACAATGACCCCCAGATGGAGCAGCAGGTTGGTGCTGGCCAGCCATCCGGGGGCGAAGAGAACGATGATCAGATTGGCCACCACCAGGGCGATGCCGATGAGGGGGAGAAGGCCCTTACGGTGGGCAAAAAAATCGGACAGCTGATCTACCCAACGAGAGAGAGTCTGCATTATTCCTCGCTTTCTTCGGCTTCGGGTTTATTTTTGACCTGGAAAGACTGGAAGCGGGTGAGCATCCGGCCTGGGATGAAGCCCTGAATCTGCACCCCGCCGCGCACATGCTCGACACGGGTGATCTGCCCGTGCTCGTGAAACATGGAAATGAGCTGTCCCTGCTGATAGGGCAGGTGGACATGCACCGGGGTGAGGGTTTCGTAGAGCATGGTTTCCAGGGTGCGGACGAAATCCGGCAGCCCCTGGCCGGTGAGGCCGGAGATGGGCAGGGTATTGCCGATGGCCGCGGAGGCCGCTTCGAGAACGGCGGGATCTTTGAGACGGTCCATTTTATTGAAGACGGTCAAGACCGGAATGCCGCCCGCGCCAATTTCTTCGAGGGTGGCCATGACGGACTGCCACTGGGCCTGAGCGCTGGGGTGGGTGATATCGACCACATGCACGAGGAGATCGGCTTCGCTGATCTCTTCCAGGGTGGCGCGGAAGGCGGCCACGAGCTGGGTGGGGAGTTTTTGGATGAAGCCGACGGTGTCGGTGAAGAGCACCGTGTGGCCGCCGGGCAGCTCCACGCGGCGGGTGGTGGGGTCGAGCGTTGCAAAGAGCTGGTTGGCCACGTAAACTTCGGCGCGGGCGAGGGTGTTAAGCAGAGTAGATTTGCCAGCGTTCGTGTAGCCCACGAGGGCGACCACGGGGACCTGATTACGTTTGCGTTGGGCACGGTACCGCTGCCGGTGCTCGCGGACTTTTTCCAGCTCGGCTTTCAAATTGCTGATGCGCTTGCGGATTTCGCGGCGGTCGACTTCCAACTGAGTTTCGCCGGGGCCGCGCAAGCCCACACCGCCGGTGCTGCCGGTGCGGCCGCCGCCGCCGCCCGCCTGGCGCGCCAGGTGAGTCCAGGCGCGGGTGAGGCGTGGGAGGCGGTATTCGTATTGAGCCAGCTCCACCTGCAGGATGCCTTCGCGGGTGGAGGCGTGTTGGGCGAAGATTTCCAGGATGAGGGCGGTGCGGTCAGAGACCTGGACGTTGGGGCCGAGGCGCTCTTCCAACTCGCGCAGGTGGCGGGGGGAAAGCTCGCTGTCAAATATGACCACTTCCGCCAGGGTTTCTTCGACGAGCATTTGCAGCTCTTCCACTTTGCCGGCGCCGATGTAGGTTTCGGGGTTGGGGTGATCGAGACGCTGAGTCAGCTCGCCCACCACCTCCAGCCCTGCGGTTTTGGCCAGGAGGGTCAATTCTTCAAGTGATTCTTCAAGAGGGAGAATCGCCTGCTCTCCCCGAAATTCAACGCCGACTAAAAAGGCGCGCGACTGCGGGGCTTTGGTAGGTTCAGGTATTTTTTTTGCCATGTAGGTTTTATTTTTTCATCCACTTGACCAGGCGCTGCATGGCTTCGGCAATTCGTTTGGTTTCTGTGCCTAACGAGATGCGGATGTAACCTTTGCCGTTTTCGCCATAGACCACACCTGGCGTCATACTGACGCCGGCCTCGCGCAGTAACTGGTCGCAGAAGGCCAGATCGTCCGTGTAAGGTTTGGGCAAGTGCGCCCAAACGTAAATGGCCGCAGGGGGCGTATCCACATCAAAACCGACTTCGCGCAGGGCTTTCAGACAGATATCGCGGCGTTCCAGGTAGATCAGGTTGCGCTCTTCCAGCCAATTTTGGTCGCCTGTGAGGGCTTCTACACCCGCCGAAAAGACCGGGCCGAAATGGGAAGTGTCCATCTGGCTTTTGTAGGTGTCGAGGTAGCCGACCACTTTGGCGTTGCCCACGGCCATGCCCAACCGCCAACCAGCCATGTTGTAGGCTTTGGCCAGGGAGTTGAACTCGACGGCGACCTCTTTGGCCCCTGGGACCTGCAAAATGCTGGGGGCGATGTAACCGTTGAAGCAGATGTCGGCATAGGGGGCGTCGTGGGCGATGACGACGTGGTATTGGCGGCCAAATTCCACCGCTTTTTGGAAGAATTCCAGCGAGGCCACCGCGCCGGTGGGGTTATTGGGGTAATTCAGCCAGAGGATTTTGGCCTTTGCGGCCACTTCGGCGGGGATGGCGTCCAGATCCGGCAGAAAGCCGTTCTTGCGCAGGAGGGGCACATACACCACCTCGCCGCCCGCGATGAGGCCGCCGGCAGAATAGACCGGATAGCCGGGATCGGGAACCAGGGTGACATCGCCAGGGTTCAAGAGCACCTGGCTGAGATTGAAGAGGCCTTCCTTGGAGCCAATTAACCCCAATACTTCTTTCTTCGGATCTAGATCCACATTGAAACGCCGTTTGTAGTAGGTGGCGATGGCCTCGCGGTAGCTGGCCGGTCCGCCGATGGGGGAATAGCCGTGTGTGGTGGGCTTGCGCACTTCACTGACCAGTCTTTCAATGATGAAATCCGCGGGGGGCAGGTCTGGCGAACCCATGTCAATGCGGACGACATCCATTCCATCGGCTTTGAGCTGGGCGATCACTTTGTTGAGGGAAGCGAAGAAATACGGCTGAAAATTCGCGATGCGATTGGCAGGCTGAATGAAGTCGGTGTTTGTGAGAGAAGGTGTCAGGCTCATGTTAGGGTCTTCTTTAGGGTTGGTTTTGGGTGAGAGGTGAAAAGATGCGCGCCATTTTTTCGTCTGGCGGCTCAACGCGAATGGGCAGGAGCACATGGAAGGTGGAACCCGGGCATTTGACTTCGTCGCAGCCTGGGGATTCAACCCACACAGCCCCGCCGTGGGATTCTACGATGCCTTTGACAATATGCAAACCGAGGCCAGGCCCGCCGCCCTTGAATTTTATTTTTCCAGAGGAGTGCAGGGCGGTGTTACCGATGGTACCAAATTTTTCAAAGATAGCCAGCTGATCTTCGGGGTCAATGCCGATGCCGTTATCTTCGATGGTGACTTCGATAAAGCCGGGCAGCTTGCGCCCGCTGAGGTGGATGCGGCCGCCGTCGGGGGTGAACTTGACGGCGTTGATGAGCAGGTTGCGAAACACCTGCATCAGACGTTCTGGGTCTCCGAAGGTCATTTCGCTGCAGCCTGGGAAAGAATCAACATCCAGGCGCTGATTGCGTTCGGCCAGGGCGGGCTTGATTTCGTTTTCCAGCACCTGGAAGAGACGGTTGAGCCAGAGGGGCTGTAAGTTCAGCTTGAGCAAATTGTTGTCAATCAAAGAGACGTCAATCATGTCGTCCACAATGCCGCGCAGACGGCGGGTGCCGTTGGAGATGCCGGTGAGGAGGACGAAATCGTTGGCGTCGCGCCCGTTCTTCTCACTGGCTTCGCGCAGCATGGCGGTGTAGCCGTCAATCAGGGTGAGGGGGGTTTTCAGCTCGTGGGCAGCCACGGCGATGAAATCGGATTTGGAGCGGTCGAGGCGGTCGAGGGTTTGCTGCACCTGGGTGAGCTGATTGGAAACGTAAGCGATGCGGGTTTGGATCTCGGCTTTGGCGACTACCTCATAGGCATGGGTGAAGCTGGGCATGAGAGCCGAGATCATTTGCAGGGCCTGGGTGGAATCGAGGTTTTCCAGGCAGACGCTGAGGGTGAGGTTGAGCAGCTGGCTGACAAAGCCGGTAGGACTGCTGGTATTGGCCTCCAAATCGGTTTCGGTGAGAGAGGAGGCCCAGGCGTTGAGTGAAGGGTCAACCCAACTGGGGTCGCCGGATTCGATGGCCTGTTCCAGACCATCAAAAAACTCGCCCATCTCGTGGGTGATGCCCTCACGCACGCTGGTACCCCGCGCCAGCAACTGCACAGCGCGGTGAAGCCAGATGGGACGAATTTTCTGAAGAAGCTCGACTTCGTGCATCATATCGAATCAATACCAGTTTACGTCAGGATCGCGGATTTGCCAATTGCTAATCGTCAGTAATCCAGTGCCATAAAGTATCGCCTACGGCCTGCAAACTGTCACCCGATACTTTGTCGGCGGTATCGGCGAGGGTATGCCAGTAGGGATAATCGAAGTCAATCAAATCCACGGCGGGGATTTCGCGGCGGATGAAGGGGATGTGGTCGTCAATCATGCGGTGTTTGGGGTCGAGGGGGAACTGATCGGCATACCCCAGCCGGGCGGCTTGCTCCCAGATCTGCTCGGTGAGGGCAGGGTCGGAATTGCGTTCAGGATGGATGTTGAGATCGGCATCGCCGATCATATCCACAATGATGACGGCGTCTGGGCGGCCGTTCAGCTGGCTGGCGAAATATTCGGAACCGACGATCCAATTTTGACCTTGGATTTCACCCTGATCTTCGGCGTCAAAAAAGGCCAGCCAGATTTCAGCATCGAGGTCGGCGGGCAGGGTGCGGGCCAGTTCCAGAAGCACAGCCACCCCTGAGGCACCGTCGTTGGCGCCGGGGACGGGTTGGGAATGCTGGGCAGGGTCGGGGTCCTGGTCGGCAAATTCACGCGTGTCAAAATGGGCGCCGAGGATGATCCAGCGGCTGCCGCTGCCGCGCTGTGCGACCACATTGCGGACGGGCCGCCCCTGGACGGTAGTTTCCTGCACGCGCGCCTGCCAGCCGGATTCGGTGAGCGTGGTGACGAGCCAGTCTACCAGGGCGGCGTGACCGGGGGAGCCGGGCGTGCGCGGCCCGAAGGCCAGCTGGGTTTCCACCAGCTGATAGGCGCGCTGACCGTCGAAGCGTAAGGCTGCCGGATTGTCGCGTAAATAGAACCAGCCCAGCAGGCCGGTGAGGATCACGGCTGCTAAGGCAATCAGCATGAAGAGGCGTTTATTCCGAAGGAGCATGGCTGTCTTCCAAGGTGTCCATCCAATTTTGCAGGGAGGCCAGACTGCGCTGAGCGTACTGCACGGCGCGCTCCCGCTTACCGCGAGCCGGTTGAGGCAGCTCGGGCAGGATGCCAAAATTGGCTTTCATGGGTTGAAAATCTTTGAGATCGGCATGGGTGATGTAGTGGCAGAGGGCGCCCAGCATGGTGTCGGTGGGCAGGGCGTGCGTGGGCTGACCCAGCACCCAGCGGGAAAGGTTCAGCCCAGCCAGCAGGCCGGTGGCGATGTTGCCCATGTAGCCTTCCACGCCGGTGATTTGTCCGGCGAAAAACAGCCCAGGGACCTGGCGGCTTTGCAGATCGGCGTGAAGCAGGCGCGGGGAGGCGAGAAAGGTGTTGCGGTGCATTTGACCGTAGCGCACAAATTCAGCCTGGGCCAGGCCGGGGATCAGACGCAGCACGCGGCGCTGCTCGGGGAAGGTGAGGTTGGTTTGGAAGCCCACCAGATTGTAGAGGCTGCCGCTGAGGTTGTCCTGACGAAGCTGGACAACGGCGTAGGGGCGGCGGCCGGTGCGGGGATCTTTGAGACCCACGGGGCGCATGGGGCCGAAAGCCAGCGCGTCGGGGTGGCGCAGGGCGAGAACTTCGATGGGCAAACAGCCCTCGAAAAATTGGCTGGCACCGGCGCGCACACCGGTTTCCAATACTTGCTCAAATTCGCGCAGTTGAATGCGCTCGGCGCTGCGCAGGGCTTCGACGAAGGCGTAGTATTCCTCTTTGGTGAAGGGACAGTTGATGTAGTCACCGTCTTCGGGGTCATCCTTTTGGTAGCGCGAGGCACGGAAGGCAACGCTGGTGTCGATGGATTCAGCGGAGACGATGGGGGCGATGGCGTCAAAGAAGAAAAGATGGTCTTCGCCGGTGAGCTGGAGCAGGGCAGCCGAGAGAGAGGGCGAGGTGAGGGGGCCAGAGGCAATGACGGCAGGGGCAGGGGGCAGGCTTTGCACCTCTTGACGCACCAAATGGATGCGGGGGTGGCTTTCGACGGCTTGCGTGACCTGGGCGGCAAAGGCCTCACGATCCACGGCCAGCGCGCCGCCCGCCGGCAGGGCTGCGGATTCCGCGCAGGTGAGCAGCAGGGAACCCAGCCGCCGGGCCTCTTCTTTTAACAAACCGGAGGCGCGGTCTACCAGATTGGATCCGAGGGAATTGGAACAGACCAGTTCAGCCAATTGGCCGCTGGTGTGGGCGCCGGTGGGGACGGCGGGGCGCATTTCATAGAGGGTAACATCCAGTCCACGTTGGGCGGCCTGCCAGGCGGCTTCACAACCGGCCAGGCCGCCGCCGACGACGGTACAGTGGGGCATAGGGACACCTGAGATGCAAGAAGATGACCAAATTGTACCAAATTCACCCTGAGAACCTGGAAAATTGCCCTGGTATAAAACTTGCAACGTTCAGCGAGGCGATCTATACTCATCTTACCTCAAGCAGGTGACCTATGTTTCAAATACACGTTCCCTCTCTGCGACCGCTGACCACCGCGCATTTGGCGCAAACCATGACGCTGCTGTGCTTGCCTGTGGGCGAGCTGCGCCAACAAATTGAGGCGGAACTGGCTGCGAACCCCGCGCTTGAACTGGTGGAAGAGCGCCGCTGCCCGTCTTGCCACCGCCCGCTGCCGGATCAGGGCCACTGTCCCATTTGCAGCGCGCCGGCGGCGGACGTGATGGACGAGCCGATCATTTATCTCTCCCCGCGGGATGAGTTCTATGATGGGCCGCGTTCTTCAGGCGGAGAAGGCGACCTGCCGGAAGATAATTTCAGCGCCACCTGGGAAGAACTGCCCACCTATGTGCTGCGACAGATTGCGCCCGATTTGGAGGGGGATGAGCGCAAAGTGGCGGCCTACCTGCTGACCAACCTGGATGAGGATGGGCTGCTGGCTATCCCCCTGGTGGAGGTGGTGCGCTATTTGCATGTGCCGCTGAGTATGGTGGAAAAGGTGCAGCGCCTGATCCAACATGCCGATCCGGTGGGGGTGGGGTCTGCCAGCCCGCGGGATGCGCTGTTGGTGCAGATGGATGTTTTGGAAGAGGTGGGATCCACCATCCCGCGCCTGGCGCGCCCGATCGTGATGGAAGGCATGGATTTGCTGAGCCGCCGCCTGTACGGCGACCTGGCGCGAAGATTCCACGCGCCGCTGTCACAGGTGCACAAGGCGGTGCAGTTCATCAGCGATAACCTGTACCCCTTCCCGGCGCGCTCACATTGGGGGGATGTGCGCCAGCCCAGCGGGGCGCAGCTGAACGTGTATCATCACCCGGATATTCTGATTGGGTATTACAACGAAGATCCTGAAAAGCCTTTGGTAGTGGAAATCATCACTCCCATCGCAGGCACGTTGCGGGTGAACCCGATGTTCCGCAAGGCGGTGCAGTCGGCGGATGAGGACATGAAAGAGAGCTGGCGAGAAGATATTGAGAAGGCTTCGCTGTTTGTGAAGTGCCTGCAGCAGCGCAATTACACTATTCAGCGCTTGATTCAAAAAGTGGTCATGTTCCAACGCGGATACATTTTGCAGGGTGAAAAGCACCTGCGCCCTTTGACACGCGCGCAGCTTTCCCGCGAGCTGGGGGTACACGAATCAACCATCTCTCGCGCGGTGGCCAACAAGACCGTACAGCTGCCAAACCGGCGGATTGTGCCGATGTCCGCGTTCTTTGATCGGAGCATGAATGTTCGTTCGGTTTTAAAAGAAATGATCGCGGATGAAGCCCGACCGTTGAGCGACGCGGAACTGGCAGATATGCTGGCGGACCGCGGGTTTCAGGTGGCGCGGCGGACGGTGGCCAAATATCGAGCGATGGAAGGTATTTTGCCAGCCCACTTGCGGATGGGGGTGATGGCAAAATCCTTATGAGCGCCGCCAGCCCTTCAACCACCCTGCAAAGCTTCCTGCGCGGATCCAGTTTAACGCTGGAAGATGTGACGACCTTGCTGAACCTGATGCAAGATGCGGCTGTGGTGTGCACCACAAAACAGGGGGAAATTGTGGCCGCCAACCAGGCCTTCCTTCAATGGACCGCTTTTTCTGAGCTGGAAGTGATGGGTAAACCGGTGAGCGAACTGGCCGGTGGGCTGGATTTGAACGCAGCCGAGGCCGAGGGGATCGAAGTGCGGCGGGCGCGGCGGGCGGCGGCCAGCGTGAATGCGCGCCTGTTCCCTTTGGGACGCGGGCGCATGTGGACGGTGGTGGTCTTTGAGGAGAGTAAGGCGAGGCAAAACGCTCTGGAGTGGGATCCGCGTGAGATTTACACCTGGGCGCTTTCGCTTCTGCGGCAGTTGGACTGCGAACATTTTTCGCATTGTTTGGAACAGGCGCTGGGCAGCATTCACTCTGTGCTGCCAGCCAGCCATGTTTGCATTTATGAGGTCAACAGTCAGTTCCCTCGGCTGATCAAAACGCATTCCTGCGAGGAGAGCGAGGTTTTCCCGGCGGAGATTTCTACGGCGGATTTGCTGCGTTTGAATGGGTTAAGCGTGTGGCGGCCTGGGAAGCGGGTGTCGGGAGAAATTCACCGGGCGGCTCGCATTGCGGGGTTGGACTATGTAGTGACCATGCCGCTGGGGCTGGAGGGGGGCATCTTCGGCCTGTTTGTGGCGGCGGGGATGGAAGAAACGCAGATGGACGCCCTGCAGGCCATGGTGGAATTTATCGCTGGGCTGTTGAGCCTGTCGCTGCAATTGAACACCCTGCTGACCAATTTGCGCAGTGAACAAGAACGTTCGCTGGGACAGAACCTGATCCGCGGGGCGGTCTTTGATAACATCCAAGAAGGGGTGGTGATTATCTCCCCCGATTTGACCATCCAGGGGATCAACCCATCCGCAGAGATGATGTTGGGGTATGCGGATTGGGAAGTGTGGCAGCAGCCGGTTGAAAACATCCTGATTGGGCCGGAGGGTTTAATCCGGGCGCTGCAGGATGCGGTGGAACGGGGCGTTCCGACCCTGAACCTGGGGGTGGTTTCGGTGCACCGGCGCGACGGCCTCACCTTCCCGGCTCATATTCAAACCTTTCCCGTGCAGCGCGATGAGGATGTGACGGCTGTGCTGGTGGTGATGACGGATGTGAGCGAGCATGAGGAGACGCGGATTCGCACCCAACAGTTGGAACACCGCGCCATGCTGGGCGATATCACTGCCATTTTTGCCCATGAGGTGCGCAACCCGCTGAACAACATCTCGATGGGTACGCAG
>DAIOUB010000116.1:0-9572 GCA_036751735.1 Levilinea sp. | reverse complement strand
TTCCTGCTGCACCGTGTGACCGGCCTGGGAACTGTGCTGTTTCTCACCATCCACATTGTGGATACCGCTCTGGTGTATTTTCGCCCTGAGCTGTATATGGACGCGGTGGCTCTGTACCGCTCCACCTTGTTTGGCATCGGCGAAGTCTTCCTGGTGTTCTGCGTGTTCTATCACGGTATCAACGGGCTGAGGATCGCGGCTTTTGACCTGTTCTTGAAAAAGAATTGGCAAATTCAGACCGCGCGCAGCTCGGTGCGGTGGACGCTGGGGCTGACCCTGCTGCTGTGGCTGCCGGCGACGGTGATCATGGTGCGCAATTTGCTGATTCACAACTTTGGGCTGTTTGGCGGCTAGGAGGCGGGCGATGAGCGCTGTGAACCTGGAGAAACGGCGGAGTTTTGACCAGATTGCCTGGAACGCCATGCGCTACAGCGGGGTTATGCTGATTTTTTTGGCGTTTGGGCATGTGCTCCTTCAGGATGTGATCGTAGGGGTGCACCGCATTGACCTGGATTACGTGGCCATGCGCTGGGCCAATTGGGGCTGGCGCATTTACGACCTGTTCCTGCTGGCTTTTGCCTTTGCGCACGGGATGAACGGCGTGCGGCAGGTGCTTTCCGATTTTATTCACCAGGAACGGCACCTGCGGGCGGTGAACGTGGCCCTGTTGGTGGTGTGGCTGGTGGTCACTTTGATTGGGGCCGTCGCGATTTTTGGCGGTGTCCGGCCGGTGCAGTGAGGAGCCAGGTACGATGAGCCAAATTCATGATTTTGAGGTGGTGATTGTGGGCGGCGGCGGCGCAGGTTTGATGGCGGCGCTGTACGCTTCGCGGCGGGCCAAGACGGCAGTTTTGACCAAGCTGTACCCCTCGCGTTCGCACACGGGCGCGGCTCAGGGCGGGATTGGGGCAGCCCTGGCCAATTTGGAAGAGGACCATCCCGATTGGCATACCTTTGACACGGTGAAGGGCAGCGATTACCTGGGGGATCAGGACGCGATTGAATTCATGTGTCAGGAAGCCGTGCAGGCCATTTACGACCTGGAGCACATGGGCCTGCCCTTCACGCGCACACCGGAAGGACGGATTGCCCAGCGGCCTTTTGGCGGGCACACCAACAACCAGACCGGCAAACCGGTGATGCGCGCCTGCTACGCCGCCGACCGCACCGGCCACATGATTTTGCAGACCCTCTACCAGCAGTGCATCAAGAATCAGATCCACTTCTACGATGAATATCAGGTGCTGGACGTTTTGATCGAAGACGGTCAGGCCAAAGGTGTGGCGGCGGTGGAGATGCTGACCGGCGAGCTGCATGTGTTCCGCGCTAAGGCGGTCATTTTGGCCACGGGCGGGCACGGGCGTATTTGGGAGGTGACCTCCAACGCCTATTCCTACACCGGCGACGGGGTGGGCATGCTGCTGCGGCGCGGGCTGCCAGCCCAAGACCTGGAATTTTATCAATTTCACCCCACCGGCATTTACAAACTGGGCATTTTGATCACCGAGGCGGTGCGGGGCGAAGGCGGGGTGCTGATTAATAACCTGGGCGAGCGCTTTATGGAGCGTTACGCACCGCGGGTGAAGGATTTGGCCTCGCGGGATGTGGTCAGCCGGGCGATTGCGCTGGAGCTGAAGGAAGGGCGCGGGATTCAGGGGCAGCGCTACATCTACATTGATGTGCGGCCGGAGACTGTGAACCACTACGCCGAGCTGGACGGGCGGGTGCGGCCAGACGGCACACCGTACCGCGTGACGGCCGAAGACATTTTGGCCAAGATTCCGGACATTTCGGATTTCTGCAAGACCTATCTGGGCGTAGACCCGGTGCGCCAGCCGATTCCCATTCAGCCCACGGCGCATTACGCTATGGGCGGCATCCCCACGGACATCCACGGGCACGTGCGCGTGGACGCGCAGGGCACGATATTGCCGGGGCTTTTCGCGGCGGGTGAATGCGCCTGCGTTTCGGTGCATGGGGCTAACCGATTGGGGACCAATTCGCTGCTGGATCTGGTGGTGTTTGGCAAGCACGCCGGGCTGAGCGCGGCCGAGTACGCCGCCGGGGCAGATTTGCCCATGCTGGGTGAGGCAGCCGAGGGGCCGACCCACCAGCGGTTAGCGGCACTGCGCAGCGGCAGCGGTAAGGAGCAGGCGGCGGATCTGGCGCAGCAGATGCGCGCGGTGATGTTTGACGAGGTGGGCGTTTTCCGCACGGGCGAGGGGTTGGCTGCGGCGGTGGAAAAGATGCGCGAACTGCGCGAGCGTTACCGCGAGGTGCGCGTGCGCGATCAGGGCCAGGTGTTCAACATGGACCTGCTGAACACCTGGGAATTGGGGAATTTGCTGGATGTGGCTTTGGCCACGGCGGCGGCGGCGCAGGCGCGTACCGAAAGCCGCGGCGCCCACGCCCGCGAGGATTATCCCCAGCGCGATGATGTCAACTGGCTGCGCCACAGTCTGGCCTGGTTGGACGCCGATGGGCAGGTGCGGCTGGAGTACAAGCCGGTGACGATCACCCGGTTCCCGCCCAAAGAACGCACGTATTAGCCGAAGGAGAGCGAAGATGCAAGTTCATTTGAAAGTCTTTCGCTATAACCCCGAAATGGACCGCAAGCCGCGCTATGACCGCTTTGACGTGCAGGCGGAGCCGACTGAGCGGGTGTTGGACCTGTTGGAGTTGGTAAAAAATTACAACGACGGCACCCTGGCTTTTCGGCGCTCCTGCGCGCACGGGGTGTGCGGCTCGGACGCGGTGCGCATTAACGGGCGCAACGCGCTGGCCTGTAAGGTCTTGCTGAAGGATTTAAACACGGATCAGGTGACGGTGGAGCCGCTGCTGGGGATGCGGGTGATCAAAGACCTGATTGTGGATATGGAGCCGTTTTTTGCGCACTACCGCTCGGTGATGCCCTACCTGGTGAACGATGAGCCGCTGCCGGAGGACGGTAAGGAGCGGCTGCAATCGCCGCAGGAGCAGGAGCGCTTCGAAGACACCACCAAGTGCATTTTGTGCGCGGCCTGCACCACCTCGTGCCCGTCCTTTTGGGCCAGCGAGAACTATGTGGGCCCGGCGGCCATTGTGAACGCCCACCGCTTCATCTACGACAGCCGCGACCGGGCCGGGGCAGAGCGCCTGGCGGTGCTGAATCAGCGCATGGGGGTGTGGGCCTGCCGCACGGCGTTTAATTGCAGTGAGGCTTGCCCGCGGGATATTCAAATTACGCGTGCGATTGCGGAGGTGAAAGAGGCGCTGAACCGTTAGGCGCGGGTCACGCAGTTGCGGCCGCGTTTTTTGGCGGCGTACAGGGCTTTGTCTGCGGCCTGGATGAGCTCGTCCACCGTCAGGCCGTGCTGGGGGAAAGAAGCCACGCCGCAGGAAAAGGTGGTGCTGAGAGACTGGTTGTTGTATAACAACGAGCTGTGTTCAAAGGCGCTGCGCCATTCTTCGGCGCGGCGCTCTGAAACTTCGATGGGGGCGCCGGGCAGGATGACAATGAACTCTTCACCGCCAAAGCGGCAGGCGGTATCTTCACGGCGCACGTAGCGGATCAGCAGCTCCGAGAGCAGCACCAGCATGGCGTCCCCGGCTTTGTGGCCGTAGTTGTCATTGAAGGACTTAAACTGGTCTATGTCAATCATCACCAGGCTGAGGGGGGCTTGCTGGCGCTCGGCGCGGGCCAGATTCTGCTGCAGCACTTCTTCCATGTACCGGCGGTTGTGCAGCCCGGTGAGCGAATCACGAACGGCTTGTTCGCGCAGGTGAATTTGCAGGAGTTCATTCTCCTGAATTTGCGCCTGGAGGCGGGCATTGGCGGCGCGCAGCTCTTCTTCAAACTGGCGGCGCAGGGTGATATCGTGAAAGGTGATGATTCTTCCCAGAGGATCTTTGCGGTGATTTTGAATAGGAGAAACACGCACTTCCAACGTGAGCGGCTCGGGCTGGTAGAGAGTGAATTCCCACTGCGCCCGAGTTGGCGACTGGGTGAGGGGGGCCAGGTCGGGGTTGATTTGAGCCAGCGATTTTCCCTTTAGCTGGTTTTTATCCGTGTTTCCTTGGGAGATCAGCTGCACCGCCGAGGGGTTGATATCGAGGACGCGCCCGCGTCCATCCACCACCAAAACGCCGTCCTGCATGGTTTCGACGATGGTTTCAAAAGCGAAGGGAGCCAGGTCTAAGAATTGGAAGCGGAAGATGGCGATGGACATGCTCAGGGCGAACACCGAAAACGAAGCAGGGGTCAGATCCATGCCCTGCAGTGGGTTGAGGCGGAGGATGTAGATGATGCTGTTGGCCCAGGGGCAGATGACGGCGACGATGAAAGCAAAGAACTGCAAACGGTAAACTTTGGGAAAGCGCTGAACGGCGCGGATGAGCAGGATGGAGGCGGTGAGGTTGCACAGGTAGGCGTAGCCGACCACCAGCGCCCAAAAGGCCGGGCCGTGGTCATACACCGCCAGGTTGTAGCCGTCGGGGCTGGGGCGCACGTTGGCCCAGATGAGGTGGTGCCATTCATTGGTGGCGGCCAGCGTAAAGGTGAGGATGGGGAGGACAAAATATAGGGCAATTCGCGGGCGGCTTAACCAGCGGGTCAGGCGGTTGTATTCCAGGGCGAAGAGCACAAATAAGACTGGCGCCGCGGTGACGCCGATATATTGAACTTTGGACCAGAAGATTTTCGCGGGGATGGACACCACCGCCATTTCGACGGCGGCGCTGAGACACCAGATGGTCACTGCCAGGGATAAGGCCGCCAGCGAGCGCGCGCCGTTGACGTTGCGCCGCTGCCAGGCCAGCCCCGTGAGCAGAAGGGATGTGAGACCGGCAACTGCGTTCAGAAGGACAAAAGTGGTGATTTGAAACGGCATGGCATCCCCTGCGTGCCTTCCTATACCGACAGAAAATGATAGACCAGACTTAATGTCCTCTAATCCTTTGTCCAATATACAGGGAAAATGTGGGAATCGCAAGAAAAATCAGCTTGCAACCTTGAAAAGCGGGTAAAAAAAGGAAAACCGCGCCTTTTGAGGGGCGCGGCTGGAATAAATGGGAGCTGTTTTTTTACTCGCCGGTGCGGAAATTGCGCACACTGGACCAGGGGCCAAATTCTCCCTGGTCTGTGAATGAGCGCACCCGCCAATAATGACGGGTCAGCGGCGATAGGGCTGTGCTGAGCTGCGTGTAGGCGTGATAGAAGTCGTCCACAACCACAATGCGCACCGGATTGTGGAAACTGGAGTCCGTGGCGATCTGTACCTCATAGAACCCAAAAGTGGTGCCGGGCGCCAGGGTGGGGTAAGCCCATTGGAGGAAAGGCAGCCTGGATACCTTCTTGCTGCCAGAGGTCGGCAGGAGGAGAGCGGATTTGCCCGGCGGGTTGGGGGTGGTGAATTGATAAGGCCCCATGAGCTGGCTGCTGCCGTCGGGCATTTTCACCTTCACCCGCCAAAAATACTCGGTGGCGGGCAGCAGATTACTGCTGGGAGTCCAGGCCGGGCGCAGCAGAGTTTTGCTTACCATCAGTTTGTGAAAATCGGCGTAACGGGATAGCTGCAAAGTGTAGGAGCGCGCGCCGATTTCTGGGACAGCCAGGGTGGGGCGCAGGGACAGGGCGGTTTCGGTGTGGCCGGGCATGAAGCTCAGGGCACGGGCGCGCAGCTTGTAGGCCCCGGCCGCCCCATAGGCCCCATCCACGACCACGTGATAGGTGTGGCCGGCCTGGGCGTTGATGGACGCACTCGTGTCGCCGTAGCTGAGGACTTCATTGGGGTCGCAGCCGGAACCGGCGTCGTCCAGGATGATGACATCCAAATCAGCCAGCAGGCCTTCCAGCAGAAATTCCACTGTACCGCTGCTGTGGGTGTAAAAGGTGTAGGCAACCTCTGGGCCGGTCTCATCCCAGGGTACGCCGCGGTAATAATCAATGCTGTCGGAGGCGGATGCACGCGCGGTGCTGCCGGCATGAATTTTTCCGAGCAGCAAGGTGCGGGCGGGCTTGCAGGTACCCACGATGCAGTTTTCCAGACCGGCCGAGGCGGTGCTGCTGTAGGGTGAATACTGGCTGGTTTTCAAGGCGCGCACCCGATAGTAGTAGGTTTGGCCGCATTCCACGTTGGTATCGCGGAAGCTGACCGCGTTCAGACTCGTTTTGGCAATTTGCACCCATTGACTGCTTCCCGTGGGCGAACGCTCCACTAAAACCTCGCTGTCGGTCTCCTGGTTGTCCCAGGTGAGCAGGACGGCGTTTTCTTCGGGGGAGGCGGTCAGGTTGAGGGGTTTTTGCACGGGCGCTAATTGCCAGTTCAAAATGGCCGCCGACCAGCCGTCAATTTCGTACATTTCATAGCGCAGGGTGTGGTTGCCCGCCGTCAGGGGCACGCGAACGGTTTCCCATTGGCGGCCGTACTGCCAGGCGTCGATCACCATTACGTTGTCAATCCACAGGCGCGCGCCGTCATCCCGCAGCGCGGAGAATTCATAGGTCCCTGCGGAGAAATTGAGCGTGCGCGTCCAACGCGCGGAGAAATGATCGGCATTAACCAGGGGGTGAGGGGATTCGGCGGCCCAATCGAAATTGATGGCGGTGTCGCCGCGTACCAGCGCGGGGATGCCGGTGAGGGTTTCATTGTTAAAGTACTCGCCGCGCCAGCCGTTGATGGTGCGGGTGGTGATGGAGCCGCCTTGCCAGGTGGCGGGAACCAGGCCTTTGTACTGGCTGTTTTCAAGCACGCGCCCGCGCATGTAATCGCGCAGCCAGGTTTCCCAGCAGCCGTTGGCGTTGGTGGTGTACCCAGCTTCTTCTGCGCCGTGCAGATCTTCCACTGGGAAGGGATAGCCCAGCCACATATAATAGCCGGTCACGCCGTGCAGCCATTCATGCAGGAAGACTTCGCCGCGGCAAGGGTCGCCGGGCCAGTACCAGCTCAAGTTAAAGACGGTGGCATAGGTCATGCCGTTGGCGTAATCGCCCGGCCAATAGCCCAGCCCCCACCCATAAATGGGGAGGGACTGCCCCGTGGTGGGGTGGGAGGCCTGCCAGAAAACAATCACCGAGTCATATTTGCCCTTGGGTGCGTACAGGTCTAATTCAGGTTTGGTAACGGAGGGCGAAGGCCAGAAACCGGTGGAGATGGGCTCCAGATTGGTGAGCGGACGGTCCACAATGACCACATGGGCTTCCACCTCGGCCAGATTATCCGAGTAGCCGTAAACGACATTGCGGTGGGGAATATTCAGAAAGGAATTGCGCATATTGGTGATATCGGCTTCGGGCATGCTGGCGGTGAGGTGCTTTTGAACGCCGTCTTCCACGTAATCGGTATCAATGTTGCGGTAAATCAGCACCAGCATTTTCCAGGGGTCGCCGGTGACGCCGTAGGCCGAGATGCCCGCTTCGGGGGGTTCGGGCGGCGGCGCGGTGGGGGGCTGGGGCTGCGGGGCCTGATCACTGAGACGGTAGATCACCACCGGCCCCGACCAGCCGCGCGGGGCGAAGACAAAGCGGTAATTCGTGAGGGTTTGCGGGTCAAGATCGGGGAGGGGGTTGGTAAACACCCAATCGCGCCTCAGGCTGTCTCCTGGCTGGAGCAGGGCCTCTCCGTCGGGCAGGGGGTTCTTGAGGCTCAGCTGGGCCTCATCCGGTTGGTAAAGCTGCACACCCCAGTTGAGGTCAATGGGCTGGCTGCCCAGGTTGGAGATCTCCACCGATAGGGTGATCTCATCCCCTTGCAGCTGCGCCGCGGTGAGACTCACCTGGTAGCCGTCGCTGTTGACGGTTTCACCGATCAGATGGATGGGGATGCCAGAGAAGAAGCTGGCGGAGGGCACCGGCGCGGAGGATGGGGCTGCCTTTGGAGACACCCTGGTCTGGGGTTCCACAGCAAAGGTCATAAAGACTGCGGCGATGAATAATAGAATAAGCTTATACTTTTGCATGATACGGGTTATCCCTCCCTGATGGAAAAATGGAGCTGCGATCGAGCTGCCCTGCCCGGCCGGTTTGAACCCACGATGCCGACCGTGGACAGCATGGTGAACTATACAGGGGAACCGGGAAAGCCGCAAGAAAACGGGGTTTACAACCTTGATAGGTGGGGGAGGAAAAGAAAAGCCGCGCCTTTTGAGGGGCGCGGCTGGGGTTTTACAGATTAGATTTAGTACTCCGGCATGGGGGGAGCGGCCGGTTTTTCCTTCTCGGGCACGTCGGTGATCAGGGCCTCGGTGGTCAGGATCATGGCGGCGATGGAAGCGGCATTCTCGAGGGCGCCGCGGGTCACTTTGGCGGGGTCAATCACGCCGCCGGTGACCATGTCCATGTAGGTGTCGCGCAGGACATCGTAGCCGATGCGGGTGTTGTTTTCGCGCTTCTGAGCCTGGCGGATGTTCTCCAGAATGACGGAGCCTTCTTTGCCAGCGTTCTCGGTGATCTTGCGCAGGGGCACTTCGAGGGCCTTGCGGACGATGTTCACGCCGATCTGCTCGTCGTCCACGTCCATCTTGACGCCGTCGAGGGAGGCAATGGCGTTGATGAGGGCAACCCCACCACCGGGGACGATGCCTTCTTCAACCGCGGCGCGGGTGGCCGACAGGGCGTCTTCCACGCGGTGCTTCTTTTCCTTCAGTTCGGTCTCGGTGGCAGCGCCAACGCGGATGATGGCAACGCCGCCGGAGAGCTTGGCCAACCGTTCCTGAAGTTTTTCGCGGTCGTAATCGCTGGTGGTCTTGTCAATTTCCACGCGGATCTGTTCGATGCGGCCCTTGATTTCGGCTTCGTTGCCCTTGCCACCGATGATGGTGGTGTTGTCTTTGTCAGCAACGATCTTTTCAGCGCGGCCCAAATCCTGAATGGTGATGGTGTCCAGCTTGCGGCCGGTCTCTTCGGAGATCACGGTGGCGCCGGTGAGGGTGGCGATGTCCTGCAGCATGGCCTTGCGGCGGTCGCCAAAGCCGGGGGCTTTGACAGCCAGCACGTTGAGCATGCCGCGCAGTTTGTTCAGCACGAGGGTGGCCAGCGCTTCGCCGTCCACATCTTCGGCCAGGATGACCAGGTCGCGCTTGCCGATCTGGACGAGTTTTTCGAGGATGGGAACGATATCCTGGGCGGCGGAGATTTTCTTGTCATGGATGAGCAGGTAAGGCTCAGAGATGGTGGCTTCCATGTGCTCGGCGTCGGTGATGAAGTAGGCCGAGATGTAACCGCGGTCGAACTGCATACCTTCGACGTATTCCTGTTCGAAGGCCAGACCCTTGGACTCTTCCACGGTGATGACGCCGTCTTTGCCGACTTTGTCCATCACATCGGCGATGAGGTCGCCAATGACGGAATCCTGGGCCGAGATGGTGGCCACGGAAGCGATTTCTTCTTTGGTGGTGATTTCAATCGCCTGGGCGCGGATGCCATCGGCAACGGCTTTGGCGGCGGCTTCGATGCCGCGCTTGAGGAGCATGGGGTTGGCGCCAGCGGCCAGGGTCTTGAGACCTTCGGTGACAATGGCGTGGGCCAAAACGGTGGAGGTGGTGGTGCCGTCGCCAGCGATGTCGTTGGTCTTGGTGGCGGCTTCCTTCAGAAGCTG
>DAIOUB010000115.1:2689-9661 GCA_036751735.1 Levilinea sp. | reverse complement strand
CAGATGCGCGTTCTGCAGATCTCCAACGGCTTCACCTACACCTGGTCCGCCTCTGCGGCGAAGGGCAGCAAGGTGAGCAATATGGCGCTGGGCGGCGTGCCGATTGATTTGGACGCGACCTACCGCGTGACCTGCAACAACTTCCTGGCGTCGGGCGGTGATAACTTCACCGCTTTCACCGCCGGGACCAACCTGGTGTACGGCCGCTTCGACATTGATGCCTTTGCGGATTACCTGGCCGACAACTCGCCGGTGGCTCCTCCGGCGGCGGATCGTATCACCACCGTTCCCTAAACCACTCCATCGTTTCAAGCTGAATCTGGAGCTGCCCCCCAAAAGGGGCAGCTCTTTTTTGTGTTAATGAGCAAGATGAGTTTCAAATTCCCTCTTGACTCTATAGTTACCCGAGGGGGCGCATACATTGGATGGTGAGTGGGTAATCAACCCCGGAATTGGCAATTTTGCGCGGTGGGGGCGAAGGAATTTTTGAACGCACGCTGAGGCGTAGGCCAGCCGAATGCCGGTTAAACAAAAACGGTTGTGAGCCGTTGATTGCTCACAACCGTTTTCTGTGTGTCGGGGCGAAAGGATTTGAACCTTCGACCTCTTGCACCCCATGCAAGCGCGCTAGCCGGGCTGCGCCACGCCCCGAAGGACAGGCGTTATTATAGTCCGCTTTGCGCGATTTGACAATGGTTTTAATTCAATTAACTTTCTCCATTGGCCGCCAAGAGCTCCTGGCGGCGCTCGGCCAGCAGGCGGCGGGTGCGGGCAGCGTCCCGCGGGTAGGTGAAATAGAAACCGGTGAAGATGACGGCGCACACCACCCAGGCGAAGGGGATGGTCCACAGCAGGGCGTTGGTGAGGCCGATGCGGTCCGCCAGAGAGCCGGCGATGAGACCTGCGAAGGCTGATAGACCGCCTTCGATGAGGTTGACCACCGAATAGGCGCTGGAGCGCAGTTCGGGGGGCACCACGGCCTGCATCATGGGTTCTTTGGCGCCGCGCCCAGGCCACGAGATCATGAAGGCAGTGAAGAAGGCCAGGCCAAACATCTGCCAGAAGGTCATTTGTGGCCCGTTGGTGAGCAGGTAGTACATGAGGGGGATGCCGGAGACGACCGAAATCTGCCCGATGATGGTGCGGCCGTATTTTTGGCTGCGCTTTTCGGCGGCGTCGCCGATGAAGCCGCCCGCCATGTTGCCCACGGCGGCGCCGATGGCGATGATGGCAAAGACCAGCGGGGCCGATCCGCGGGGATCGTTGAGGGCGATGGCGTTGGCATAGCCCAATTCTTCCACCATCCACTTGATAAAGAAGAAGCTCATCACCACCCAGGGCATGGTGCCAGCCGCGCCTTGCAGGATGGCTACCCATATGGTGGGAATGCGCAGGACTTTAAACACGTCCGGCCAGTTGATGATATAGCGCTCGGCTTTTTCGGCGGTGATGAGGTCTTTCAGCTCGGGTTCCGCCGAACCGCGGGGCAAATCTTCCACCAGCCAGGCCATGAGCACGCCGGTGAGGATGGAAGCAATGCCCAGGCCGATGAAGCCCCAGCGCCAAAGCTCAGGTGAGGCCACAAAGCCCAGGGCCAAGACGCCCAGGACGGTGCCCATGAGGCCGATGAAGCCGATGAAACCCAGGGCGCGGCCGCGCTTTTCCTGCGAGTAGTGATCACCCAGCAGGGAGAAGGTGGCGGGCATGAGCGCACCCAGGCCCAGGCCGCTGATGGCGCGCACGATGAGCATGCTGCCAAAATCGGGAACCAGGCCCACCAAAACGGTCCAGATGCCCCAGACGCCCGTGCCGAAGATGAGAACTTTCTTGCGGGAAAAGCGGTCGGCGGCGTAGCCCCAGAAGGGCGCGCTGACGGTTTGGGTGATGTTGCGCAGGGTTTCCATGAGGCCGAATTGGGTGTTATTAAAGCCCCACAGGGCCTGGATGATGGGGAGCAGCACCCCCATAGCCTGACTTTCGCCCTGATCCACCAGATAGCCAAAGCCCAGGGCGATCAGCGTGCGGATGGAACGATGTTTTTTGACGGGCATGAAAGCTCCTTGTGCGGTGAAAATGTGAAATGGGATGGATGTGTGCTTAATACCGTTGAGGCACCTGACCCCAGGCGTAAAAGGTGGGGACAAAGAGGATGCGTTCGCCTTTTTCCCAGGCAGCGGCATCCTGCAGCCGCAGGTCGTGCAGTTCCTGGGGGGAAATCAGGCCGCGCAGGTCGCTTTGCAGGGTTTCCCATTCGGATTCCCAGGCTTCGGGTGAGGGCAGAACGCTCCACTGCCCACCCAGCAGGCCAGTCTGCACATGGGTTAACCCGGCCTGATGAAAGAGCGCGCCGCATTTGCGGCCCATGTTGACGTCGGCCCCCTGAGCGGCCAGAGCCTGGGCCTGAAGTTGACCCAGGCGGGTGAATTGAGTGGGGTAATCCATGCGCCCGCCGTAATCGGGCTCGGCCAGGGCGATGACCCAGCCGCCGGGGCGGGTGACGCGCACCATCTCGCGCAGGGCCTGGAGCGGGTTTTGCAGCCACAGCAGCACAAAATGGCACAGGCTGTGGTCAAACCAGCCCGCGGGGTAGGGCAGGCGGTGCGCATCGGCGCAGACGCAGCGGGCCGCCGCGGCGCTTTGCCGCGCGTAAACCAGGGAGGGCAGGTGATGATCGAGGGCGTGCAGGGCGGCCTGGGCGGGCAGCTCCTTCAGCACGGCGCCGGTGCCGCAGCCCACTTCCAAAATGCGGCGGCTGGCGGACAGGCCGGTGGATTGGGCGATATAGCGGCGAAGCTCAGCCGTCCAACGAGCCTGTTGGGTGAAGCGCGCGTGCTGTTCCGCCAGCGTGGACATGCGGAGGGTTATTCCGCCCGGGCGGCGGCCCACACGGTTTCCCAGGGGTCGGTCAGCAGACTGCCGAGCACACGGGTGACCCCTTGGGCGGGCAGCACATCGCCGTCCGGTTCCACATACAGCCAGGCCGAACCGGCGCCGTCCACCTTCTGGCCGCTTTCTTCCAACTCAATGGCCACGGGGTGAAAAGCGGAGTAAGGCACGGGCAGATCCCATACCAGGGGGATTTCCAGTTGGGCGGCCTGATTGCGGGCGGCCTGGAGGTCATCTTTGTATTGGGGGCCGCTGGCGCTGAGGGAAAGCGACTGGACGCCCATTTCCTTCAGCCGCGGCAGCAGATCGGCTTGACCCGCGGGGAGGGGAAAGGTGAGGTGCACGGTGGTGTACAGATCCGAGGCGAGCACATCGCGCAGGGCTTCCCAGGATTGTTCCTGGGCGGGGTCAAAGGTGATCATGAGGTGATCCAGGCCGCTTTGCAGCACCTGCTGAAGGTAATCTTTCTCCGCCAGGCGCAGGCCGTCGCTGAGCATGCCGGAGACAAAGCCCAACTGCTCGGCATAGGCGATGAGATCAGGCAGATCAGGGCGCAGGGTGGGTTCGCCGCCGGTGAAGATCACATGGGGGATGCCGGCTGCCCAGGCTTTGTTCAGAATGGTCTTCCACTCATCCAGCAAAAGCTCGCGCTTGACGCGCTCCACCGGGGCAAGCCCGGCCTGAGACGCGGCAGTCTGGTAGGTGAGGGCGCAGTCCAGGCGGTAGGGGGCGGAAATGCCGGCGGAATACGGCTCGGTGCGCTCGAAATCGAGGAAAGTGACCGGGTCGAGGTCGGGCGTATCCACCAGGGTGTAAAGACGGTCTTCAAAATCCTGATAATCGCGCAGGGCATCTTTTTGGGAGATGTGATAGCGGCGCGAGGTGCTGCGGGCGACCTCTTCGGCGGAGACGCCGCGCACGAGGTTATAGGCGTATTCCGCGGCGGTCTGGTTGAGGTGCAGCACGGTGGAGGCGTTGACAATCAGCAAGGCAGAACCGTTGGCCTCCATGCGCAGGTGCAGACGCAGCGGGGGCTGTCCTTCTTTCAGGGGGGCGGTGTAGGCGTAGCTGCCGGCAGGAAGGGGTTTGGCAGGGGGGAAAATCCGGGCGAGAATTTGATCTATGAAGTTCATGGGGCCTCCAGCTAAAAAGCGGGCGGGATGGGTTGAATGCAGACAGGTGGGGCAGATTGGCCGGCTGTGCGCGCCAGGGGGCAGCCGCCGCCGCATTCTGCCAGGAAAGTGCAGGCCTGACATTCTGCGGGGAGGCCGCGCCGCTCACGCAGGCTGACGGCCAGTTCATGATTCCAAATTTGATCCCAGGGGTCGCGCAGCAGATTCCCCAGGGGGGTGTAATAGGATTGGCAGGGCAGCACTGCGCCGTCGGGTTCGACGCACATGTTCGAGAGGGCGGCGGTGCAGCCTTTGACCCCCAGTTCCAATTGGAGCGGGTCGAAATGGCAATATTGGGTGGGGGTGTACCAGATAAGGCGTTGGCCGCTGCGCTCGACGTGGGCACGGGCCATTTCCAAGAGGGGCGGAAGCTGGCTTTCGGCCAACCCGCGGCCCACATTCAGCCCGCGGCCGGAGTAGATCAGCGCGTTAAGGCCAAAGGTGGGCACGCCCAGGTCGGTTAAGAAGGTGAGGGTATCCTGCAAGTAGGGGGCGTTATCCTCCAGCAGGGTGGTGTTGGTCATCACAAACAGGCGCGATTGGAGCGCGGCGCGGATGCCTTCGACCGTTTCCTGCCAGGCGCCGGAACGGGCCACCATGCGGTCGTGGACGGCGGGATCGTGCGATTCGAGGGTGATCTGCACATGATCCAGGCCGGCATCCACCAGGGCGGCCACGTAGGCGGGGTCTTTCAGGCGGCGGCCGTTGGTGTTCAGCCCGGCGATTTGCCCGTTGGCCTGAGCGTGGGCCACCAGCTCCACCAGATCGGGGCGCAGGGTGGGCTCGCCGCCGGTGAAGACCACATGGGGGATGCGCGCCTGCCAGGTGAGATCCAGCACTTTTTTCCACTCAGCGGTGGAAAGCTCCGGCCCCTGTCGCGGGCGGGCGTTGTAACAATGGTGGCAGTCGTTGGAACAGCGGTAGGTGAGGGCCAGATCCATACGCAGGGGCGCGGTGGGCCGGCTGGAGAAGGGCATGGTATAGCTGAGGCTGTCCTCCAGGGCGCAGATGGGGCAGGCATCCTCTGGGCGGACGAGGATTTCCATCTTTTCGGTGAAGGCAGCGAATTCCTGACGGGCGCGGCTGGCCGAGAGCTGGAAACGTTCTGAGAGGGCGCGGGCCGCCTGGGGGACGGGGACGCCTTCCAGAAAGAGGTAGGCCATATACACCGCTGTTGAATCTAACTCGTAGCGGCGGCTGGCGTTGGTCAGCAGCAGGCCGCTGCCGTCGGCTTCCACACGCAGATGCACGCGCGACTGTTCCCCCGGCGCCCGAAAGGTGTAGGCATACACCCCCACCTTGGGGGGCAGAAAGGGGGCAGAAACGGTCGGCTGCACGGCCATGATTGCCCGGAACTAGCGGCCGCCCCCGGCGCAGGCACAGGCGCAGCCCGCACAGGCACAAGCGCAGGCGCAGCCCCCACCGCCTCCGCGCGAAGAGGAACGCGAGGAGTAGGAGGACTTGGGCACGGGATTGGTTTTGTTGGTCACGGCGCTGGTGAAATTGCCCAGGTCGCCGATGACATTGGACGAGAAATTCTGGATGCCGTTGACCATCGAGGCGGCAAAATCTGCGCCGGGGAGCTGCGGCAGGTTAATGGTGGTGGAGCCGGAACCGGAGGGCATGCCCGCCGAAACGGGCGAGGCATTGTGCCCGGCTGTGCCAACCACCGGCGATGAACCGGTGAAGGTGGGATCCCAGCGGTGCCACCAGGTGGGAATGTAAACCGGGCCGGTGCGGAAGACATCCTGGGTGCGGTTTTCAAAGCGGCGGTCGAGCATGGTCCAGCCCATGAATTCATCGAATTTCTGCATCTTGACATCGGGCGTATCCGCGGCCTCCACCTGCTGCCAGGCGCGGGTCATGATGTCCTGGTAGTACTGTTTGGTCTCTTTGGCGCTGAAGCCCTTCATGCTCTGGGTCACCGATTTGACCAGACCGATCATGACCTCCTGCATGCCCTTGCGGCGGGCGTCCTTTTTGGTTTCTTTATATGCCGCCAGGAATTCCAGCTCGTACGGCCGCAGACCTTCGGGTTGAGGCTCGACGATGGTAAGCTCGAGGGGATCCTTGGATTTGACCGCGGCTGCGCCCTTCTTGATCACCGAGAAGAGGATCATGGTGAGCACACGGTCGGGCGGAGTTTCCAGCAAGACGGCCGCCTCCACCGAGGTCAGGCCGCGTTTGACGCCGTGGCCTTCAATGGCAATTTTGGGCGGCAGATATTGCATGCGGCGCTTGCGGCTGCCCACAATGGAAAAATAGGAGGTGAGGCCGATGAAGGCGGTCAGGCAGAAACCAAAGCCCAGGCAGCCCACGGTGTCGCCGTCCACGGTGACCGCAGGGGCACGGACGATGGTGTTATCCGGAATCAAGCGGGCGGGGAAGGCCCCACCGAAGACGTACTTGGCCGAAGAACTGGCGTTGGCGGCGCGCCATTCGTAAAAGACATCGCCGTCAGTGGTCAGGCCGCTTTCCGGCTCTTTGGTGCCGGGCCAATTGCTGGGCGGGTAATAGCGCGGCTCCTCCGTCTTCAGACCCGGAGGCATGATGATGCGCATGGTCAGATCCGTCTGGCCGGAGACATATTCACTGCCAAAATAATTGGGCTGGAACTGGAACGAGGCGTAAGGCTCGGACTCGTTTTCGGTGGATGGGTAAATCATGCGTTCAATTTTGCCGATATAGACGTGCACGCGCCCGGCCCGACCTGGCTGGATGGCGTTGGCGCCCAACCCCAGGGCGATGCCCGGCTTGACATAGGGCGAGGCGGCGATATCGGTGATGGCAACACCGTCAATATCCGCCTGGATGGAGTTGTTGGCGTAATTGCTGTTGGGCAGGCCGAAATCCACATAATCAATGGGGTCAGCGGATGCATCGTTGAGGAAGTCAATGTAATACTCAACGCTGG
>DAIOUB010000115.1:0-2589 GCA_036751735.1 Levilinea sp. | reverse complement strand
TCAATGGGGTCAGCGGATGCATCGTTGAGGAAGTCAATGTAATACTCAACGCTGGCGGTCCCATCGGCGTTGATGAAGAGCACCGTCTCGCTTTTGGGGACCTGGAAGCGGTAGGTCTGCGCCTCAGCATTGGTGACATTCAGACCCAGGAAAAGACACAGGAAGAGCAGGATGGAAAAGCGTTTGATCATGGATTGGTCTCCAGGGGAGAGAACTACCACTTCGGTTCTTCAGTCAGTTGGTAGGCGGTGTGGCAGTAGGGGCAGGTGACCATGGGCGCGCCGTTGACCAGGCTGATGTTATCGGAGGTGATGACCCCACCGCAGGATTTGCATTTGACCGTATCGAGGCTGACGCCGCCGGGGAGGTCAATTTTCACCTGGACGTTTTGAGCCTGGGCTTGCGCCTGGGCAGCCCGACGGCCGACGATGAAGATGAGGCCCAGGCCGATGAGAACGCTGATGATGCCGACGATGATCCATCCGGTGGAGCCGTTTGGACTGAACGCGCCCCAGATGAAAAGCACACCGAAGAAGATAAACACCGCAGCGGCGATGTAAGCGATGGTTTTTAAGGCGTTCATTTGGAACCTCCATGAATGAATTGTGAATAGTGTAACATGGGTTTGAGGTGGGGGCAACAGGGTGAGGGCCGCTTTTGGGGATTCTTGCTATAATACCCACATGACCCCAGAACTCCCCCTTTTCTCCGAATTTGAAGCCTATGAGCAGCTGAAACAAGCGCTGCATTATCACAGCTACCGCTACCATGTGCTGGATGCGCCCGTGATCAGCGACTACGAATACGACCGCATGCTGGCGCGTCTGCGCGAGATGGAGGCGGCCCACCCTGATTGGGTGACGCCGGATTCCCCCAGCCAGCGCACGGGCAGCCCGGCCTCCGAACGCTTTGCCAAGGTGCGCCATCCCGGCCCCATCCTGAGCCTGGCCAACGGCTTTAACGCCGAGGACGTACGCGCGTGGTTTGAGCGCCTGGTGCGGCTGGATGAGCGCACGGTGGGGTCGGAATTTGTGCTGGAGCCGAAAATTGACGGGCTGACGGTGGTGCTGCGCTATGAGAACGGGGTGTTGGTGCAGGGGGCCACACGCGGCGATGGGGAGGTGGGAGAGGATATCACCGCCAATTTGCGCACGCTGCGTTCCATCCCGCTGCGCATTCCGGTGGCGCCGGATGGGCCGGCTGCCCCGCCGCTTTTGGTGGTGCGCGGCGAGGTATTCATTCATATCGCGGATTTTGAGGCCTTAAACCAGCGTTTGCTGGAAGCGGGGGAACGCACCTATCTGAACCCGCGCAACACGGCGGCGGGTTCGCTGCGCCAGCTCGACCCGCAGATCACCGCGGGGCGGCCTTTGGTGCTGCTGACCTATCAGATCGTGGCGATGGAGGGCGAGACCCCTGCCACACAGTGGGACACCCTGGCGTATTTGCGCTCGATGGGCTTTCCGGTGACTGACATCGTGGAATTGTGCCCGAATGTGGAAGCGATGTTGGGGGCGTTGGACCGCTGGGTAGCCCAACGGGATGCGCTGCCGTATGAGACGGACGGCGTCGTCATTAAAATCAATGATTTGCGGCTGGCAGCGGATTTGGGGGTGGTGGGCAAAGACCCGCGCGGAGCGCTGGCGTTGAAATATCCGGCGCGGGAGGTGACCACCCGCCTGAACCAGATCGGCGTCAACGTGGGGCGGACGGGGGTGCTGACGCCCTACGCCATGCTGGAACCGGTGGAGGTGGGCGGGGTGATCGTTAAGCAGGCCACTCTGCACAATTTTGACTACATCGCTGAGAAGGACATCCGCGTGGGTGACCGGGTGCTGTTAAAGCGCTCCGGGGATGTGATCCCCTATGTCATCGGGCCGGTGGTAGAAGTGCGCACGGGCGAGGAGATGGTGTTTCAGCCGCCCGCGGTGTGCCCAGCCTGCGGACAGGCGGTGGAACATCTGGAAGGAGAGGTGGCCTGGTACTGCGTGAACAGCGCCTGCCCGGCGCAGTTGGTGCGCAATTTGGAGCATTTTGTGTCCCGTGGGGCGATGGATATTGTCGGTTTGGGGATTAAGATCGTGGAGCAGCTGGCGGAAAGCGGTTTGGTGAAGGACGCCGCCGATCTGTACCAGTTGCAAAAAGCGGATTTGCTGCAACTGGAAGGCTTCGCGGAGAAGAAGGCCGAGAACCTGCTGCAAGCTATCGAACGCTCGCGGGAACAGCCCTTGAACCGTCTGATCTACGCTTTGGGCATTCGCAGCGTGGGTGAGGTTTTGGCGGGGGACTTGAGCCGTGTGTACCCCGACCTGGACGCTATGAAGGCAGCGGGTGAGGCCGAGCTGATGCAAATTGAGGGGGTGGGGCCGAACATTGCCCGTGAGATTGTGGATTGGTTCGCGCGGTCCGCCAACCAGACCATCCTGGACAAACTGCGCACAGTGGGCGTGTGGCCGGTGAGCGCGCCCCAAACCGCGGCGGCCGGGGAGGACACGCTGGCGGGACTGGTGTTTGTGATCACGGGAACGCTGCCCAATTATTCCCGCGAGGGCGTGAAGGAGCTGATCCAGAGCCTGGGCGGCAAAGTGA
>DAIOUB010000114.1:0-9682 GCA_036751735.1 Levilinea sp. | reverse complement strand
AAGTGCCCCCGGAGGGATTCGAACCCCCAACCTACTGATTCGAAGTCAGGTGCTCTGTCCATTGAGCTACGAGGGCCTGCCCCCCATTATAACCCATAATTCAGCGCCGGGCCCATCTTTGCCGCACGCGATAGGCCGCGTAGCCCAGCGCCGCCCCCACCGAATCCACCACCAGATCGTACAGCGAGGCCGCCCCAAAGGGGTGCCCCCGGCTGATCATCTGCAAAATTTCCTGCACCAGCCCCACCCCCAGCGCCAGGCCGATGGTCAGCGCCAAAGCCGGCCCCCGCCCCACGCGGCCCCGCGCCCAATTGAACCCAAAGCCCAGCAGCGAGAACAAGATGATGTGCGCCGCCACATGTACCCATTCCGCATAAAAGACATTGTTAAACAGGCGCCGCAGCACCGGCGAAAAACTGAACACCCAGCCCATCGGCGTGGCGATGAACAGCACCAAAGCCCCCACCAGCACCCATCCAGTTTTTTTCAAATCCCATTTCGGTCGCATCGCAGCCTCGATCCCTTTCAGGCCATGATTGTAACTTAAATGGAGCAGGGCGGTCAAATTTCTACCGCCCTGCACTAAAGACTTGTCTAAGCTTTGCCAAACAGCGCGCGCAGGAACAATTTCACATTGAAGGCCTGGCCCGAAAGCAGCGTCTGCGTGCGGAAAAGCCCCCCCACCCAGCGCACCGCCAGCACCGCGCTCAGCATCACCAGCCCCAGGGATAGGAACTCCTGCCACAGCGGCACCTCTGTCGCGGCCATGCGCGCCATCATCGCCACCGGCGCCGTCAGCGGGAACAGGCTCAGCCCCACCGATAAGGCCCCATCCGGGTTCTGTGAAAGCGCCCCAATCATCATCAGCGGGATAATCAGAGGCACCATCACCAAAAAGGTCACCTGCGACGCCTCGCGCAAATTGGGCGCCAGTGCCCCTGCCCCGGCCATAAAGCTAGCGTACAGCGCGTACCCGCTCACAAAGAACAGTGCTCCCCACACCAGCAGCACCGGCGAAATCTGAAATTCCGCCGGGATCACTGCCTTGCCCGCCAGACGTGTGAACGTGAACCCAATCCCGCTCCACACCAGGGTCTGAAACAGCCCCACCAGCCCCAATGCCAGAATCTTCCCGGTCATCATCGCCTGCGGGCTGACCGAGGTCATCAGGATTTCCATCACATAATTTTCTTTTTCGGTCGAAATGCTGTTCAGCATCAAGCTGGCCGAGCTAAAAATGACTGCGTAGAATAACATCGCCACCATGTAGGGCAGAAGGAAGGTCATGACGTTATCCGCGTCGCGCTGCGGAGCCTCGCTCAGAGTCTGCACCTCCAGCTCCATCGGGTTTTCCAGGCGGGCAGCCAGGGTCTCATCCTGAATCAACCCCGCGTTCAAAGCCGTTTCCAGCCGGTGAACGTTCCTGCCCTGCTCCAACAGATTGGGCGAGCTGGTCACATAGGTCGCCTTACCGCTGGCCAGGTAATCCGGCGGGATCACATAAAAAGCCCCAATCTCCCCCGCGTCCAGCGCGGCGCGGGCCGCCGCCTGGCTGTCATAGCGGATCAAATCCTCCTGCGCGTCCTCCGGTAAGGCTCCCATCAGCCCGCTGTCGTCCACCACCCCCTCCGGCAGCGCCTCTTCTTTGGGCATCACCAGCTCCGCCAATGGATTTTCATTCGCCGCCGGATCTTCCGCACTGGAGACGTTGATCACCCAAAAGACCACGCCCACGATCAGCGGCATCAGCACCAGGCTGATGAAGAACGAGCGCCGCATCACCGTTTGGCGAATTTCATTGCGAAACACCAGACCCATCTTGCTCATACCCTCACCTCGCCGACCGCTGGGGGGTCAAAGCTTCGCGCAAAACCTCTTTCAAGGTCAGCGCCTTGCCGTAACGCAGCATCCCCAATCGGAATATCCGTCCCGCCAGCCACAAAGCCCCTGCCGCGCTGAGCGTCAACAAGCTGATTGACCCCACCGTCTGCCACAACGGCACGCTCCCAAAAGCCAAACGCATCGGCAGTGTCACCGGCGCCGTCAGCGGAAAGAGCGTAAACGCCACCGCCAGCGGACTGTCGGGGCTGCGCATCAGCGGGGTCATAAACCAATACGGCATCACCAACGGCAGGGTCAAAAAGCCCGCCACAGACTGCGCCTCCTTCGGCTCGGTCGCCGTGGCGCCCACTGTGGCCATCAAAGCCGCCACCAGCACAAACGCCGGCGGCAGAATCAGCAGCGTCACCAGGATAAACGACCCGTTCAGCGAAAAGCCCAGGATCTCCGGCAGGGCCGCCTGCACCAGCAGAAACCCGATCCACGGGATCCCAAACCAAATCACCATTTGCAGCAGCCCCACGCTCAGGTTGCCGATGATCTTGCCCACCATCAGCTGCGTCGGCGAAACCGAAGTGATCACAATCTCCATCGTGCGGTTGGCTTTCTCTTCCACCACCGCCTGCAGTAAATAACCGCCGCTGGTGTTAATCACCACCACAAACAGGATGCCCACCAGAAGGGGCACAATCACCTGCCCCACCTGCTGCGCAACCGGCACCTGGTTAGACCCAACGGTCTCCACTTCCAGGCGCATCCCCTTCGTTACGCGCTCGGCCACATCCTCCGGCAAACTCGCTGCCAGGTTGGCGCGTAGATAATCATCCAGACTGCTCTCCACGTTGTCATTCAGCCGGCGCTCCACCACCGCCCGCACCCCGCCGGTTTCAATATAGTCCTGCGGGATAACAAAATAGGCCTGAAGCTCCCCCGCGTTCAGGGCCTGCCGGGCCGATTCTTCGCTCTCAAAAATTTGAAGCGGTACTTCGTAAATCGAAAAGGCCCCATCCCCCGCCGTCAGCGTCGGGTCCAACCGCCCCGAAAGGTCCACCACCCCCGCCGGGGTACGGTCAAACTGCACCACCGCCGCCAGCGCCGAAACCCCACCAAAAGCCAGGATCATCAGCGGCAAGCTGATCAGAATCCACAGGAAGCGTTTCCGCATCACGTGGTGCAAAAATTCATAGCGGGCTACGCGCCAGATCCTATCCATCCAGCTCCCCCTGTCCCTGCACCACCTGGATGAAGATCTCATCCAGCGTCGGCATGGCAATTTCAAACTGCTCCAGGGCCACCCCGCGCTGCACCAAGTCGCGCAGCACATCCTGCGGGGTTGCGTTGGCCGTCAACCGCAGACGGTATTCGCCGTTCAGCCGTTCCGCGCTGCTCACCCCCGCCACATCTGCGGGCAAACCGCCCACCGGCCGCACAATCAGCTCCGGCTGCGCATACTGCCGCCGGATCTCATCCAGCCGCCCATACAGCATGGTCTTGCCGCGGTTGATCAGCACCAATCGGTCGCACAGCTCTTCCACCTGGTGCATCTGGTGCGTGCACATCACAATCGTCACGCCCTTGGCACGCGCCTCGCGCAGAATATCCTTCACCATCTGCGTGTTCACCGGGTCCAGCGCGCTGAAAGGCTCATCAATGATCACCAGCTCCGGCTCGTGCGCCAGAGTCACAATCAACTGCGCCTTCTGCTGCATACCCTTGCTGAGTTCTTTGATCTTCTTCTTGCGGTGCGCAATCAGGTCGAAGCGTTCCATATATTCTTCCACCCGCGCCTTGGCCACGCTGCGCGTCAGCCCTTTCAGGGTGGAAAGATACACCAGCGCCCGCTCCAACTGCACATCCTGGTACAAACCGCGCTCTTCCGGCAAATAGCCAATCCGCTCTTTCTTGGCCTCGCTCATCGGCCCGCCCAAAATGCTCACGGAGCCGCTGTCGGGTTTAAAGATATCCAGCATAATGCGAATGGAGGTCGTCTTTCCGGCCCCGTTGGGACCCAACAGGCCAAATAACTCGCCCTTTTCCACTTCAAAAGACACGCCGTCCACCGCGCGCTGTTTGCCAAACGATTTGGTAATTTGTTCCACCACAATGCTCGCCATACGCAATCCTCCCAGATTCTTCATCCATTATAAAGGTGTTTCCCCCACCTGCCACCCGTCTACAGGCCAGGTTGAATCCGTCTGCAGATGGATTCCCCCGCCCGCCCACAGGCGGCCGCAGTAAAAGAGCCGCACCCCCCTCAGAAAGGGCGTGCGGCTCTGTGATTCATCCCGTATTTCCGCCTCTAAGCCGGTTTTTTCTCGGTGATCCCGGCCATCAACAAGCCAATGTTCTCTTTGGTGGCCTCGGCCGCCGGAACCACAGCCAGAATCTTCCCGCGGTACATGACCGCGATCCGATCCGAAAGCTGCAAGACCTCATCCAGCTCGGTGGAAACCAACAGCACCGCCACCCCTTCATCCCGCCGCTTGATGATCTGCCCGTGGATATACTCAATGGAGCCCACGTCCAAACCGCGGGTCGGCTGCGAAGCGATCAGCAGCTTAATCGGGCGCGAAAGTTCGCGCGCCACAATCACCTTCTGCTGATTGCCGCCCGAAAGCGTGCTCACATGGGCCATCGGCCCGGAAGTACGGATGTCAAACTGCTCAATCCGCTGGTCCGCGTTCTCCAGCGCCCGATCCCAATTCACCACCAGCCCTTGTGAATACGGCGGCAGGTAATAGGTGTTCAAAACCAGGTTGTCCATCACCGGAAAGGCCAGCACCAAACCGTCTTTCTGCCGGTCTTCGGGGATGTGCGCCGAACCCAGCTCGGTGATGCGCCGCGGCGAAGCGTTGGCCACCTCTTGCCCATCCAGGCGGATGCTGCCGCCGGATGTGCGCGCCAAACCCGTCAGCGCCCGCACCAGCTCGGTCTGCCCGTTGCCCTGCACCCCAGCGATGCCCAAAATCTCGCCCGCCTGCACCGTCAAAGAGACGTCATCCACAGCCACCGTGCCCAAATTGTCCAGCACGCGCAGGTTGGAAACCTCCAGCACGGTTTCTTTCGGCTGGGCGGCGGCCTTGTCTACCGTCAGGCTCACTTCGCGGCCCACCATCAGGTTGGCCAGATCGGCTTCGCTGATTTCTGCTGGCGTTGTGCTTCCCACCACCTTACCGCCCCGCATCACGGTGATGCGGTCAGCCACTTCCAACACCTCTTTCAGCTTGTGGGTGATGAAAACAATGGAAACACCGCGGTTCGTCAGGTCGTGCATGATCGTAAACAGATCTTCCACTTCCTGTGGGGTCAGCACAGCCGTAGGTTCGTCCAAAATCAAAATTTCGGCCTTGCGGTACAGCGCCTTCACAATCTCCACACGCTGCTGCACCCCCACCGACAGGTCGTGCACATACGCGTTCGGGTCCAGTTCCATGCCCAGCTCGCGCGAAAGCTCCCGCACACGGTCGGCCACCACTTTTTCATCCAAAGCCAGCCCGCGCACGCTTTCCATGCCCAACATAATGTTTTCGGCCACAGTGAACACCGGAATGAGCATAAAGTGCTGATGCACCATGCCGATCCCGTGTTCAATCGCATCCCGCGGCGAAGACATGCTGATCGCCTGGCCGTTCACGCGAATTTCGCCGCCGTCCGGTTTGTATAAACCGTACAGCACATTCATCAGGGTAGATTTCCCCGCCCCGTTTTCGCCCAGCAGAACGTGAATTTCGCCTTTTCTCAGGTCAAAGTTCACATCATCATTGGCTAATACGCCAGGGAACTGCTTGCGAATGCCTTGTGCTTCCAGCACGATACTCATCCTGTTCGCTCCTCTCTGGCGATTACTTCTCGTACGGCGTGCCGTCTGCCGCCGGGGCCACCGTCTTGCCAATCACACCGGTCAGGATCACCATCGTCAGAATGTAAGGAACCATCCCAACCACATATGAATATTGCAGGAAAGCCCATTCTGGTGGGATCACCGCACGGAATTGCTGCAAATTAATCTGGAAAGCCTGCGCCGCGCCAAACACCAGCGCCGCCGCCCAGGCCCCAAAAGGCGTCCAGTTGCCGAAGATCATCGCCGCCAGCGAGATAAACCCGCGGCCGTTGGTCATCAGCGGTTCAAAGGAGGGCACCGATTCAATCGTGAAATACGCCCCGGCCAGCCCCGCCAACATACCGCCGATGATCACGTTCCAATAACGCATCTTGTACACATTGATGCCGATCGTATCTGCCGCGCGCGGGTGCTCGCCCACAGCGCGCGTGCGCAGGCCCCAGCGGGTGCGGAACAGGACAAAATTGGCCACAATCACCAACACAATGGCCGCCACCGCGATGGGCTGCTGTTCAAAAACCTTGCCCACCACCGGGATGTCCACCAGGAAGGGGATGCTGATGCGCGGCAAAACGCCCGGCGCGTGCGGAATTTGCCCGCCAAAAATGCTGTTCTTTTCAAAGAACAGCTGCCGGTTCAAAAAGCCGGTAATGCCAATCGCCAGGATGTTAATCACCGTCCCGCCGATCACCTGATCCACCTTCAGCGAAACCGACAGCCAGGCGTGCAGCAAACCCAGCAAGCCGCCGCTGAGAATCGCCACCAGCACGCCGAACAGCAAGCTGGCCAGCGGGGGCACGCTCCAAATAGTGTTCAGGAAAACCGCGCCAAACCAGCCAAAGAAGGCCGAAGTCAGCATCATGCCTTCAATACCGATGTTCACCACCCCGGCGCGCTCGCAGAACACGCCCGAAAGCGCCCCCAGGGTCAGCGGCGTAGCCACCGAAATGGTGGTCGCCAGCAAACTCACCAACAGCACCAGGGGCGAAATCTGCTTCGAACCGATCAGAATCACAATCAGGTACAGCAGGATGATAATGGCGGCAATAAAGTAAAAGCGTCGTTTGTTCATCTGCATCCCTCCGCTATTTGCCCCAGCCGCGCGTCAGCGAGAAGCGTTCATCGCGCAAGCGGATGCGGTAGATATAGCGCACGACCGCATCGGCTGCCACGAATAATAAGATCAGCGCCTGGATCACCGAAATGACATCCACGGGGATTTGGGTCAGGAACTGCATCCGCGTAGCACCGTTGCGCATGGCCGCGAACAGCAGCGAAGCCAAAACCACCCCGGCCGGATGATTCTTGCCCAGCAGGGCGATGGCGATGGCGTCAAAACCGTACCCCACCGCAAAGCCCAGCTCATGGCGGTAATTCAGCGCGGTCACTTCAATCGCCCCGGCCATCCCCGCCAGAATACCGGAGAAGAGCATGGTGACGATAATGGTGCGTTTCACGTTCACACCCGCATAGCGCGCCGCGTCCAAATTGGCGCCGGTCGTGCGGATTTCAAAGCCCAGCGTCGTCTTCCACAGCAGCCACCACACCAAAACGGCCATACCGATCGCCAGAATAAAGCCCCAATGGAAGCGAAATTCAGGGAATACGGGTGGAAGGTGCGCGCTTTCCGCAATCAGGGGGGTGCGAGCGACCACATTCATCGGATTCGGGTCTTTCATCGGCCCGTTCAATAAAAAGCTGGTCAGGTTCAGGGCGATGTAGTTCATCATAATGGTATTAATGACTTCATGGCCGCCCGTATAGGCCTTCAGAAAACCGGGAATGGCCGCCCAGATACCGCCAGCCAACATGCCCCCGCCCACCGCCAAAATCACATGCAGCACCGCGGGAATATCCGTTCCCAACATACCCGGCAGCGCATACCCAATCCATGCCGCCGCCACCGCGCCAAACGCCAACTGGCCTTCAGCGCCAATATTGAACAACCCGCCCTTAAAGCCAACCGCAACCGCCAGCCCCGCGAAAATGTACGGCGAGGCCCACACCGTGGTCTCACTCAACGCATTTAATGAACCAAAGGCCCCTTCAAAAAGGCCTGCATAGGCTGCAAAGGGGTTTCCGCCAGCCGCGGCAATGATCAACCCTCCCACGACCATAGAGGTTAGCACAGCCAACAGCGGAACCAGCCCTGTGTTTACGAGCTGCGGAGGAAGCTTGAAGGACCGGGTCGTCTTGGGGCCTTGCTCTTCGCTCATAAGATGCTCCCAAATATCTTTCAGATAATTTCAGAAAAAGGGGAAAGAGGGAGGGTTCCCTCTTTCCCCGGGGGTACTAACTGAACAGATTACTGCGGTTTCGTCGGCGGAACGTTGGTCTGCAGCGTGCCGTCGGCCAGGGACTTGGCGATCTCTTCCATCTTGGCCTTAACTTCGGCCGGAACCTGGCTGTCCACATCGTGGAACGGGGCATAACCAGCCTTGCCCATGAAATTGCCGCCAGGGAATTTGCCGTCTTTGGCCAGCTTGATCAGGTCAAAGGTGCCGGGGGTCAAGAGTTTCATCGCGCTGGAGAGCAGCACTTTCTGCGCTTCGGGAACGGTGAAGTACTGGTCGGTGTCCACGCCGATGGCGTAAACGTTCTTTTCCGCCGCGCCCAAGAGCGCGCCGTTGCCGGTCTTGCCGCCCGCACCGAAGACAATGTCCACACCCTTGTCGATCATGGAGATCGCGGTGGTCTTGCCCCATTCGGGATCGGAGAAGGTCTTGTCGAAGCCAACATCGTTGTGGTACACAACGTTGATCTCAACATCGGGCTTAATATACAACGCGCCCGCGCGATAGCCTTCACCAAACCGCCAAACCGGAGGAACCGCATCGGTGCCCAACACAGCGCCGAGCTTGCCGGTTTTGGTCATCTGGGCCGCCAGCGCACCCACCAGGAAGCCAGCGTGATCTTCGGGGAAGCTCAAGCCGGTCAGGTTGGCAATCGTGTTTTCCTGGAACTGATCCACGCCGATGAACTTGACTTCGGGGTACTTCTGGGCCGCCGCGATGGTGGCCTCACCCAGGGCGAAGCCCACGGTGACGATCACATCGTACTTGGCTTCCGCGAAGGTGGAGATGTTCTTGTCATAATCCTTCGAGTCAGTCGTTTCGATGTATTGAACAACAGCGCCCAAATCTTTCTCGGCCTGTTTCACACCTTCCCAGGTGGACTGGTTGAAGGACTTGTCGTCAATCTTGCCGACGTCCGTCACCAAACCCACGCAGAAGGTTTCGGCTTTGCTGCAATCCGGCTTGGTATCGCCAGAAGCGGCCGGCTGGCAGGCAGTTAATGCCATCGAAGCCAGCAAAACAACAGCCAACAACAGAGACAGCTTTTTGGACATACGATTCTCTCCTCTTGAGTCGGATAACATGGGTACTATCCCCGCGGGGGGTCGGTGAAAATACGGCTCCCCCGGGTGTACACAGTATACCTTTTAGTGAAACTTATCGCAAGGTCGTCAAGCATGGAAATCCCTAGGATCAATGTCACCCATTCTTACGCAGCCGTCTGCTTTTTGGCCTCACCCCGCCGCACAAAGCTCATGAACACAAACGCGGCGAAGAAGAAAATGGGGCTGATCAGCATCACCAGGTCATAGCGGTTGCCAAACAGCTGCACCATCACCCCATAGGTGATGGGTCCCAAAATGGCCGCCAGGGTGGAGAAGAAATAATACAGCCCGGTATACGTGCCAATGTGGTCGTCGTCGGTCATATCCACCACCATCGGCAGCGAGTTAATATTGATCAATGACCAGGCCACCCCCAGCCCCATCATAATCGCCCCCACTACCGGCACATTCCCCAACACCGGAAGTTTGGTCAGGCTGATCACCAGGGTTTCGACCGGCAGCAGGTACATGGACGCCACGCCGATGGTCATCAAAGCCACGCCGATCATAATCGTGCGTTTGCGCCCGATCGCCGCGCCCAAATAGCCCGAGGGGATGGCGAAGAGCACAAACGGCAGCGAAAGCTGCCCCAGCAAGCGTGC
>DAIOUB010000113.1:8352-9754 GCA_036751735.1 Levilinea sp. | reverse complement strand
ATGTTCCTCAGGAGGGAACCCAGCCATGACGTACGCCTGTCAAATTGTCCATCAGCTTCCGCGGCCTGTCCTGGCCGTGCGGACGCGCACCCCGGTAGATAACCTGCCGGTCGTTTTAGACGTCGCCTACAACGCCATCGAAGAGCATCTGGCCGCCCTGGGTGAAGAACCCGCCGGGCCGCCGTTCGTGGGCTACTTCAATATGGATATGGCCGACCTCGATCTGCAAATCGGCTTCCCGGTGGCTCGTCCCCTGCCCGGCGGCGGCGACGTTCAGCCCGATATCCTGCCGGAGTGTCATTTGGCCACCTGCCTGCACACCGGCCCCTACCCGCAGATGGCCGCCGCCTATCAGGCCCTGACTGAATTCTTGGAACAGGCCCACCGCACGCCTTCGGGGGTGGTGTACGAAACCTACTTGAACAACCCCGTGGATACCCCGGCCGAACAGCTCTGCACGCGCATTGACTTCATCCTGAAATAATCCTCCCCCACGCAGCGCCGGCCGGTGAGTCATCACCGGCCGGCGGATTCTGTCTTATTCTGGCTGGCCTCACGGGGTGAAGAACGTTCCCGTCTGGCTCCACAGGCTGGGGCCGTTCTTGCCCGTAGCCCGCACCCGCCACCACAGCTGCGTGCCCGACGGCAGCGCCGTGGACGGGGTATATTCTGAAATACCGTTCAACACCGTCGCCCCCCGCACCAACGGGGCAAATTTCTCACTGCGCGAAATCTCCACTCGGTAGCCCAGTGCCCCTTCGCTGTCCTGCCAATCCAGAAGCGGCTGCAGGCTGGCGGTCAATTCCCCCGGCCCTGGCGACAGCAGCACCGGCTGGGCCAGCGCCGTGCGGAAGCTGCGCGTTTTCGACCACGCGCTGAAGTCGTCGTCCCCATCGTCTGCGATGCCGTTTACGCCCGCGTTCCAGGCCCGCACCCGCCAGTAATAGGTGCGGTTCGGCTCCAGATCCACCTCCAGGGTGTATTCCGAGGCAGTCAGCGAGTTCACCTGCGCCCGCAGGGGGGCCGGAAAAGCCGCGTCCTGATCCAATTCCAACTGGTAATATCCAAAGGTCGTCCCCGGCAGCAGCACCACCGTGCTCCAATCCAGCCGCGGGCGCACCTCGCGCACCAGCGCCCCCGCCGCCGGAGATTTCAGCGCCGGCACACTGGGCGGCTGGCCAGTGGTGAAGCTGCGCGCCTCCGAGAACAGGCTGGGACCGTTGGCGCCGTTGGCGCGCACCCGCCAGAAGAAAGTACCGTTGGCGGGCAGATCGCTGCCCGGCGCAAACCAGTTCTGGGCCGACTTCAGCGTGTAGCCGGCCGTCACTTTGCCAAAGCCGTCCGTTTTGCTCACCTGCACGGTGTAGCCTGCGGCCCCATCCACCGGCAGCCATTCAAACAT
>DAIOUB010000113.1:0-8252 GCA_036751735.1 Levilinea sp. | reverse complement strand
GCCCGCACGCGCCAATACAGCCGCTGGTTGGCGGGTAGGCTGGCCTTGAGCGTCAGGGTAGAAGCCGCCGGTGTCACCCGTTTGCTCATCAGCAGCTTTTTAAAATTGGCGCTGCGCGAAATCTGCACGTCATACCCCAGCGCCCCGTCAAAATCGCTCCAATCCAGTTCCGGGCGGTTGTTCTGCAGGCTGATCCCGTCCCGCGGCCAAAGGATGAAGGGGCGGCTGCGTATGATCTCATAGCTTTCGCCATCCTCATAGGGCAGCCCGCCCAATGCGTTGCCCGCCAAATCGCTGATCTGGGCACCGGCGGGGATATCCAAACGCAGGGTACCCTCTCCGCTGGCGCAGTCAACGGTCACCACATAGATGCCGCCGCCGCTGTCTGTCACACCGCTCACCGCCGCCGCCAGGCTGTCGGTGGTCATCGCCAAGAAATCGGCGGTGCCCAAATCTTTCACCGGCTCTGAGAACTGCACAGCAAAACGCAGCGACTCGGCCAGCGTGGGGTTGGCGTCCAGGCGGGTGATGCCCTCCACCGCGGGAGTGGTGACATCTTCCACCGTGATGCTCAGCGCGGCGCTGTCGTCTGGGCTGGCGGAGGTGGTGGGGTCGTCCACATTCACCTGCACATCCAGCACTGGGTTGGTTTGATAATCCAGATCTGCGCCAGCCTTGAGGAACACATCGTTCCCCGACAGGCTGAACATGGCCGCGTCCGCCCCGCTCAGCGATAACGGCTGGATGCCAATGCCGTCGTCTGTGATCACCGCCCGCGCCACCTTCAGCGGCGTGTCAATCAGGGTGTTTTCGATCAGGCTGGTCACCGTGTCGGTCAGCTCCACCTCAGGCGCCAGGTTGTCCAGCTCAAAGGCCCCAATGTCGCAGCCCACCACCCCATCATTGGTCCCTTCCTGCGGCCGCGGTCGTCCGCGCTGATCGAGATCCCCACAGTAGGCATCCGTACCCCGATCCAGGGCCGAGGAACCTGGCAGGATCGGCAGAGTCGGGGTGCTGCCCCCGTAATCGCCAAAGGTTCCCACCAAAGGATCGTCGGTGTAGATGAGCAATCCCCCCGGGAAGCCGTCCTGCACCACGCTGAAATGCACCGATGGAGTGCCGCCAGCGGTGTATATCTGCGCCCCCACTGGGCTGCCGTTTCCCCAAATCAGGCTGTTATCCACAATGGGACTGGAGTTTTGTGCGTGGATGCCCCCTCCTGCCGATGTGGCCGAATTATTCCAGAGGGTCACATGCCGTAAAAAGCTGGCAGGGCATGACTCAAAAAAGATTCCGCCCCCCATGCCGTTGACGCCCCCGGAGCCCACCGCCCGATTTTTCACCAGGGTCACATTCTCCATATCGACAATCCCGCCGCTGTTGTGGAGCCCGCCCCCATTGGCGTTCGATTGGTTATTATAAAAGGTGACGCCATACAGCATGCCTTGGCCTTCCATCAGATACATACCGCCCCCAGAGCCGATATTATTCAGATCGACGTCGGAGGAATTGGCCTGAAAGGTCACATCATGCAGCTCCATGATCGTGTTCTCGCTGTATAACCCGCCCCCATTGCCTTTAGTCAGGTTCATGGAAAACGTCACATCGGATAGAACGGTTCTGTATCCATTCGAGACATACATGCCCCCGCCCGCGTTCTGAGCGTAATTATCCTCAAAGGTCACATGGTTTAAGATCGGCTCGCTGTTGGTTCTGCTATATAGGCCTCCGCCGACAGCCTCTGCGCGGTTATCGCGGATGATCAGGTTTTGCAGGGTTGGGCTGGCGCTGGTGAGGAAAACCCCGCCGCCGTTCGCGTGCGGGTAACTGCCGTAGGCAGTCCCGCCCGTGATGGTAAAGCCGTCCAACAGGGCGGAGTTACCCACCGAGGTGGCTGTCACCACGTGCAGGCAGTTGTCCAAACCCAGGAACGGTGTGCCGATGTCGCCGCTCAGCACGGTAACGTTGGCGACCGCATCGCGCTGGTCATAGCTGGTTTCATTCCCAGCAAACCCGCCGTACACCCCCACGCCGTCTTTGAGGGTAAAGGTGCTGCTCGCAGTATCGCCGGGAAAATGCACACCCACGGCGGCCCACACCTGCTGGCCGGGCAGTGCCCCGCTCAAAGCCGTTTGCAGCGTGCAGGCGTTGGCCCACGAGCTGCAGTCGCCGCTGCCAGCCGCGCTGGGTTTGGCGTAACGCACCGGGTCCATAGGCCCCTGTGCCTGAACCGTGCGCATGGGAATCAGCCCCGCCAGGATCCATGCGCAGCACAAACTAACCACCCAAAAGCGTTTCATGATTCTTTCTCCTCTGCTGTTATTGCCCCGCCCCTTGATGCTGCGGCTTCTGGGACATTCATTCTCCGGCAGCCCCAGGTTTCCCTCCCAGCCTGGGGCTGCACCTTGGGTATCTTTCAGTGTAGCATAGAAGTTATAAAAAACAAATTCTGAGGAAGCCGCTTCGGACAACAATGCGCGGGATGCCGGCAAACCGCCAGACATCCCGCGCTGTCACCCAACCGCGCCCAAAGGCTCTCAGCGGCCTCGCCAAAGACCGCCGCAAGCCCCCGCGCTGGAAATTTGCTCAGGCTGTGCCCAAAACCGCGCGCACGCGCACTTCCGTCTGGCCGCCGCTGGGGATCCCCACCACATCCCCTTCCACCGGCGCCCCTTCCACCTCCAGCCGCACCGCGTTGCCCGCCCCCACCCGCTCCACATGGATGAGGTAACGAACCCCGCGGTAACTGCGCTGCACATCAAAGGCCGTCCAATCCTCCGGCACCACCGGGGCGATCTTCAGCCCGTCGAAGGTCGGGCGAATCCCCAAAATCCACTGCGTCACGGCCACATAGCTCCAGGCCGCTGTGCCGGTCAGCCAGGAATTTTTGGCCTCGCCGGGTTTCAGCGCCTCTTTGCCCGCGATCATTTGAGCATAGGCATACGGCTCACAGCGGTGCACCTCACTGATCTCTTCCCGCGCCGAGGGGTTGATGCGCAGGTAATAGTCCAGCGCGCGCTCCCCGCGCCCCAGGCGCGCCTCGGCGATCTGGATCCAGGGGTTGGTGTGGCAAAAGACGCTGCCGTTCTCTTTGTACCCCGGCGGGTAAGAAGATATTTCGCCAATGTGCAGATGGTACTGCTTGAACGCCGGCCACAGCAGCACCACACCGTGCGGCGTGCCCAAATGCTCGCGCACCGCGTTCAGCGCGGATTCCGCGCGGCCGTCTTCCAGCCCCACGCCCGCCATCACACACATGCCCTGCGGCTCCACGAAGATTTGTCCCTCGGTGCAGGACTGCGAGCCGACCGGATTGCCAAAATGGTCGTAAGCCCGCCGGAACCAGCTGCCGTCCCAGCCGGCTGTGTTCAGCACAGCCCGCATGTTCACCCGCTGAGCGGCCAGCTCAGCGGCTTTGGCCGTCAGGCCCAGGCGGGCGTACACCGCTTCCATCTCCGCCGCCGCCAAAACGAACAGCCCGCCGATGAAAACGCTTTCGGCCACTTTGCCTTCGCGGTTGGTGGTGGTTTGAAAAGACTGCCCCGGCTTGTCGGAAAAACAGTTCAGGTTCAGGCAGTCGTTCCAATCCGCCCGGCCGATCAAGGGCAAACCGTGCGGCCCCAGGCGCTCCTGGGTGTAGCTCAGGCTGCGCTCCATATGCGCCAACAGGCTGTCCTCCGAACCGGGTTCAAGGTCAAAGGGAACCTGCTCCTGCAAAATGCTCCAATCGCCGCTTTCCTTCAAATAGGCCGTCACCGCCAGCACCAGCCACAGGGGGTCGTCATTAAAGTTGCTGCCCACGTCGTGATTGCCGCGCTTGGTCAGCGGCTGATACTGGTGATAGGCCCCCCCGCTGGCCATCTGCGTGGCCGCCAGGTCCAAAATGCGCTGGCGCGCCCGTTGGGCGTCCAACTGCACAAAGCCCAGCAAATCCTGAGCCGAATCGCGGAAGCCCATTCCGCGGCCCACCCCTGACTCAAAATAGGAAGAGGAACGCGAGAAATTGAACGTGACCATCAATTGGTACACATTCCAGATATTGATCATGCGGTTGGCGTGCTCATTAGGGGTGGCCACCTGCATCCCTTGCAGCAGGTCGCGCCAATACCGCTGAATGTCGGCCAGCGCCTGGCTGACCACCTCGGGCTGCAAAAAGCGCCGGATCACGGGCAGCACCGTCTTCTTGTTGATGGTCTGCGTGCCCGCCGGGTCAAATTTGTCGTTTTCCGGGTTTTCGTGATAGCCCAGCACAAAAATCACACGTTTGCTTTCACCCGGCTCCAGGTGCAGGCGCACATGGTGCGAACCCATCGGCTGCCAGCCCAGCGCCAGCGATTGGCGCGCCGCCCCCTCTTCCACCGCCGCGGGCGCATCCCAACCGCGGTACGGGCCTAAGAAATCCTCGCGCTGGGTGTCAAACCCCGCCAGCGGCTCAGAACAGGCAAAGTAGGCAAAATGATCGCGCCGTTCGCGGTATTCAGACTTGTGGTAAATGATCCCATCCGCCACTTCCACTTCGCCGATGGAATAATTGCGCTGAAAATTGTTGGCGTCGTCGAAGGCGTCCCACAGGCAGAATTCCACCGCTGAAAACAGCGAAAGGTTGGCCGCTGTGCTGCGCTGGTTGCTCAGGTGCACATCCCACACTTCCAGGTCTTGCCCCAGGGGCACAAAATAAGTCGTCTCACAGGCAATCCCCTTGCGCTGCGAGGCGATGCGGGTGTACCCCAGGCCGTGGCGGCAGGTATAGGCGTCCAGCGGGGTGCGCGTGGGCTGCCAGGTGGGCGACCAGAAATCCGGCTGGGCGGCGTCGTCATCGCGCAGGTACACATAGCGCCCGTTGCCGTCCAAAGGCGCATTGTTGTAGCGGAAGCGGGTCAGCCGCCGCAGGCGCGCATCTTTATAAAATGAATAGCCCCCCGCCGTATTGGAAATAATGCCAAAATAGGATTCTGTGCCCAGGTAATTGATCCAGGGCAGCGGTGTATCCGGCCGGGTAATCACATATTCCAAATGCTGATCATCAAAAAAACCAAAGCGCATGACCACTCCTTGATAATTCCAAAAGCGTTGACGAAGCGCGTGGCACAAACCTCCGCGGCCTGGGTGCAGCCCGCTCATACATGACGTTCAGCGGATCGCAGCGGTGCAATATTCAAAAGAGGATAGAGGAAGGAGGCCGTTCCCCCGAGGCCTCCTTCTGACGAGCTGTCTTTTCCTTACTCTTTCACGGCGCCCATCGAGATGCCGTTCACAATGTAACGAGAGAACAGGAAGTAGATGATGATGATCGGGATCACCGAGGCCGCCAGGCCCAGGTAGATGGCGCCGTATTCTGGGCGGTACACATCGCCGCGCAGGGTCTGGATCAGCATAGGCAGGGTGTACTTTTGCCGCGAGGTGATCAAGATGAAGGCGTTGAAGAAGTTGTTCCAGGCGCCCACGAAAGCGAAGATGCCCATCGTGAACGCGCCCGGCGCCGCGATCGGCAGCATGATGCGGTGGAAGATGCCCAGCTCGCTGGCGCCGTCAATGCGCCCGGCGTCAATCAGATCTTGCAGCACCACCGATTCCAGGTACTGCTTGCCGAAGAACACCGCACCGGCCGAAGCGATGCTGGGTAAAATCAGCGACCAATACGAGTCCGCCAGGCCGATCTTGGACATGTACTGGTAAAAGCCGATGATCGAAAGCTGCATGGGGATCATCACCAACACCAAGATGCCGTTGTAGAGCAGCTTGCGCCCTCGGAACTTATACACCACCAGACCGTAAGCCGTCATCAGCGAGAAATACACGCTGACGATCGTGGTCATGGCGGCGATGTAGAAGCTGTTAAAGAACCCCAACGGCAGATCCAGACCCTTGCTGAGCAGGATCTTATAATTGGTGACCATGTACTGGCTCGGTATCAAGCTGATGCCGTTTTGAATCTCCACCGTGGAACGCGTCCCGTTCACGATCAGCAGCCAGATGGGCAGGATGACGATGATCAGCAGGATCGTCAGGAAAAGATAGATGAAGAAACGCTGGATATTGGTAGAAACGCGGTAGTTTTTCATCTTTTCCTCCTAATCCTCTGCCTCTTCGAGATTGGCATCTTTATCGCGAAGCAAATAGAAGATGAGCAGAGAACAGATCGTCGTCATGATGAACACCAACACGCCCACCGAAGCCGCCGCGCCGATATGTCCCTTACTGCTGCGGAACTTCATATACATCAAAATGTTGTTGGTCAAAATGGAGTTCGCCGGACTGCCGCGCCCATCGGTCAACAGCATGGGGATGTCAAACATCTGCATACCGCCCACCAGCGAAGTGACCAAAATGTAGATGGTCACCGGCTTGATCAGCGGCATGGTGATGTAACGGAACATCTGGAAGGAGGTGGCGCCGTCCACCAGGGCGGCTTCGTAGACCTGCACCGAAATGGAGGTCATCCCCGCCATCAAGATGATCGTCGTCTGGCCGAACCACATCCACCATTGAATGAAAACCACCAAGGCGCGAGCGACTGTGGGGTTGCGCAGATAATCAATCGCCTCAGGGATGAGGCCAGCGCGCACCATAAACTGGTTCACCGGCCCGTAGAACGAGAACAGACTAAAAAACAGGGCCGCGATGGCCGCTGGCATGAGCAAATTGGGCAAATAGAACAGCATACGCCAGACCCCCACGGCTTTTAATTTCAGCCGGGTGCTGGTGAACCACACCGACAAAAGCAAAGCAATGCCAAGCTGCGGGATGAAGTTTAAAATCCACAACAGCCAGGTGTTCTTGACCGCGGTCATGAACACGCTGTCCGCAAATAAACGCTTGAAATTGGCCAACCCGACAAAATTGGATTTAGCCGACATCAAGGTGGTATCGGTAAAGCTCAGGGCAATGGTGTTGTAAACGGGGTAGAGGCCAAACAGCAAAAACCCTATGACAAATGGTGCAACAAAAAAGTACCCGTAGTTAAAGCGGCTCTTCTTCGGACGGTTCATCGTGCCTCCCGGTGTGGACTGAGTCAGTGCATGGCTGCACTGACTCAGTCCTGGCTAAACGTCTAGATTATTCGGGGATAATCAGTTCGGGGAACTCGTTGCGGACCGCGTCTTTCCACAGTTTCCACATCTCTTCCAGGGTGACCTTGCCATCCATGTAAGAGTTCAACGGGTCGTTCAGAGCGCGCTGAATAGCGTCATCAGAGCCCTGCATCAGTTTGGCGCTGACGGTGGGGGCCGCCTCGGCGAAACCGCCGTAGGAGTTCTGGCCGCCCAGGAACTTGCTCATTTCGGAGTCATCGAACGAAGCGGTGATGGCCTTCACAACGTTCTTGCTGGACACGAAGTCGCCAGCGGCCTGCTGCTGATCGTCCGGAACGGTGGGATCAATGGCTTTGAGGTATTCATTGGTGTACACGCCCGTCGCCCAATTGGTGAGGTTTTCTTCATCCAGGGTGCAGAAGCGCACGAACTCGGTGGCCAGATCCATCTTCTTGGTTTCTTTCATCACACCCAACCACGTGCCGCCCCACTGATAGGGGAGCGGGCCAGTGATGACCGCCCAGTCGCCGGTGGTGTCTTTGGCGCCGTCAGCCGATTTGGCATGGGGGGCCAACACGTAGGGCAGACCCCAGGTGGGCAGGAAGTAGGAGAAGATCTGCTTGGGGGCGCCGTTGGCATCCACCAGGGTGTCATTCATACCCGCGAACCAACCCTCTTGCCACTGGGTGGCTTTGGCTTCGTAGCCGTTATCGCGGAACAGTTTGGCGGTGGCAACCATCTTTTCGACCATCGGGTCAACCGTCAGGGTGTCGTCCACAACCCAGGGCTGCTCGCGGTTGGCATAGAACAGGTTCATGAAATCGCCGTTGGAGGCAACCATGTAGGTGTTGCCGCCCGACTTCTCTTTGACCACTTCGGCGGCGGCGGTGTACTTGTCCATGTCGCCCAGGATTTCCTGGATCTTGGCGGGGTCATCGGTGCCGAAATATTCTTTGGCCAGGCTGCGGCGATAGAAGAGCGCGCCGGGGGTCGCCTGATAAGCATAGGCCTTGGTCACGCCGTCCGCCGTGCCGACGTCGGTCACGAAGGGATAGGTATCCGCAGCTTTGGCTTCGTCGAGCAGACCGCCGAGGTCAGCCAGGAAATCGCTTTCCACGTAGCTCTTCACGAAGGCGGCTTCCAGAGCCACAACATCGGGAACCTGATCGGTGCCGAGGGTGGCCATGAGCTTGGTCTGGTATTCGCCGTTGGTCATGGGGA
>DAIOUB010000112.1:7491-9830 GCA_036751735.1 Levilinea sp. | reverse complement strand
TGGATCACCAGGCTGTTGGCGGCGTCGCCGGGGAGGATGAGCGGAGCCTGGACGGCGTTCGTGTAACTGTCCAGGGCCACCCCGCCGGATGTGCCGTGGCAGGCGGCGCATTTGGTGCCAAAGACCGGGCCGATCACGGCCCAATTGAGCGCGCCGTCCGCGGCCGCGGCGGCTTCACCCGGCACGGGGGTAGGCGGCATGGGCTGGAAGGCCGGGCCGGAGTTTTCCAGGGCGGGGGGAACCGTTTCGATGGCGGTTTGTTCCAGGGTGACGAACCAGTACACTGCGCCCAGCGAAACCAGGCTGACGACGGCGGCGACGGGGATGAAAAGGTTCATGCGTTTGCGGTGATCCGCGCTGGAAAGGCGCACGGGCGCAGCCGCGCCCGATTCGATCTCTTCCAGTTCCAGGGCGTGCTCTTCTTCCATCTGGTGGCGGGTGAGTTGGCCGTTCCAGATGGAGCTGTTCCACATCTTAACGTGGACGTTGTAGAAGTGCCACAGGATGATGGCCAGCACCGCCAGAACGGCCTCGCCACCGTGTGCCACTTTGGCGGCGGGGATGAACTGGCCGGGGAGCACGCTGGCGGTGGCGATGGGGTTCCAGAGCATAAAGCCGGTGACCGCCATGACCAGCAAGCCCCAGATCATGGCCCAATACTCGGCCTTTTCGGCAAAGTTGTAGCGGCCCATTTTGGGGGCTTCTTTGCGCAGGCCGAGATTGTATAAGAAAGCCTGCCAGGCGTCCACAGCGTCTTTAACGCCGGGGAGCATGGTGGCCCGCTCGCGCTTGACGTACAGCAGGTAGCCCGCTACCACCAGGTGATAGACAGACTCCAGCAGGAAGAGGGTGGCGGCGATGCGGTGGATGATGCGCACGGCTTCGATGCCGCCCAGGATGGCGATGAAGGCCTGTGAGATGCCGACGGTGGGGTATTTTTGCGGCAGGCCGGTGAGGGCCAGGGTGGTGAAGGAGGCAATCAGGACGATGTGCTCCAACCGGCGGTATTTCGGAAAGCGCAGGAAGGTGGAAGCGGTGTCAGTCATGGGTTTCCTCCTTTGCGTCCGAATCCTGCTGGGGCGCAGCCGGAGTTTCCGGCGTGGGCTCGGCGGGCGGGGTCGGTTTGCGCCGGTTGATCACCTGGCGGCGGTAGATATCGGAGAGGACGAACACGCCCATGCCGCCCAGGACGGTGGGGATGAAGATCTGGTAGAAAAGCTGAACGTAGTAGACCAGGGGGTATTTTTCGGGGCTGGGGATGTAATGGCTCAGCCACGAATCGGGGAAGTTGTCGCCCGAACCCGGATGACATTTTTCGCAGGTAGCACGGATGTTGCCGCGCAGCTGCAAGCCCTTCTCGGGGTCGTCGGTGGCGCGGATATCGTGGACACCGTGGCAATCGTAGCACACCGGTTTGTTGGTGAGCTGATCGGGGGACTGCTTTTCAAAGAGCGTCACCGTGGTGCCGTGGAAATCGGCCACGTAGGTGTTGAGCACCTGGGTGGACAGCCCATAGGGTTCCATGATCTCGGCGTTGGTGTGGCATTCCGCGCACATCTGAGGTGAATTGATGCGGTATTCGGCCGTGGTGGGGTCCGCGATGGAATGTACGCCGTGGCAGTCGGTACAGGTGGGCACGTTGGGATCGTTATTCTCCAGGATGCCGGCCCCGTGGACGCTGTTCTTGTAATCGTTGAAGATGCCGGCGTGGCATTTGGCGCAGGTCTGGGGGATCTCGGCGCGGGCGATGGGGGAGGAGCCGCCCTGGTCGTCTGCTGAGGCCACCGCGTAGTGCGGATCGTGACAGTCGGCGCAGGCGGGGGCGTTGCGGTTACCGCTCTGCAGGGCCTGCATATGCACGCCGTCCTGCGTTTCGGTGTACTGCTCTTCGTGGCAGGTTTTGCAGGATTCGCTGAACTGCAGGGTGTAGTCGCGGCGGTCCTGGGCAGTCTGTTCGGGGTGCGGGTAGCCGGTGATGTCGGCGTGGCAGTTGATGCACACAAATCCGCGGCTGCCGTGTACCGAGGCGGCGTATTTTTCGGGGTCAATGCCGATGCGCAGGGGGTCGCCGTTAGGCAAAGCAATTTGCATATCGGGATTGCTATGACAGGTCAGGCAGTCCACATCGGTTTGCAGGGCCGGGTGGGGGGCTTGCGCCTCCGCCATCTGAACGGCGGCCTTCTCTACGGCTGGGGCGGCCTGGGCGAGGGCAGGTTGGAAGAGCAAAGCTAGCCCCAGGGCCAGGAACGCAATGGCCGCGACCGTGAGGATCCGGAAACCTGTGCGGGGGTGAAGCAGATCTCCCTTCATAGGTTGGTCTCCTTTTGTGTGAAGTTGGA
>DAIOUB010000112.1:5329-7391 GCA_036751735.1 Levilinea sp. | reverse complement strand
TAGTTGTAGGCGGCCTGCAGCAGGCGCGGGGTCCAGGCTTTGAAGCCGTTGGCGGCTTTAATTTCGTCCGGATCACCCTTGCCGTTGCCGTTGGTGTCGGCGAACCAGTAGGGGTAGGATGATGCGTTGTACACAATGGGGGTCTTGGCCACGTCTTTGGCGTAGGCCTGAATGGCCGTCAGCAGTTGGGTCTGGAGGGTGTCAATTTCACCCTGGATGCCCTCTTTCACGTCGCCGTCGCCGTCGTAGTCATCCGGGCTGGTGGGCATACGGATGGCGGCCGCGTCTTCGGTCTGGTGGCAGGTCTTGCAGTCTGCGGTGACTTCCAGAGCGTGGGTGTCGTGGCAGGAGGTGCAGGTGTTGAGCTTGCCGTCGTGGTTGAACTTGCCCACGTAGGTCTTGCCCGCGTATTCATAGACGCCCTTGGCCTCGGTGCCGAAGAGGGTGGCCCCCGCGGCGAAGTAATGCACGTTGCGGAAGCCGAGCTTATCGGAGACCGTGTCAGCGTCCATGCCGGCGATGGCCTTGTTGACGCTGGTGGTGCTCTCGCGGCCCTGGTGGCAGTTCAAGCACAGGTTGTCATCCGCGGTTTCGCCAAAGGAGATCTTGGCGCCGGAGGGGAAGGTGACTTCCTTCTGCACAAAGCGCGTGAACTTGGTGAGGTCGTCGTGGCAGGTCTCGCACATCAGCCCGTTGGAGGGGGCCATGGAGGTGTTGACGCCTTCTTTGATCGCCTGGGGCAGGCCAGCGCCGGTGTGGCATTTGACGCAGGAGCCCGGAACGACACCGTCTTCGTCCCAATGGCGGAAGGCTTCTTCAGAGCCAGCGAAGTGGCCGGCGTCGATGCGGTTGGCCTTGGTGAGGTCCACCGGTTTGGCGAGCTTGGTGTTCAGATCTTCGATCGAGTCATAGAGCAGCTCGATGATGTACTTGCCGCCGTGAACGTAGGCGCCCGGGTCCTTGACGGACATCTGGTAGTTATAGGCGGCCTTTTCCAGGCGGGCGGTCCAGGAGGCGTACTTGTTGGGGAAGATGGCCTCATCCGGAGCAGATTTGCCGTCTTCATTGGTGTCAATGAAGAAGTAGGGGTAGGCGGCAGAGTCATAGGCGATGGGGCTGCCGGCGACCTCTTTGGCGTAGGCCTGGATGGCGGTGAAGAGCATGGCGCGCAGGCCGTCAATTTCTTCGGCCACGCCTTCCTTCACATTGCCGTCCCCGTCATAATCGGCGGTGGAGGCCAGGGAGCGGATCTTGCGCACATCCGCCACGGTCTTGACTGAGGTGTGGCAGTCGGCGCAGGAATCCAGCTTCAGTTCCAGCGAGTGCGAATCGTGGCAGTCGGTGCAGGCCTGCACGCCTTCCACATGATCGAAGAGAGCGTCGTAGGCTTTGCCTTCATATTCATAACCGCCCTTGACCACCGTCCCATAGCGGGTGACGGCGGCGGCGAAGTAGTGAATATTGGTGAAGCCCATCTCGGCCACGGGGGTGTCATCGTCCTTGGGGTTGGCCTTGGCGATGGCTTCATCCACGGTGGCTTTGGAGGCCGTGCCCTGGTGGCAGGTCATGCACACCGCTTCGGCGCCCAGGCCGGTCAGCTCAACGCCGGAGGGGAATTTCACGGTGTCGAGCTTGGTGCCGCTGTGGCAGGTGGTGCAGGAGATGACCGAGCCGATGGCGGCGGGCTTATTGACGGCGAAGGCAGCACTGCCGTCCGCGCCAATGTAATCCAGGAAGCCGCCGGAGCTGTGGCACTTGGCACAGGTCACCGGAATTTCGGCGGGCGTTTCGGCGTCCCAGTGGGTGAAGGCCTCGGCATCAAAGGCCGCGTGGCCCGAGGCTTTCCATTCTTCTTCAAAGGGGACGACAACCGGCGGCAGGGTCTTTACGACCGTGGGCACCGGGGTGGGTGTGGCGGCGGCAGTCTGCGCTGCGCCTGCGCCGATCAGGCCGAAGGCCAGCAGCACCAGCACACCCGTCAATGCAATCAGTTTGGTTGTTCGCTGCATAAATCATTCTCCTCGTAGATTTCAACCAGTTCAAGCCAAAAAGCGAAATTTTT
>DAIOUB010000112.1:1214-5229 GCA_036751735.1 Levilinea sp. | reverse complement strand
CCCTCTCATCCAAGATTAATCTAAATCAGACAAAATGACGGTAAAATACAGATATTCTGCGACTTGTTCTGGTATTCACGATTGGAGGTAGAGAGCGATATGGATGCAACTCCGGTGACACAACCTCAAGCGGCCCTGCCGGTGCGATCGGGTGGGCGAGCCAAGTTTATTGTGGGTGCGGTACTCATTTTTGCGGCGATTGTGTATTTGATTGTTTCCTCCACCAGTGCGGGAGCTCAGTATTTCTTAACGGTTGAAGAGCTGGAAGCTCGCGCGGGCGAGATGCAGGGGCGCGAGGTGCGCGTTTCCGGCGTGGTTTTGGGCGATACGATTGAATACGATTCCCAAAACCTGACCATCCGCTTCAGCGTGGCCAACATTCCGGGCGACCACAAGGAAATTGAGCGCCTGGGCGGGATGGCCACGGTGCTCAAGCAGGCCGCGCAGGATTCCAGCCTGGCGCGCATGCGGGTGGTGTACGAAGGCGTGAAGCCCGATTTGCTGAAAAACGAAGCCCAGGCCATTATGACCGGCAAACTGGGCGAGGACGGGGTTTTCTATGCAGAAGAACTGCTGCTGAAATGCCCGACCAAGTACGAAGAGGCGGTCCCTGAGCAGGCTGGAAAGTAGGCGATCATGCTGGCGAACTTTGGCTTTGGGGCGCTTCTGCTTGCGTTTGTGATTTCCCTGTACGGCATTGGCGCGGCCATTTTTGGCGCGCGTAAAAATTCGTTGGCCTGGGTGGAAAGCGCCCGGGCCGCCATGTTGTTAACCTTCCCGCTGATCACGCTGACGGCTCTGGCGCTGGTGGCCCTGCTGGTGCGGGGCGATTACCAGGTGCAGTACGTGTACAACGTCACCAGCAGCACCATGCCGCTGTATCTCAAGATCACGGCGCTGTGGGGCGGGCAGGCCGGGTCACTGCTGTTCTGGTCGTGGCTGCTGGCGGCTTTTGCCTCGGCGGTGATGCTGCGGCGGTGGGATCGCGACCGGGAATTTCAGCCGTGGGTGATTGTGGTGTCTTTGGTGACCCTGGCGTTCTTCCTGGGGATGAGCCTCTTCCTGGAAAACCCCTTTGAGCGTTTCTGGCAGACGGCCGGCGGCCAGCAGGTGGTGGCGCTGTTCCAACCGGCTGGCGCGCTGGCGGTTTCGCCGCCGGACGGGCGCGGGCTGAACCCCCTGCTGCGCCATCCAGGCATGATCATTCACCCGCCCATGCTGTATCTGGGCTTTGTGTCCTTTGTGATTCCCTTTGCCTTTGGCATCGCGGCGCTGATCACCGGCCGCAGCGACGACCGTTGGATCCGCGTGACGCGGCGCTGGACGCTGGTGGCGTGGCTGTTCCTATCCCTGGGATTGATTTTGGGCAGTCGCTGGGCCTATGACGTTTTGGGCTGGGGCGGCTATTGGGCCTGGGATCCGGTGGAAATTGCCGCGCTCAACCCGTGGATTTCGGGCACGGCTTTCCTGCATTCGGTGATGATTCAGGAAAAGAAGGGCATGTTCAAACGCTGGAACATGATCCTGATCATCCTCACCTATCTCCTGGTGATTTTAGGCACCTTCCTGACGCGCTCCGGCGTGCTGACCTCGGTGCATGCCTTTGCGCAGAGTGCCATCGGCCCGCTGTTCTTCACCTTCATTGCTCTCTCCGCGGCCATTTCATTGGGGCTGCTGCTGTGGCGTTGGAACGAATTCCGCGACGAGGGACAGATGACTTCGCTGCTGTCGCGCGAGGCGCTTTTCCTGGTGAATAACCTGCTCTTCATGGGCCTGCTGGCGGTTTGTTTTTGGGGCATGATTTACCCGCTGATTTCGGAGCTGTTCACCGGTCAAAAGGTGACGGTGGGGCCGCCCTTCTATGAACGCGCCACCGGGCCGCTGTGGGTGGCGCTGCTGGCGCTGATGGGTATTGCCCCGCTTTCGGCCTGGGGACATTCCACCGCCAAGACGCTGGGCAAGGCCCTTTGGCTTCCGGCGCTGGCTTCGCTGGCGGCGGTGGGAGCGGTGTTTGCCAGCGGCGTGCGCAGCCCCTGGGCGTTGGCTGGTTTTGGGCTGGTGGCGCTGGTGGTGACGGTGACCCTTTACGACTACACCCGCGGGGTGCGGGCGCGCATGCGCAGCACGGGCGAAAGCCCCTTTGTGGCCTTGTGGCGGCTGGTGGGGCGTTACCGCCGGCGCTACGGCGGGTACATTGTGCACCTGGGCGTGGTGATGATGGCCCTGGGGGTGATTGGGATTGAAATGTTCCAGACGGAAACCCAGGGCACGCTGCAGCGCGGTGAAAGCCTGCGGCTGGGGCGCTACGAGGTGACTTTCCGTTCGCTGGCCATTTTTGACACGGAAGACGGGCGCAACGTGGCCCGCGCGGTGATGGCTGTGTCGCAGGACGGCAAACCCGTGGGTGAGCTGTACCCGCGCCGCGATTTTTACTTCGATTCAGGTCAACCCATGACCATCCCCGGCCTGCGCTCGACGATGGAAGATGATGTCTACATTCTGCTGGTGGATTGGGAACCCATCTCCACCGAGAATGCGACCTTCAAAATCTACGTAAACCCCCTGGTGAACTGGCTGTGGCTGGGCGGGATGGTGTTTATCGTCGGGATGATGGTGGCCGCCTGGCCGAGCAAAGAACCAGAACTGGATGAGCGCCGGGCGGCGCGCCGCGCCGCGGTGAAAGCCGCCGCCGTGGGCGATTAGGGATGGCAGGGAGCATGGACAAAAGCGTGTGGAGCAATCGCAAGAGGCGCGCCGGATGGGCGGCGGGGTGGGTTTTGCTGCTGCTGATGGCGGCGGCCTGGGTTGCGGTGGGGCAGGTATCTGCCCAAAGCGAACCGCCCACGGATGACGAAGTGAACGCCATCGCCAAGGAGCTGTACTGCCCGGTGTGCGAAAACATCCCCCTGGATGTGTGCGGAACACAGGCCTGCGCCCAATGGCGCGAACTGATCCGCGAAAAGCTGGCGGAGGGATGGACGCGCGAACAGATTCAGGATTACTTTGCCCTGCATTACGGCGACCGTGTGTTGGCCGAGCCGCCGCGCCGGGGCTTGAACTGGCTGGTGTATGCGCTGCCGCTGGCGACGCTGCTGGTGGGCGGGGTCATCGTGGCTCAGACTCTGCGGCGCACGCGGCGCAAACCGGCGGCGAATGCGGCCCCGGCAGTTGAGGTGGACCCGGCGGCAGACCCGTACCTGGCGGAGATTGAAAAAGAACTGCGTCAGCGCCCGGAGTGATCCGAGGAAGCAGCAACGAGTGAGGGATTGAGCATGAACCATGAAGAACCCAAGACCGTGGGGGATACCCCCGGCCCGCGGCGGCTTCCTCTGTGGGTGGTGGCGGCGGCTTTTTTGGCCCTGGCTGGCTTTTTGGCGCTCATCGCCTGGGGGCTGCGCCGCGCGCAGCAGGGGCCGATTGTGATTGGGCAGGAAGTTCCGGCGTTTTCGGTGACCACCTTTGACGGCGAGGCCTACCACACGGCGGAGATGCGCGGCAAGGTGATTGTGCTGAACTTCTGGGCTTCGTGGTGTACCCCCTGCGAGGCTGAGGCGGCCGAGTTGGAACAGGCCTGGCAGCTGTACCGCGATCGCGGGGATGTGGTCTTTTTGGGGGTGGACTACGTGGATACCGAGCCGGAGGCGCGCGCCTATCTGGAGAAGTTCGCCATCTCTTACCCCAACGGGCCGGATCTGCGCACCACCATCTCGCAGTTGTTCCGCATTCGCGGCGTGCCGGAGACCTACATCATTGACCGTGAGGGCCGGCTGGCGTATCAAAAGATCGGCCCATTCACCTCGCTGGCTGAAATTCAGGCGGCGGTGGAAAGCGTTCTCAACTAGAAACGGCGGCACATTATGGATTTTGGTTCCATTTTATTAATTGGTTCTTTGGCTGTGCTGGTGATGATGTTTGTCAGCCGGCCTTTTTTTGGGCGCGGGGCGGAGAACAAGCCCCTGGTGGAGCGTAAAGCCCATTTGCAGGAAGAGCATGTGCGCTCTGGGCTGCTGGCAGA
>DAIOUB010000112.1:0-1114 GCA_036751735.1 Levilinea sp. | reverse complement strand
GCGCAGATCGCCGCGCGGCGGCGCAGCCGCCAGGAAAAATCGGCTGGCTTTTGCCCCAATTGCGGTAAGCCCATTCAAAAATCGGATCAATTCTGCTCACGCTGCGGGACGGTGGTATGAACGACATGTGGAGCGGTTTAAAGAAAGCCCGCATTGGGCTGTGGATGGGGGCTGCGGTTTTGGGTTGGCTGCTGAGCGGGTGTGGGGTTTCGCTGGCGGCGGATGTGACCCCGCCGCCGGATTATCAGCCGCCCGCCACGCCGGTTCCGGAGCGGGTGGAGACGGTGTTCCCCGTGGCGCTGCCCGACCCCGCGGCGGGCAAGGCCATTTTTGCGGTCAAGTGCGCCGCCTGTCACGGCCTGACCGGCCTGAGCGATGGGGAGCAATCGGGCAATTTGCCCACCCGCCCGCCGCAAATCGGCCTGCCCGAAGTGGCCCGCCAGGCATCCGCGGCGGATTGGTATCAGGTGGTGACCAACGGCCGGCTGGAACAGATGATGCCGCCCTTTGGCCAGAGCCTGAGCGACCGCGAGCGCTGGGATGTGGTGGCTTACAGCCTGAGCCTGAGCGTGCCGCAGGAAGAGCTGGCGGCGGGCATGGTGCTGTATATGGAAAACTGCTCCGGCTGCCACGGGGCCAATGGGCGCGCCGGGCAGACCGACGGTTCGGTGCCCGATTGGGGCGACCCGGCGGTGCTGCCGTTGATCACGTTGGGCGAGATTTACGGAGCTGCCGCCCAGGGCGTGGGTCAAATGCCCGGCTTCGCGGAAAAGCTGAACGAGAAAGAGCTGTGGGCGGTGGCGGGATTCGTGCGCAGCCTGGGCTACCAGCAGCAGCGCGGCACAGCGGCCAGCGGGGAAGCCCCCCAGGGCGCGGCTACGCCCAGCGCGGCAGAAAGCCCCAGCAGCGATCCGCAGGATCAGCCCGCACCGGCGGCCAAAGCGCAGGTGGATGGGCAGGTGCAAAACGGCTCGGGGGGCGCGGTTCCCGCCGGGTTGGATGTGACCCTGAGCGCGTATGAAAACATGCAGCTGGTGAACACCCAGGCGGCGGTGACGGACGCGCTGGGACGCTTCCGCTTTGAGAATGTGGAACTGCCGCGCGACCGCGTGTA
>DAIOUB010000111.1:5081-9997 GCA_036751735.1 Levilinea sp. | reverse complement strand
CCGGGGTGGCCGAAATCGGCCAGGTGATTGCCGTTGGCATCGTACTTGCGCACGGCTTTGGCCCACGGATCGGAGATGAGGACGCTGCCGTCCGCCTGCACCCACACGGAGTGCGGCCAGCCGAAGTGGTCGGGGGGATAGGCGGGGAAAGCCTGTTCGCTGACCCCGAAAGTTTTTTCGTAGCGGTATACCGTTCCGGCCTTGCCCAGGGCAATCGCCTGGGCGTCCATCTCGTCCGGCGGGGGCGGGGCGGCGTTGGCGGTCTGCAGGGGTAAGAGAAAAGTGAGGATAAAAAGCAGAGTCAGAAATCGTTTCATCTGCGCGGACATGGGAAGTACCTCCTGAAGGTGGGCAATTGGCGCGATTGGGGGTGCGGCATCGCATTGTGCTCCCAACCAGCAAACGATAGGGGTGAAATGTGCGTAAAACGGATGAATTGGGCCAAACGGGAATTCATTGGAGAGGAAAAAGCCCCCAACAGGTTCATTATACGCGGACAGGGAGGAATCTGTGCAAACTCCATACGGGCATTTTTCGGATGTGCGTCTGCGGTGAGGGTGAACGCAGAGAGGGGAATTGTGGCATAATGAAGATGACAAAAAATCCGCTGGCCGCCGCTGCGCGGTTGGCGAAAACGAGGTGAAACCATGCAGTACCGCGAACTGGGACGAACGGGATGGAAGGTTTCGGCGTTGAGCTTCGGCGCCTGGGCGATCGGCGGCACCTGGGGGCCGGTGGATGAGGCTGAATCCACCGCGGCCCTGCACCGCGCCCTGGAGATGGGGGTCAACTTCTTTGACACGGCCGACGTGTACGGCGACGGCATCAGCGAACGGCTGCTGGGCCGTCTGCGCAAAGAGACCCGCGAGACGATCTACATCGCCACCAAGGCCGGGCGGCGGCTGGACCCGCACATCACGGAGGGCTACAACCGCGAAAACCTGACCGCGTTTGTGGAACGTAGCCTGAAGAATTTGCAGATGGACGCCCTGGATTTGCTGCAATTGCACTGCCCGCCCACGCCCGTGTATTACCTGCCGGAGGTGTTCGGCGTGCTGGACGATCTGATGCAGGCGGGCAAAATTCGCCACTATGGGGTGAGCGTGGAGAAGGTGGAAGAGGCCCTGAAGGCGATTGAATACCCCCAGGTGCAGAGCGTGCAGATCATCTTCAATATGTTCCGCCACCGGCCGGCCGAGCTGTTTTTTGAGCAGGCCCAAAAGCGCCGGGTGGGCATTTTGGCGCGGGTTCCGCTGGCTTCGGGCCTGCTGACGGGTAAGATGCGGGCAGATTCGGCCTTCGCGGCGGAGGATCACCGCGCCTTCAACCGCGCCGGCGAGGCGTTTGACCGCGGCGAGACCTTCTCTGGGGTGGATTATGCCGTTGGGCTGCGCGCGGTGGAGGCCCTGCGCGAGGCGTGCCCAGCGGGGATGAGCCTGACCCAGTTTGCCCTGCGCTGGATCCTGATGTTTGAGGCGGTCACCTGCGCCATCCCTGGGGCCAAGCGCCCAGCCCAGGCAGAGGAGAATTTCTCCGCGGCGGATCTGCCGCCCCTGCCGGAACCCGCGATGGCGGCGGTGCGCGCGGCGTACGACCGTTGGATCCGGCCTGAGGTGCATCACCGCTGGTGAGCGGCAGCCGTTCCCAAACGCGCAGCTATTGAGCCGCCGAGCCGGTTGAGGGCGGCTGTGACCCATTTTGCTTGCACAAGGAGTTTTCATCAATGAAGTCTCAATCTGAAGGTAACACGGTGGAGCCGCAGTGGAAAGGGCTATACCAGGCTGGCGGCAGCGCGGTTTTTGGCATGATCGCGATTATGATCGTGCAGATTCTGGTGTTTTCCGTCTGGCCGCCGCCCACCACGGTAGAAGGTTTCTTTGATTTGTTTGCCAGGAACGGCCTTTTGGGCCTGCTGAGCATGGATTTGCTGTATCTGGTGAATAACGCTTTGCTGGTGCCCATTTATCTGGCGCTGTATGCAGCCATGCGGCGTTCGGCAGAAAGCGCCATGCTGGTGGGGTTAGTTTTGGGCCTGGTGGGAATCGCGGCTTATTTTGCATCCAACACCTGTTTTGAGATGTGGGCGCTCAGCGGCCAGTTTGCCGCGGCGGCCAGCGAGGGCGAGAAAATTGCCTTGTTGGGTGCGGGCCAGGCCTTGCTGCAAATTTATCGGGGGACGGCGTTTGACTCGTATTACGTGCTGAATGCGGCCGCCTTATTGATTTTCGCGGTGGTCGCCCTGCGCAGCCTGCGCTTCGGCAAGGTGACGGCGTATTGGGGGCTGGCGGCGGGCGTGTTGATGCTGATCCCTTCCACTGTGGGGATGGTCGGGCTGATTTTCTCTCTGGCATCGTTGGTTCCGTGGGCGGTTTTCGCGGTGCGCATTGGGCTGGTTATGCTGCGGTGGGGGCGCAGTGCCTGAGCCTGCTGGTTGATCGCAGTGCCCAGGAATTGGATGGAGGCGGCATATGAAGAAAATGTTCAGTTGGATGGGGGCGGTGTACGCTTTCCTGGGCGTGCAAATTGCACTGTGGGTGGGGCTGGCCGTTCTGCTGATGGTGAATGCCCACCCGGGTGTGCACGCTTCGGCGGGGGTGCGCTGGGTCATGGCGGCGCTGTTTTTAGCCGTGGCCCTGGTGTTGAGCGGGCTGGTTTGGGCGGTGCGGCGCGGGCTGCGCTGGGCGCTTCCGGCGGCCTGGCTCATCCTGGGCGGGCTGGCCTTCAGCCTGCTGCTGGACCAATTTGGCTGGGTGGATTTTGCGGCGGGGGTGCTGTTTTTGGCCCCGGCGGTGATTTTGACCCTGCACCGAAAAAGACCCGCCCGGCTGGCAGCCTGAGATAAAAAGCACCGCCCCTCTGAAACCAGAGGGGCGGTGTATTTGTGATGATCGAGCCCGGGGTTACGGCGCGGGGGGCAGCAGCACCACGTCAATCACGTGGATGACGCCGTTGGTGGTGAGGATGTCGCTCTGCACCAGGCGGGCGTTGTTCAGCATCAGCCGGCCGCGTTTGATCTGCACGTCAATTTCAGCACCGTTGACGGTGGGCAGAGTATCCAGCATGCGGATCTCGCCGCGGAAGATCTCATCCGCCGACACGTGGTAGGTCAGCACGCTGGTGAGGGCGGGGATGTCGGCCAGCAAGGCTTCCAGAGTACCCTTGGGCAGTTTCTTGAAGGCGGCGTCCGTGGGGGCGTAGACGGTGAAGGGGCCAGCGCCTTGCAGGGTGCCCACCAGACCGGCCGCGTCCACAGCCGTGACCAGGGTCTCAAAGCGCTTGTCATCGCTGAGGGTCTGGACGATGTCTTTGGTGGGGGGCAGCAGCACGCGGTCCATCACGTGGATGACGCCGTTGGAGGCCAGCAGATCGGCGCGCTGGATCATAGAGCGGTTGACGAACAGGCGGCCATCGGTCTTGCGGAAGAGGACCGGCGAACCCTGCACCGTGTCGGCGGAGATCAGCATGTTGACGTCGCGGGCGAAGGAAGCCCCAGCCAGGACGTGGTAGGTGAGCACATTGGTGAGGGCGGGGATATCGGCCAGGAGGGCTTCAACCGTGCCTTTGGGCAGCTTCTTGAAGGCCGCATCGGTGGGGGCAAAGAGGGTGAAGGGGCCAGCGCCTTCCAACACGCCCGCCAGACCCGCGGCGTCAATGGCGGCTTCGAGGGTGTCAAAGCGGCTGTCTTCGCGGATGGTTTCCATGATGTTCTTGGCGGGGGGCAGGATGACGCGGTTGATGACATGGATCACGCCGTTATCGGCGGGGATGTCGGTGATGATAATACGGGCGTTGTTGATGAAATAGTTCTTGCCCACTTTGCGGATGATGGCTTTGGAGCCTTGCACGGTGTCCACAGAAGAGGCGCTGATCACGTCCCCAGAGGCCAGGTTACCGGCGGCCACGTGGTAGGTGAGGACGTTGGTGAGGGCGGGGATATCCGCCAGCAGAGCGTCAACGGTGCCTTTGGGGAGTTTGGCAAAGGCGTCATTGGTGGGGGCAAAGACGGTGAAGGGGCCGGGGCCTTGCAGGGTGGCGTCTAACCCGGCGGCCTGCAGAGCGGTGACGAGGGTGGAAAAGCGGGGATCGGACGCAGCCACATCTACGATGGTATTCGTGGCGGCTTTGGCAGGGGCGGCCTGGAAGAAGGCAGAAAAGACCAGCACCAGGGCAATCATCAGCGACACAACACGGTTCTTTTTCATTTCGGTCTCCTATTTCCTACGGTTAAGGTTTGTATGAACTTTTGTAATGCTTTGTATAAAGACAATATACCCTTTTCGCGGGCATCTGTCACTATGTATATACTATTTGTATAATGTTTAAGGGGCGAATCTAAAAATCCCCCCTGAAAATCAGGGGGGGAATGGGGGTCAATCGAGGGCGTCCAGCAGATCGGACAGAAAGGTCTTCAGACGCAGCTTTTGCCAGCGGGGGTGAGGGGCAGGGGGCCATTCGGCGGCGGCCTGCTGGGCCAACTGGTAGCCGCGCTCGATCAGCTCGATGGAAGAGCGAAAATCCCACAGGGGCACGGGCTTTTCGCTTGCCAGGGTGATTTGGCGGACGGGCACGCCGCGGGCTTTGGCCAGCTCAATTTCCAGCTCGGCCTGGCGGCTTTCCACGGTTTTATCCAGTTTGAGCAAAAAGCCTTTCAGCCCGGCGCTGTCATCGCTGACCTCATCGGGGTCAAACAGATCCAGGGCGATGATCTCGGTGGCACCTTGCTCCAGGGCGGCCTGGATGGGCAGGTTGCTGACCGCGCCGCCGTCCATCAGATAGCGGCCGTCCTCCTGGCGGGGGGCCAGCCAGGGGGGCAGGCTCATGGAGGCCAGCACGCTGTCGAGGACGCATTCTTCGGGGTGGGTGCCGAAGACGACCGGCCGGCCGGAGTTGAGATCGGCGGCCACCGGAAAGAAACG
>DAIOUB010000111.1:0-4981 GCA_036751735.1 Levilinea sp. | reverse complement strand
AAGGTGAGGGTGCAGGGGGCGCCGCTGGCGTAGGTGAGGGTGTAGGTTTGCGTGCCGCCGCCGTCGGGCGGGTCGGCGGGCTCCACGCGTTTGAAATCGGCGCAGGGCAGGGCTTCTACCTGGGTGAAAAGAGCCTCCAGGGCGGCGGGGTCAGCGGGCAGCTCCCACGCGCCGGTGTTGGCCTGGGTAGCGGCGGTTTTGCCGCTGCGGCTGAAGGCGGCGGTTTGGCGCGTGAGGGTGTATTCTTCGTGCAGCTGCAGCTCGGGTAAGATGGAACCCGAATCGCGGCTGAAGGTGATTTGGGTGAGGCGGGTCATGGGCGGCTCCGGGGCGCAGGCTGACAGGCAGAGGAGCAGAGCGGTGAGGCAAGCGCACAAACGGGTCATCCGGTCTCCTTGCGCCCGAAGCGAGGGATGGCGGGCGCGCGCCAGGGGTCAAAGACTGCGGCTGACTCTGATTGTACCCCAAGGGGGCAAAGTCTGGGGCGGCAGGCGGGATTCTTAAATTAAACTGAAAAGCGAAAATGGGGTATTGCAAAAGGGGGAAGATGGTTGTAAAATGACTTTGTAAATTCAGTAAACATACAAAGCCAAACGGTTTTGCCCCCTTTTTTCATCTCGCAGCTCAATTTCCTCGCCCTCGGAGCCCTTATGGCGTCTAAAAAAGCGACCCATCAGCAAACCAAGCAGCTCAACCGCGATCTGGTCTTAAAGCTGATCTTCGATCATGAGACCATCAGCCGGGCTGAGGTGGCGCGCCTGACCAAACTGACCCGTGCCACGGTGTCGGAAATTGTGACGGGGCTGATGGAAGAGGGGCTGGTGGAAGAAATTGGCTACGGGGAATCCATCGGCGGCAAAGCGCCCATTCTGCTCAGCCTGGTGGCTGATTCGCGCTATTTGATCGGCCTGAACCTGGCCAAGGATAAGTTTGTGGGGGCGGTGGTGAACCTGCGCGGGCAGATCAAAGAGATGCTGGAATTTCCGGTCAACGAACGCGACGGGGTGCAGGCCTTACAGCTGGTGTACCAGATGTTGGATCAGCTCACCGCCAAAGGCTGGAAACCGCTGGTGGGGATTGGCATCGGCACGCCCGGTCTGGTGAACACGCGCGAGGGGGTGGTGGTGAACGCCGTCAATTTGGACTGGCAGGATCTGACGCTGGCACAGCTTTTAGAGGCGCGTTACCGCCTGCCGGTTTCCATTTTGAACGACAGCCAGGCCACCGCCATCGGCGAGTTTGTGTACGGCCAGGATCACCCCGCGGACAGCAATCTGATTGTGATCACCGTCAAGCACGGCATCGGCGCGGGCATTCTCATTCACGGGCGCCTGTTCCAGGGGGACGGCGGGGGCGCGGGCGAGATTGGCCATGTGGTGGTGCAGGAGGACGGCGCGTTGTGCCGCTGCGGCAACCGCGGCTGCCTGGAAACCATCGCCAGCGCTCATGCGGTGGTGCGGCGGGTGCAGGCTTTGGCGGGTGAATACCCCCAATCCCCCCTGGCGAAGAATCCGGCGGCGGGCCTGGCCGAGATTGAGGCGGCCTGGCGCGCAGGGGATGCCCTGGCGCAGCGGGTGATGAGCGATGCGGCCCATTATTTGGGCGGGGCCATCGCCGCGCTGGTGGGGGTGCTCAATATTCAAAAGATCGTGCTGACCGGCGACCTGGCCTGCTTTGGCGCGCCCTGGTTAGAGCAGGTGCGGGCGGCCGCGGCGCGGGTTGCGCTGACGCGCCTGGCGCAGCAGACCAGCCTGGATTTTGGCCTGTTGGACATTCAAGCCTGCGTATTGGGCGCTTCGGCCTTCATGCTGCTGGAAAACTACGATTTGCTCTTCATCAAAACAAACGATTAAACCCAACGACTAGGAAACTTGCATGGTACCGCGTTTGACCTTACCGACTCCCAAACTTTTACCCCCGCTGGATGCCCATTTCCGTCCGGCGGTGCTGGCGAATCACGCTTTTCTTTCTGAGGCCCAGGCGGCGGGCGTGCCGCTGGTGGTGGGGCTGGAACGCAGCGAGGGCGAATTCTCGCGCTATGAAACCTGGGTGCTCCCCGAAGATCACCCCCGCGCGGCCGAGAACCTGGTGTATGCCGAACGGCTGGTGAAGTTCCTGCTGTGGCAGCGGGGCGGCTTCCGCGTGTATATCGGCGGCCCGGCGCGGGTGGGGGCGTATATCGCCGCCTGTTACGGGGCGCAGGGCGCGCGCAGCTTTGACCATCACTTCATGGGCGCGCAGGTGTACGAACGGCCGTTTGAGGTGATCTGCTGCCGGGCTGAGGATGTGCCCGCGGCGCGCGAAACCAGCAAGCCCCTGGGCCGCCACCTGGACGGGGCGCGCATCGGCTTTGACCTGGGCGCCTCGGACCGCAAGGTCAGCGCGGTACTGAACGGCGAAGCCGTGTACAGCGAAGAGGTCATTTGGGAGCCGTTTAAGCACCGCGACCCCAGCTATCACTATGAAGAAATTTTGACAGCCCTCAAGACGGCGGCTTCCAAGCTGCCGCGCGTAGACGCCATCGGCGGCAGCTCGGCGGGGATTTACATTGACAACCGCCCGATGGTGGCTTCCCTGTTCCGCAATATTCCGGCGGAGCGCATGGGCGAAATCCGCGAGCTGTTCCACCGCCTGCAAGGTGAGCTGGGCGTGCCGCTGGTGATCATCAATGACGGCGACGTCACTGCCCTGGCGGGTTCCATGTCGCTGGAGGATAACGGCATTTTAGGGATCGCCCTGGGCTCCAGCGAGGCGGCCGGGTACGTGGACGCGGAAGGGTACATCAAGGGCTGGCTGAATGAGCTGGCCTTCGCGCCGGTGGATTACAACCCCCAGGCGGCGGTGGATGAATGGTCAGGCGACCGGGGCTGCGGCGCTTCTTACTTTTCGCAGCAGTGCGTCTTCCGCCTGGCGCCCCTGGCCGGCATCCAATTGCCCACCGGCTGCACAGACGCGGAACGGCTGAAATTTGTGCAGGCGCGTCTGGAAGCTGGAGAGAGCGGGGCGGTGCAGATCTGGCAGAGCATGGGCGTGTATTTGGGCTACGGCCTGGCGCATTACGCCGATTTTTACGACATCCGCCATGTGCTCATTTTGGGGCGCTGCACCTCGGGGCGGGGCGGGGAACTGCTGTTGGAGGGGGCGCAGCAGGTGCTGGGCGCGGAATTCCCAGCGCTGGCGGAAAACATTCACATTCAACTGCCGGACGAAAAGAGCCGCCGGGTGGGGCAGTCCATCGCGGCCGCCAGCCTGCCGGTATTGAAAGCGGAGGGGCTGCATGAAATTTAACCTGGAGACCGCAGAGGTGTTTGTGCCCGATGGGCTGCCGGTGGAAGCGGCGCTGCGGCGCACCACCCACCTGTGCATCGCCGCGCATCAGGATGATATCGAGATCATGGCGGCCCAGCCGATTCTGGAATGCTTTCAGCAGGACGAACGCTGGTTTACCGGTGTGGTGGTGACGGACGGGCGCGGCTCGCCGCGCAGCGGGATGTATGCGCGCTATAACGATGAGCAAATGCGCGAAGTGCGGTTTAAGGAACAGCGCAAGGCGGCGGCGGTGGGGGAATACGCCGCCCAGGTGATGCTGGATTACCCCAGCCGGGTGATTAAGGATGGGAGCCAGCGCAGTGCCATAGAGGACATTTCGGGGCTGCTGCGGGCATGCCGCCCGCAGGTGGTCTACACCCACAATCTGGCGGATAAGCACGATACGCATGTGGCTGTGGCTCTGCGCGTTGTGGAGGCAGCGCGCAGTTTAGCCCCAGCCGAGCGCCCCCAGCGGCTGTACGGCTGTGAGGTGTGGCGCGGGCTGGATTGGCTGATGGATGCGGATAAGGTGATGATGGACCTGTCGGACCAGGAATGTTTGCAGGCGGCCCTGCTGGGAGTCTTCGACTCGCAGATCAGCGGCGGCAAGCGCTACGACCTGGCTTCGCTGGCCCGCCGCCGCGCCAACGCCACCTACAGCGAATCGCACCAGGTGGATGCATTCACAGGGCTGTCGTTTGCGATGGATTTGACGCCTTTGATGGATGCAGACCGCACTTCCCCAGACGAATGGGTTCAAACGTTTATCCAACGGTTTGCACAGGATGTGACCGGGCGCATTCAGCGGCTGAGCTGAAGCGCGCTGGGGCAGGCTGTGGAAAGGAGCAGTACTCGGACGGATCAACCAACACCCTTGTTTGCGGTTTCAACCCTCAAAATTCAGTGAGAACACACCCCAAGAAGGAGAAGATTCCATGCGTACCAAATTGTTTGTGCTGTTCATGCTTGTCAGCCTGATTTTAGGCGCCTGCGCCCCGGCGGCTCCGGCTGCCACGGCCGAACCCGCTGCCCCCGCCGCCCCTGCTGAACCCGCGGCCCCGGCGGAACCCGCCCCCACCGAAGCCCCCGCCGCCCCCGCGGCCGAGGCTGTGACCCTGAAGGTCTACCTGTTGGACTACACCCCCGACACGATCGCCTGGCTGAAGAGCGACATCAACCCCGCTTTTGAAGCAGCTCACCCCGGCGTGACCGTGGAAATCACCGAAGGCACCTGGAGCGGTTGGGACACCACCTTCAGCGGTTTCTTTGCGGCTGGCGAAGGCCCCGACATCATCAACCTGGGTTCCGAAATGAACACCCTCTACGGCGCCAGCCTGGCCGACATGGAGCCCTACCTGGGCGAGGCTGCCTGGGCGGATGTTAAGAACTTCGGCCCGGCGCTGGAAAACGCCAAGTTCGAAGGCAAGCTGCGCGGTCTGCCCATCTTCACCGCCCCGCGCTACGTCTTCTGCCGCACCGACTTGATGGAAGCCTCTGGCTGGACGAGCGGCACCCCCAAAGACTTTGCCCAGTGGGTAGAATTTGCGGGCAAGGCCTCGAAGATTGACCCCGCCACCAATTCACTGGTGCAGCAAGCCCTGGTGCCGGTGGACGCTGGCTCGATGGCCGACTGGCAGTGGTGGCTGTTGGTGTACTACTCCCTGGGCGGCGA
>DAIOUB010000110.1:7089-10009 GCA_036751735.1 Levilinea sp. | reverse complement strand
GCGGCGTATATAGAACTGGAGGAAAATGTCATGAAATCCAAAATCCTGCGTGTCATTCTGGCGGCTGCTGTTTTGCTGGGGGGCTTTCTGTCCACGGCTTCGGCTGTGCAGGCGGACGGCAGCGCCTCGTTCCTTTTTGTGTGGGTCAAGACGGATGATTCCGTGCGCATCCGCACCAGCAATTTCCCCGGCGGCAAGCTGTTGGACATTCGCATGGGCGCTTACGGCACGGACGCCAAGGACGGCATTTACGTGGACACCACCAATACCGGCGCGGGCGGCGCTTTTGAAGAGACCTACCGCATCCCCGCGGCCTTGAAGGGCCTCGACCGCATCGCCATGCGCTTTGAATCCAAAGACGGCGTGGTGATTACCAACTGGTTTGCCAACACCACCGCCGGTCAGGCCACCCCCACGGCTGTGCCGACCCTGCAGCCCACCCCCCAGGGCACGCCCGTCTCTGGCGGCGGCCCCAACCTGACCATCACAGCCGTGCTGAAGAACCAATCCATCAGCGCGCGCGCCAACGGCCTGCCCGCGAACCAGATTTTCCGCGTGCGCATGGGCCCGCTGAACGATTTTGGCAAGAACGGCATCGAAGTGGGCCAGTTTAACTCGGGCAAGGGCGGTTCGATGGATCTGCTCATCCCCATCTCGCGCACCTCGGTGGATGTGGAATGGGTCAGCGTGCGCATTGACAGCGACCAGGGCTACTACGCCTACAACGCCTTCAAGAACGTCACCACCGGCAGCGTGCAGGATACTGACGCGGTGGTGGTGAACCCCAGCGACACCAGCGGCTACTACTGCGAGATCGTGTCGGTCAAGCCCACCAGCGGCACCAAATTGGACAAGAAGGCCGATTTCGATGCGGTGTGGGTGGTGAAGAACACCGGCAGCAAGACCTGGGAAACGACCGCCGTGGACTATAAGTACCTGAGCGGCAAAGAGATGCACACCGGCGAAGACCTCTACGACCTGCCCAAGAAGGTCAAGCCCGGCGAGACGGTGAAGATCATCGTGGACATGCGCGCGCCCAACGCGGGCGGCAGCTTCACCGCCACCTGGGCCCTGGCGCAGGGCAGCACCATCCTGTGCAAGATGCCCGTGACCATCACCGCTAAGTAAAATCAGACCCTGTGAATCAAAGGCCGTCCGGTTCCAAACCGGGCGGCCTTTTGTTGATCAGAGCGCTGCGGAGTTTAGGGGCGCTGAATCGCCTCGGCCATTGGCAGCATGGTTTCCAGCGGCAGTCCCGGGTTGGTGCTCAGTTCAAATTCGAAGCCGCCTTCGCTCCAGCGCAGCAGGTTGGCATACTGCAAAGCAACCGGATGGTCCGGTTCCACATAGGTGGATAGGCGCAGGTTCTCAATCCACAGCCCCTGGCTGCCGCGCAGCTGTACCTCCTGAACCGGGGCGCTGCCCACCGGAAGGGTCTGCGTTTCAGCCCCGGGTGCATACATGAGCTGGCGCAGGGTCAGCGTTTGACCCGCGGATTGATAGACGGTGATCACCGCGGTGTAGGGATTTTGATCATCCGGCAGGTTCACCCGGCGCACCGCCAGAGTCAGGCCCGGTGGAAGGTTGGTCAGCTCAGCCGCAGGGAAACCCGCCTGGGCTTGCGCTTCATCCAGGCTCAAAAGGGGGTTGGCCTGCCATTCAACGGCCGGCTGGCTAGGGGCCGGGCTGGGCGCAGCGGTTTGCAGCGATTCTTCAAACTGCTCGGCATGGGTGGGGGCATCTGAAAGGATCAGATGGCCAATTTGGTACAGGATGGTCTGGGCGTAGGTGCGCACGGTGGGGAAAGCTAAAAGGGAAACCGAAAAGACTAGCACCGCTGCCAGGAATCCCCACGCCAGGCGGCGCCAGACGACGGGGCGGGCGGGCTGAGGCTCCGTCAGACGGCGCAGGAGAGCTTTGGAAAAAGCCGGACTCGGCTGCTGCTGAAAACCGTACAGAAATTGATCATCACTCATCCTAGGCCTCCCATTCTTTTTTCAGGGCCTGAACCACGCGGTGCAGGATGACGCCCACGTTGGACTCGCTCAGCCCGGTCAGCCCGGCGATGGCGCGGTTGGTCAGGTTGGCGCCGTATTTCATGGCGACCAATTCACGCTCGCGGGCGGGCAGACGACAGAGAAGCTGGTTCAGCCTGTACAGGTCATACTGCCTTTCCGATTCGGCCGCGGGGGTTATGGGGTCCGTCAGAGCGGCGCTTTCGATGTTTTCAGCCGCGCGGTGATTCTGACGGTACGCGTCTACGGCGGTGTTGCGGGCGATGGTGAACAACCAGGTGGACAGGCTGGCCAGCTCCTGGCGGAACTTGCCGCGTTTTTTCCAGGCCTTCTCAAAGGTCACCGCGGTTAAATCTTCGGCCAGGGCGGGATCCCCAAAGCGGTAGAGGAAGAAGTTGTAGATGCGGGGCAGGAATTCTTCGTAAATCGCTTCGAAAGGCCGATTTTCGCTCTGCGAGGGGAACTGGGGGGCGTTGTTCAGGTTTGCCATTCTATATCATTATACGGAGCAAGCAGGAGAGTATTACAGCCTGCATTCTGGTGAAGGAGAAATCCTGATATCACCCATAAAAACCCCCGCCTGCACAGGCAAGCGGGGGGCAAGACGACGTATACAGGGTTTCTTATACGTGCGGCTTGTGCTCGTGGGGGGCGTTACGGTCAATATGCGCCAGCCGCCCGGCCATTTTTACCGAAGAGATCAGGAAAGCCCCCAGGAAGAGGAGGGAGACCAGCACACCGATGATATCCAACGCGGTCAGCCCCACAAACGGCAGGTGGATCACGGGCGTGCCGTTGAAATATACCCAGGCCGTGCCCAGCATGGCCACCATGCGCATTTCGGTGGGGCCTAAATAGGCGTAGGAGATCTTAAATTCGCCCATTGAGACGGTGGCCAGGGCGGC
>DAIOUB010000110.1:2427-6989 GCA_036751735.1 Levilinea sp. | reverse complement strand
GGCACGCACTTTCACTTTCTTCTGGCTCATCATTCCTCGATTTTCTTCAGACTAAAACGGCGGCTGCACATCCGGCCAAACGGGGTAAAACATGCTCCACTGCTGGGGAGCCGGCCGGATGATCTCTTCTGCCGCGGCTAAGATGGCTTCAGCGTTGCGGGTGGTTTCCCGCTGTAAATCCTCATCGGGGCGCATGGGGATGGGCCCCAAAGCCCACACGCGCAGCCGCCCGTTGGGCTGGTAGCGCGCGCCCATCAGATAGACCCAAGCCTTTGTTTTCAGCGCCAGGCGCACATGGCCCACGGGCAGCTGGGCCGGCCGGCCAAAAAACTGCACCGGGTAGTTGGAGCCGTGAATGGGGCGGTCAATGCCCGTGACCACCGTTCCACCGCTGTTCAGGCGCTCGACGGCCTGACGCAGGGCGCTGGGGGAGATGGGCTCAATTTCGGCGCGGGCCACCTGGCGCAGCTGGTTCTGCAGTTGGTAGCCGCCCGGCGGCTGTGGATAGGATAAGACCAGCAAAGGCACGCCTCGAAGGGCGGTGGCGCGCCCCGCCAGGTCAAAATTGGCGGTGTGCGTGCCCAGCAGCAAAATGCCCTGGCGCTCCTCACGGCAGCGCGCCATCAGCTCCTCATAGCTGGGGTCAAAATCCACCAGGGCCAGCAGGCCGGCCGGGTCGTTGAGGCGGTGGTAAAAGTCGTACAGGGCGCGCCCATCCACGCGAAACACCGCCCGGGCCTGGCGGCGCAGACCGGCGGCGCTCAGCGATCCGCCGGAGACAACCCATTGGTTGGCGCACACGGCCTGCACTTGCGGCAGATGCGTGAGGCGGCCGTAAGCACTGCCCAGCAGTTCGCCCAGGGGCACCCCCAGGCGCAGGGGCAGGGCGCGGGCCAACCCCAGGGCCAGCCGCACCCCCACGCGCGAATCCACCAGAGACGGCCGGTTGGTCATGCGCGGCTCCTCAGGCGCGGCGCACGATGGCGTCCGTCATGCGCGCCACGCGCACCATGTGGGCCACGTCGTGCACCCGGACGATATCCGCCCCGCGCACAATGCCCACGGCCACCGCCGCGGCGGTGCCTTCTTCGCGTTGGTCGGGGGGCACATCCAGGGTGTAGCCGATGAAGGATTTGCGCGAAGGCCCCAGCAGGACCGGAAAGCCCAGGGCGCGGATTTCACCCAGACGGTCGAGCAGCTCCAGGTTTTGGGCCACGGTTTTGCCAAAACCGATGCCGGGGTCGAGCAAAATACGGCTGTCGGGGATTCCGGCGGCGCGCGCCAGGGCCACGCTCTCCAGCAGTTCGCGGCACACATCGCCCAGCAGGTCATCGTACTGCATGCCCACGTAGCGCCCGCCCAGCCGGTCTTGCAGCTCGGCGTTGGCGGGTTTGCTGCGGTTGTGCATGAGGATGACGGGCGCCTGGCGGCGGGCAGCCACCTGGGCCAGCTGCGGGTCGGCGCGCAGACCCCACACGTCGTTGATCCAATGCGCCCCGGCCTGCATGGCGGCATCGGCCACGGGCGCTTTGTAAGTGTCCACCGAAAGGATCAGCCCCAACTCAGCCCGCACCAGCGCCTCGATCACCGGCACCACGCGGCGCATTTCTTCATCCACGGAAACGGGCTGAGAGCCGGGGCGGGTGCTTTCCCCGCCGATATCCAGGATATCGGCCCCCGCGGCGGCGAAGGCGCGCGCCTGTTCCAGGGCCGCGGCGGTCAGGTCCTGACGCTGCAAAAGGCCGTCGCCCGAAAAGCTGTCGGGAGTCACGTTGAGGATCCCCATCACATAGGTGCGCTGCCCCCAAACCAGCGGAAAATTCGCAACGCTCATTTTTTGCTTGCCTTTTCTACCAGCGGGCGTGATGCTCCTCGGCAAAACCGATCAGGTCGCGGATTTCAATGCGCTCGCCCTCATCGGTGACGGCCGTGCCGTTGTAGCGCCCAAACATCTGGTGCACTTCGCTTGATAAGATTTTGACATCTGTTTTGGCCACGCGCTCAAAGAAGGGGGTAAATTCCAGGTCCAGCCGGCCGTCGGCTGAACGCATGCCCCACGGGCGGGTGAAATGCTTCGAATCGTAGCTGAACTTCACCTCGCCCAGCTTGTGCAGGCGGCCGTTGAGGATGAAGGCGTTTTCGGTGGCGGCAGAGGTGTCGCCAAAGCCAAAGCCCAGGTTCAGACCGATGGTGCGCCGGTCGGGCAGGAAACCCGAAGCGCTGGCCCACACCCAGAAGGAGTTGTAGGCCCACACCCCGCGCCCCCAGTCCAGGTTGCCCAGGCAGGCGGCGGGGTTGAGGGTGAAATTTTGGCCGAAGCAGGTCAGGCTGCCTTCGGCGGGCATGCAGTTGACCTTGCGGTTGTAATAAAAGCGCTTTTTGGGGATGGGGATGACGATCACCATCGAGTCATGCCCAGGGGTCAGGTGGAGGATGGCCTCGGCGGTCAGTTCCTGGCCGTCAAACCCCGGCCAGCGCACGGCCACGCGGCGGTGATCGGCGGCAGCGCTGAAATGCAGGCGCACGCGGCCGTTGTCGTACACCGATTCACCTTGCTGGCTGCCGCGCGGCAGGCGCACCCCGCGTGCCAGGGGCACCGTGAGGGTCTCTTCGTGATAGCGGCCGCTGGCAAATTCGACGGCGTAGGCAAAGATGGAGCCGAGGTAGCCTACATCCGAAACGGTGAACGAGAAAAAGTGGGTGGGGGTGGTGATGCCGTAGTAATCCCAGCGCTTGATGCGCAGCGGCTGCAGGAAGCGCAGTCCGTAAAAGGCGGCATTTTCCAGGTTGCAGTCCAGCAGCGGCTCGCGCGCCCAACCGACATCGGCGAGTTCACCCGAAGAATCCAACAGCGGCCCGGGGCCGCGCAGCAGACGTTGATCTATGCTCATGCGTTTTCCTCCACTTGCGGCGCGATGGATTGTAAATGACAACCCCGGCGGCGGCGCACGGTTGCTTCTTGGCCGCGGGGGATGCGGGCGGGCAGATTTGCCTCCCTATTCTGATTATACTCCCGGCTTGCCTCCGGCGGCTTCTTCGGCCAACCGTTCCAGCACGGCGGACAGGCGCTCGGCTGTGGGGGCGGCTTCAATCTGAGCGATGACCGCGCGCTGGTGCGCGGCGGGCAGGCGGTTGAAATATCCGCTGAGGCGGGGGGCTTGGGCCAGGGCCGCCGCCAGGTCGGGGGGGATGCGCACGCCTTCGGGGTGGAGATAAGTGCGCACCCCGCGGGCGTCCACCGCCTGCAGCAGCTCGGCGATGGTGCGGCCTGTGGGCGGGTGCAGGGCGTGGGGGGCCAGCGCGGCCAGCGGAACCAGCACAAAGGCGCGCTCGGCCATGCGCGGGTGCGGCAGGCTCAGGCCGGGCAGTTCGGCGCACAGCTCCCCATACAGCAGGATGTCCAGATCAATCAGGCGCGGACCGTAGCGCACCCCCGGCTGACGGCCCAGGCTGCGCTCAATCTCCTTCAGCCCCGCCAGCAGTTCCAAGGGCGGCAGATCGGTTTCGGCTTCGGCCACCTGGTTGAGAAAATCCGGCTGATCCAGCACACCCCACGGATCGGTCTCTACCACCGGCGAAACGCGCTGCACGGCGGCGTAGGAAGAGAGGGCCTGCAGCGCGCGGGATAAATTGGCCAGGCGGTCGCCCAGGTTGCTGCCCAGGGCCAGATACACGCGTTCGCTCACCTTGCACCTCCGCGCGCGTTAGCCGTTGGTTTTGCCCAGGGCGTTCAGCAGGTCGGCCAACAGGCCGTAGGCGGTGGTGTCGGGGCCGGGGTTGCTTTCCAAAATGCCCAGGCCGCTGAGGGTGTCCATTTCAAACTGCACAAAAGAGCTGGTGCCGCCCACGCTGTAGAGGGGCGAGGTGGAAGGCACGCGCTGGGGGGCCACCTGGGCGCGGATTTGCCCGTTCTCGCGGCGGGCGGTGCAAACCAGCTTCCAGCGTTCCCCGGCATCCAGAGCGGCGCGGATGTCCTCGGCGCTCAGCCCGCGGATGCCCTCGCGCACCACCTGCTGGGGGGTGAAGGGTTCGCCCATCAGCACGGTGATCAGAGCGGCCACCTTGATGGCGGCGTCCCAGCCGTCCACATCGGCGGAGGGGTCGGTTTCGGCGATGCCGATGGATTGGGCGTAGCGGATGACCTCATCCAGTTCGCGGCCCTGTTCCATCATCTCCAGCATCAAATTGGTGCAGGAATTGAGAATGCCCATGAAGCCCAGCAGCTCGGAGGCGGGCAGGGGCTGGCGGAAAAGCGAAAAGATGGGCGCGCCGTCCATAACGGTGGATTCAAACATGAACTTGCGCCCGCTGCGTGCGGCGGTTTCGGTGAGCAGGGCGTGGCCGTGAACCACGGGGCCTTTGTTGGCGGTGATGGCGTGCATGCCGCATTCCAGGGCGGTGCGCAGGTGATCTATGGCGGGCTGGCCGGTGTGGTGGTTGACGGGCGAGTTTTCGAACAGGGCATCCGCCGGGCAGGCACGGATGAAGTCCAACATGGAGGCCGGGTGCGGCCCGCGGCAGAGGGCGTCGATGGATTGGCCGCTTTCGACCAGGCGCAGCGC
>DAIOUB010000110.1:0-2327 GCA_036751735.1 Levilinea sp. | reverse complement strand
CCGCGGCGCAGCAGGGCGCGCACTTCGGCGAGCAGCAGCATGGAGCGCAGCGAGGTGAACAGCGGTCCTTCCTGCTTCAGATCATCCACCACGCGGGCCACGTCGGCCAGGAGCGGGTCGGGGATGGGCTCCCCGGCGAAATCCCAGATGACCGTGCGCAGCTTGTCTTCCGCGTGAAAACAAATGCCGTGGTCAATCACCCACAGGCGGTCGTCCGTCCCCAGCAGCACATGGCCGCCTTTACGGTCAGCGTTATTGGCCAACAGGTCAAAGACCGCCAAAGGCCGCAGGCTTTGTTTTTGTTCGGGGGTGAAGGTGAAAAAATGCACCTGGGGGTCGTGATCCACAAACAATTGCAGCGAGCCCGGGCCAAAAGGGGCGTTTTTGTGACGGTAAACGGTGGGGGGAATCAGATCCCAACCCAGGGCCCGGCTGAGGCGGTAGGCGGCCACTTCGCGACGCGCCAGCGAGCGCGGCGGAAAATCCCACAGGGGGCTTTCGCCCTGGGTGGGTTTGTAGACCACCTGCATGGAGCGCTCTTCGTGAACGAGCGTGCCCAAAAAGGTGCGGTTGGAGCTGTTTAAGAACTGACCTTGCAAAGAGATGTCTCCCCGGTGCAAGGCCAGCAAAATCGGTTCTTGGGTGAGCGGCACAGTCATCACCAGCTGAACGCCCTCCTGGGGGCAGACTCAGTGCTTGTGTCCATTGCGCTTGGGGCAAAAATGCCCCTCAGGCTCCATCGGCTGACCGCAGTACGGGCAAATGGGCCGCCCGCGGTTGACGACTTCCAGACCCCAATGGACGGCCGCCAGCAGCTGTTCGCGCGTGCACCACAAGCGGGCCACGCTGCTTTGCTCTGGGTCGCTTTCTTCGGTCATCACTTCGCGCAGCACCAGCGCCACCCGGTCGCGGTCGCTGTCGTAGGCCAGGCCCAGCTCGCCCACGCGAAACCAGGGGTCTACCGGCGGCAGGATGTGCATCTGGTCTTCATCGAATTGACCGGATTCTAAGGGAAGCTCGGGTAGGCGCTCGTGCAGCTCATGGAGGAACTGTTCTACCCCCAGCGCCAGGCTTTGCACCTGCACTTTTTCCAGAATGAAGGTCACGTTCTGCTCCGTGCCGCGGGCCTGAAGGTAGAAAACCCGTTGGCCCGGCTTGCCAATGGCGTCAATGGTGAGGAAATCAACGGGATCCAGGTCCAATTCTTGAGCGGGCATGGGGCAATCCTCCTTTGGTGCGTTTAGTATACCAGAATTCAGCCCGCGGCTGGCAGCCTTTGTGGAAGGCTGGGGGCGGGGCATTTTTTAAACTTAAGGCCGGTCAAAAAGCGCGGCGGCTCATGGTACAATCCAGGCCATGCCAAGCAGCCCCTTCTCTCACCTCAACGCGCAGCAGCGCCAGGCCGTTACCGCTGGTTTAGGACAGACTCTTGTGCTGGCCGGGCCTGGCTCGGGGAAAACGCGCGTGCTGACCGAGCGAATCGCCTATCTGGTGCGCGATCTGGCGGTGCGCCCGTATCACATTTTGGCGGTCACCTTCACCAACAAGGCCGCGCGCGAAATGCAGTCGCGCGTGGAGCAGACCCTGGGCGATCCCTGCCGCGACCTGTGGCTGGGCACCTTTCACTCGGTGTGCGCCCGCATGCTGCGCCGCGAGGCAGCCGTGCTGCCCTTTGACTCCAATTTTGTGATCATGGACGCTGACGACCAGGATACGCTGGTTAAGCGGGTATTGAAGGAATTAAACATCAACGACAAGCTCTACCGCGCTTCAGGCGTTCACGCGGCCATCTCCAACGCCAAAAACAACCTGATGCAGCCCAAAGACTACCCGCGGCGCAATTACCGCGATGAGGTCATCGCGCGGGTGTACGAGCGTTACCAGCAGATGCTGCTGCAAAGCAACGCGCTGGATTTTGACGATCTGCTCTTGTGGACGGTGCGGCTTTTGCAGGAAAACCCCGACGTGGTGGAGCGCTACGGCCGGCGCTTTGAGCATGTGTTGGTGGATGAATTTCAGGATACCAACACCGCCCAGTACCTGCTGCTCAAGCTGGTGTCGTCTTACCACCAGAATCTGTTTGTGGTCGGCGACGAAGACCAAAGCATTTACCGTTGGCGCGGGGCGGATTACCGCAACGTGCTGCGCTTTGAACAGGATTTCCCAGAAACTCAGAAGATCCTGCTGGAACAAAATTACCGCTCCACCCAGACCGTGCTGGACGCGGCCCGGGCGGTGATTGACCGCAACCCCCACCGCACCCCCAAACACCTCTTCACCGACCGCGGGTCGGGGGAGCGGCTGGTGCTGTTTGAGGCTGCGGACGA
>DAIOUB010000109.1:0-10176 GCA_036751735.1 Levilinea sp. | reverse complement strand
CCGGCCAAACCCTGGACGAGCGGCCCCGGCACCTTTGTGGATTTGATCATCCGCATGGCGGGCGGGCGCAACGTGGGCGCGGAACTGGACGCCGAATGGGCGCAGATCAGCCAGGAGGCTTTGATTGTGGCCGACCCCGATTACATTCTGATGGGCGACGCCATGTGGGGGATGACGGCGGAACAGGTGGCCGCCCGCCCGGGTTGGGATGGGCTGAAGGCTGTGCAGAGCCAAAAGGTGCTGCCCTTCGATGACAACCTGGTCAGCCGCCCCGGGCCGCGCCTGGTGGACGGCTTGGAAGCCATGCTGAAAATCTTCCATCCGGAGTTGGTGAAATAAGATGAAGTGGATCGCTGCCCACCCCTACGGGTTCAGTCTGGCGCTGCTGGCGGTACTGCTGGCGGCGAGTGTGGCGGTGGGCAGCGTTTTTATCCCTCCGACGGTGATGGGCGCGCTGTTCCAGGCCCGCCTGGGGGGGCAGCCGTTGACGGCCGCCCTGCAGCCGATGGACACCATTCTGTTCACTTTGCGCCTGCCGCGGGCGGTGCTGGCCTTGCTGACCGGGGCGGCCCTGGCGGGCAGCGGGGCGGCCTATCAGGGCCTGTTCCGCAACCCGCTGGCCGACCCCTATTTGATCGGCGTGGCTTCGGGGGCCGGGCTGGGGGCGGTGGCGGCCATGAGCGTGCGCTGGCCCTACACCTTTTGGGGGCTGATGGTGATCCCCCTGGCGGCTTTTGCCGGGGCTCTGGTGACGGTGGCGGTGGTGCTGTTCCTGGCCAAGGTGCAGAACAGTTTGCCGGCCTCCAACCTGATCCTGGCGGGGGTGGCGGTCAGTTCTTTTGCCACGGCCCTGACCTCGTTTTGGATGCTGCGCTCCACCGGCGAGGTGCGGCGCGCGCTGGTGTGGCTGATGGGGGGCGCCACCCAAAGCGGCTGGCAGCCGGTGGCGGCGGTGCTGCCGTATATCGGCGTTGGGTTGACCGCTCTGATCCTTTTGGGGCACAGCCTGAACGTGATGCAGTTCGGCGATGAGCAGGCGCGCCAGTTGGGTTTGCGCGTGGAGCGCGTGCGCGCTCTTGTGATTGCGGCGGCCTCCATGACCACGGCGGCGGCGGTGGCCTTCGCGGGGATCATCGGTTTTGTGGGGCTGATTGTGCCGCATGTGGTGCGGCTGGTGTGGGGCGGGGACTACCGGCGGGTGATCCCGCTGGCCGTGATCAACGGGGCCAGCCTGCTGCTGATCGCAGACATGCTGGCGCGCACGGTGATCGCCCCGCAGGAGATTCCGGTGGGGATTTTGACGGCGATGGCTGGGGCGCCGTTCTTCTTGTGGCTGCTGCGCCGCTCGCGGCAGCAATTTTCGTGGTGAGCGGGTGGAGGCGGCCATGCTGACGGTTGACGGTTTGAGCGTATCCTACGGTGAAAAAACTGTGCTTCAGCAGGTGGGTTTCCACCTGGCTGCCGGGCAGGTGTTGGCGGTGATCGGCCCCAACGGTGCGGGCAAATCCACTCTGATCCGCGCGCTGAGTGGGGTGCTGCCGGTGAAGGGCGGGGCTGTGCGCCTGGACGGGCGCGATTTGCGCCAGTATTCCGAGGTGGAACGGGCGCGGCGCATTGCCGTGGTGCCCCAGGCGGTGAATTTGCCCGCGGCTTTTACCGTGTGGGAGACGGTGCTTTTGGGGCGCACGCCGCACTTGAATTGGCTGGGGCAGCTGACCGCGAAAGATGAAGACATCGCGCGCTGGGCGCTGCAACGCACGGATACGCAGGCCCTGGCTGAGCGGCTGGTGAACCAGCTTTCGGGCGGCGAGCAGCAGCGCGTTTTGCTGGCGCGGGCGCTGGCGCAGTCGGCGCCGGTGATGCTCCTGGATGAGCCCACCGCCCATCTGGATTTGCAGTACCAGCTCAGCTTGCTGGAATTGGTGCGCGAGCTGGCCCACCAGGAAAAGCTGGCCGTGCTGGTGGCCCTGCACGATTTGAATCTGGTCAGCCGCTATGCGGATAAGGTGGCGCTGCTGGCCGAGGGCAAGCTGTGTGCATTGGGCCGCCCCGGTGAGGTGCTGCAGGCGGATGTGCTGACCCGCGCCTACCGCGTGCCGCTGCAAGTGCTGGCGCTGGGGGGCGGGCTGCCGCCGGTGGTGCTGCCCGCGGGCTGAGCGCGGGATTCTGGTATACTTTCAGGTATGCCGATTCACACCCTTTTCTACGATGTGGATAACACCCTCTACCCGCCCGAAAGCGGCGTGTGGGAGGCGATTGCCCAGCGGATTGACCGTTACCTGGGCGAACGCCGCGGCCTGCCCGCAGCGGAGATCCCCGCACGGCGCAGCTATTACTTCAGCACCTACGGCACCACCATGCGCGGGCTGGAGATTGAAGAACACATCGAGCGGCAGGAATACCTGGATTTTGTTCACGATGTGCCCCTGCGCGAATTGATTCAACCCAACCCGGCCCTGCGCGGGGTGTTGCTGCGCTACCCGCAGCGCCGCATCATTTTCACCAACGCGGATGAGGCCCACGCCCGGCGGGTTTTGGGGGTCTTGGGGGTGGAAGACTGCTTTGAAAGCATCATTGACGTCAACACCATCGCGCCCTACTGCAAACCGCAGCCGGAGGCCTTTGCTTTGGGCCTGCGCACGGTTGGCAGCCCCGCGCCGGAGACGTGCATCCTCATTGACGACACCCCGGCCAATTTGGAAGCGGCCCGCGAGCTGGGCATGACCGCGGTGGGGGTGGGCGAGGCCGCCAACGGCAGCGCGGATTATTGGGTGCGGCGGGTGGAAGATTTGCCGCAGGTGCTGGATGGGCTGCTGGGCAGCGGGGAGGGCGGGCATGTTTGAGCGCATCACGCCGTTGGGCTGGGTGGTGATTGGGCTGGTGGTGCTTTTCATCATCCTGCTGAATTTAAACCTGGTGGCTTTGGTGCGCGGCCAGCGTACCCCGCGCGCGCCCTTTCAGTTTTTAGGCAAAACCATGCACACCCTGCGCGACCCGTACCGTAAAAATAACGAGGCGGCGGCCGAGCTGGCGCGGCGTGTGGCCGAGCTGCGTCAGGCGGGGAAAGCCGACGGCGAGGGGTCGGATCCGCCGGACAACCTTCCACAAACCTGATACAATCCCCAAAACTTTCATCCACTTTTAACCCGATCGTGATAAGCTATTCCATGACCGCGGAACATCCCGCGGCGCATGGAGCAGTGCTTTGGTGAAATCGGTACCCCCGCCGTGCGGCGGGAAGGCCATAGGAGGCAATATCATGGAACAGGGATCCACAATCATCGAACCCGTACCCGCCGGGACAGCGGGACAGAAGACCAAAAACCGGACGCTGACCACTTTGATCATGGTCGCAGCGGCCTTCATCTTATTGGTGGGAGCCTTCTCCGGCGGGCTGATCGTCGGCTGGGCCATGCCCGACCGGCAGGCGCAGAGCGACGCCGCCGCGGGGAACCCGTTTGAACTTTTCCAATCCGGCGCAGCCAGCAGCGGGGCCACCCCCCAAGAGCTGGAAACCCTCTTTGCCCCGTTTTGGGAGACGTGGAACCTGGTGCACGATCAGTACGTGGACCAGCCGGTGGACGACACCTTGATGATGCGCGGCGCGATCCGCGGCATGTTGGAAGCCTTGGGCGACCCGCACACTTCGTACATGGATCCGCAGGAGTTCGAACAGACCAACGTGTCTTTGCAGGGCGAGTATGAGGGCATTGGCGCGTGGGTGGATATCACCGGCGAGTATTTGAAGATCATCAGCCCCATGCCCGGCAGCCCGGCGGAAAAAGCCGGTTTGAAGCCGGAGGATGTGATCGTCAAGGTGGACGGCGAGGACATGACCGGCGTGAGCGGCGATCTGGTGCTGCAGCGCGTTTTAGGCCCGGCGGGCACGGATGTGACCCTGACGGTGCAGCGCGAAGGCACGCCGGAACCGTTTGACGTCACCATCACCCGTTCGAAGATCAACATGCCCAGCGCCCAGGGCAAGATGCTGGAGGACAACATCGCCTATGTGCAGGTGTTCACCTTTGGCGAAAAGACCATGCCCGAACTGCGCAGCGCGCTGAAGGAACTGCTGCCGCAGAACCCCAAGGGCCTGATTTTGGATCTGCGCGGCAACGGCGGCGGCTATTTGAACACGGCCATTGACCTGCTGTCGGAGTTCATCCCTGGGCGGCCGGTGGTGATGTATGAAGAGTTTGGCGACGGCACCCGCAAAGAATTCAAGACTTCGCGCGGCGGCACGGCCACCGAAATTCCGCTGGTGGTGCTGGTAGACGGCGGCAGCGCCTCGGCTTCGGAGATCGTGGCGGGGGCCATTCAGGACCTGGGCCGCGGCAAGCTGGTGGGCAAGACCACCTTTGGCAAAGGCTCGGTGCAGAACTGGATCCCGCTGGACAATAACCAGGGGGCGGTGCGGGTGACGATTGCGCGCTGGCTGACCCCCAACGGGCGGCAGATCCACAAGGTGGGGCTGGAGCCGGATGTGGTGGTGGAGCTGACCGAAGAAGACGTGAAGGCTGAACGCGACCCGCAGTTGGATCGGGCGGTTGAAATTCTGTTAGGAAAATGATGAACGCGCGGCGGATTCTGTACGGGGTGTTTGTGGCGCTGGTGGCGGTGGGGGCGGCCTTGCTGGGCGCCCTGGGCGGAGGGCTGGCGGTGTATGCGGCCCTGCGCACGCCCGCGGCGGAACTGCCCGCGGCGGCGGCGACCCCGCTGGCGGGGCAGCCCGCGGGGGCTTTGCAGGTGGAAAGCACCCAAATTGAGACGGCCATCACCCGCGCGGTGGATGCCGTCGGCCCGGCGGTGGTGACGGTGGTGGGCAAAGCCCCCGACCAGGCCACCATCTTCGGCTGGGTCTCCGGCGGTACGGTGAGCGGCAGCGGGGTGATCCTTTCGGCGGACGGCTATGTGCTGACCAACCATCATGTGGTGGAAAATACCGAGCAGCTTTCGATTGTGCTGGCCGACGGGGAAGAACGCGCCGCGCGGCTGGTGGGGTCGGATGTGTTTTCGGATTTGGCCGTGCTGAAGGCCGAAGGGGAGATGCCCGCTGTGGCGGTTTTGGGCAATTCGGACGGGCTGCGCCCCGGCGAGACTGTGATCGCCATCGGCTCGCCCTTGGGCGATTTTAAGAACACGGTCACCTCCGGGGTGATCAGCGCCACGGGCCGCAGCCTGGATACCGGCCAGGGCTATTTGATGGAAGGGCTGCTCCAGACGGACGCGGCCATCAACACTGGCAATTCGGGCGGCCCGCTGGTGAACCTGGCCGGTGAGGTGATCGGGATTAATACGCTGATCCTGCGCACGGGCGGGGGCGGCAATATTGTGGAGGGGCTGGGCTTTTCGATCCCCTCCAATATGGCCCAGGCGGTGGCCAGCCAGATTGTGCAGACCGGCGCGGTGGCGCGGCCCACCCTTTCCATCCGCTACCAGCCCATCACGCCTGATCTGGCGCGGCGCTACAACCTTCCGGTGCAGTGGGGGGTGTACGTGTCGCAGGTGCGCTCAGGGAGCGCGGCAGCAGCGGCCGGCATTCAGTCCGGCGACATCCTCACCCATATCGGCGGCACGGCGATTGACGGCAGCCATCCGTTTGTGAATGTGCTGTATTCGTTTGCGCCGGAGCAGACGGTGGAGGTGCGATTGGTGCGCGGGCAGGAGACGCTGAGCGTGCAGGTGGTGTTGGAAAAGGAATATTAGGCGGTCGGAAACAAGGGGCGGTCAGTGAAGCTGAACGCTCGATGTGAGAACCGCTAAGGCGCGAAGAACGCCAAGAGGGCGAATCAACGAACCCCTGTCGTTCCGGCGCGTTCGATGTAACGGGTGTTTCCTCGGCCCCCCTTTGCGTCCTTGGCGTCTCCGCGGTTCGAAGATACATTTTTTACCGCCAAGGCGCGAAGAACGCCAAGAAAGCGAATCAAAGACTCCCTGTCGTTTCGGTGCGTTCGATGAAGGTGAACGACCCTACCGCGGGTCTGTAGGATGCCGGCCCCGACGCGCCGAAACATCTATGATCCCCCGGATCCAAAGTAGATGGTATTGTAAATCGTACCGTCTTCCTTATAAGTAACTGAGATTCCGCTGGTTCCATCCGACTTCAGTAAATAAATACAACGATACGTCGTGGCTCCGATCATGGGTTTTACTGGATCTGAGCAAAAATCTCTATACGGCCCTAATAGCTTTTCTACCTCTGGCTGCGTTTTTAACCCATCTGGCAGATTTTTGACATAGGCGCGAATTTCTGGGAAGAATTCCGGCCCGTACACCACAGCGTTCGGTTGGCAGCGCGGATCACCTTCTTGAATATCGAGTCGCAAACACAGATCCGTGACAGTCTCTGACTCCAGCGGATCGGTATGCTTCTTATAGTCCGCCCGCTCCGTTGCAATTTGATCTACTTCTTGCTTAATTTCCAGAATCTTAAGCGTAGAGAGCAAGCAAAGGCAACCCCCGACGATCAGAGAGAAGCCGAACACAACCAAAGCCAACCAGAGGCCAATTTTCTTATTGATGATCATCACTCACCTGCTGTCGGCAAGCGGCATAAGCCGGGTCTGAAGTGCGTTCGATAAGGTTGGGTGCAAAGAATTGTCCTTGTCTATTTAAAAGAGCTTTCTTAAGGCATTAATAAGCGCCACAAGAGCCAGCGGCCAACAGGTAACCATAATAAATATTCCATACAGCATGGCGATCTTGCCCTTGATAGGGGCACCAAACTGCCGCAGTTCACGGCGCATGAAGACGGCCAATCCTGCCCCACCCCAAAGAAATAGTACTAAGCTTGTGATCAAGAGTTCATAAAGATTTCCAGAAAATGGTTGGGGTAATAGCAAAGCTGCTAAGAAGCCTATAAGTAACCCTCCCAAGGATAGGAGTAAAAATAAGGAATATCGTGGAGCAGAGTTCTTATTTTTCGATAGGCTCATTTTAATTTCCCTAACTTATTATCGATCCATTTGAACTGATTCTAAGAAAAGAAGCAGTAAGCCTTTTATGACTGGTGGGACTGACGATTGTTCAGCAAAACTGATTCTGCCGATTAAGTCCAATTCGTGACCCCATAATCCACCGAATATTCTCACTAGAGACAAATGTGGGGTAAACAAAGACCCTCCAGTGTTAGGGTTCCAGCCCCAATTCACCCGCAGTGCCTGAGGTTTGGTGTGAATACTATGACCAAATGTTTAGTATCAAGATAAGTTGGTTTCATTGGGGGTAACCACCAACAGTTACAAAGACAATCAATTTGATAATGCCCAAAAAGAGCCCATTTAAACTCATTCCCAACAACAAAAATCCCACAACCAACACCATGATCTTGCTAAGAATTTGCCTAAGCGGGAATTCTTCCTTCAGTCTGGACAATATCCAGAACACCATCAGAATCATCAACAAAGACAATTCTATCGTGATGAGAGCATCCCACGGAAGTCTAATCGTTGTGATGAAAGAACGCTGCCATAAAGGTTCAGAAATAGCCCATCCGATATAAGATGCAATGACAATAAACAATATGGAAATCAGTAGATTGCTTTTTCTTACCTCGTGCTTTTGAGTGAGTTTATCCCGGCTTATTTTGATAGCGGGTAAAAATTTCAAGAAGCTAGCGGAACTTATACCGAATATTCCAAGAGCTAATAAGAAGGCGACCGCGCTCCATTCCACTGTGGGTTTCCGCATGTACCGTCCAGCAAGATAAGAAGTCCTCTCAGATTGGATGATGAGATACTCTCCATCATGCGTGATGTGGAATATTCCCCCTTCCCTTCCCGTAACAATGAGTTGTCCTGCCGCATCTACTTTATAGTGCAGAAGAAGGTTATATAACGGTTGTTCTCCATTCATTCTATTCAGAATGAGCAGATCCGGTTTTCGAAACTCCAACTGATAATAGACGTTTTCTGCGCCATCAAAATTGCTTCCAGGCACATGATTTGTCCACGTGCCAAGGATGAATCCAGATAAGCCATCGCTTTGTGGGTGAAGCGATTTGTATCCTGAAATTACCAGGAACCCCCAGCCAATCACAAAAATGCTGAGTAGGAACAATTTTTTTGCGCTTTTCACTGGATTGCTTGACCCCTGGAAAAATGGAAATTTGGCCATGGTAGTTTTTTATTTCAGGATTGCACTAGCACAGATGCCGAATGAAATTACGCCTGGGGATGCGGTGCGTAGCCTACGACGATTTGTTATTTAGCAAGATTAATGACCGGTTACGATTCTCTCTTCTCGGTATCCACGCCAGGGTTGAATCAGGTGGCCTAGTTCAAGCGACTCTTGAGTGATAAAAGGCTTTGTGGAATACGCGAGATGTTCGTCATAAACGTCAGATGAAAAAAAGGTAACGCTTTCAACAACATCATTCGGCTGAATATTGATCATTTCTCCATCTTTGGTGTGCGCTTTATGGTAATTTAACCATATACCCTTCTGGGCATATTGGATACTAACGATCCACTGACTTCCGTTATACGGCAAAAACATCACATGGTCTGGTTCCCCAAAATGATCAATGAGGTACTTCAGAGGTGTATAGATTTTTTCAATCTGAATTTCAACGACAACACCATTCACTATCGAGATCATTCCAAAGGATCCGTTTTTAAAATCCCAATCGATGCTGTCGTGAAAAATATAGTGAGGGGAAACGTTTCTTTCAACGGTTCCATGTTCCACGCGATCCATTTCCTGAAGAATGAGCATAGCTTCGTCCCCTGAAGTAGAGCCGGGGGTGATGTCACTCCAACAAGGGGCAAGGCAGTTACTATCCTTGATTAAAGAAAAATCAGACTGACTTTGACAAGATGCTATCCCGATTCCTAACCAAAGAAACAGGAACCACCCGAAAAGATGTTTTTGTTTCGTCATATCTTGTTGTTTATTTCCCCTTTTCTGATTCGGGGTACCTGAGAATGCGGTCACTTGCAAGTACTCGTCGAAGTTCCCAACGCACCGGTTAGGGTGGGCCATGCGGTGCGTTCAGCTTCATCGAACGTACCCTACCGCGGGCCTGTGGAGCGCCGTCCCCGACGCAACCACTGTGCCTGATGATGCAGTGGATTCGATGAAGTAAAAACTACTTTCCATGTATGATCTACTGAATTAACTTATTCCAATCAATAGGATCTTTCGGATATAAGTCAGGAGCATCTGTTGTGCCAGGTTTATACAAATTTTGACTGTTCCAACCCACATTAGATGGCCATGGCCATGCAAACCGTTTAAACTTCATTACAGATTGAGGTTCAAACAAAAAAGCATTGATGGTTCGGATTTTTGAATAGTCGGGACTTTCTGTTTGCGTTAACAAAGATATGGTCGCTTCTATCGCAATTCCCCGATCCGTCCATGCAAAAAATCGCTCATTTCCCAAGGTAGTCCAACTGACAAAGTTAGGTTTTCGATAGGCCCTAGCTAAGTCTATCAAGTACAAGTTATTTGAAGGGCTTGCGTCGTATGGGATCATAAGTAATACTCCCAATACCTTTGCACTTTGAGGCTCGATCCATATTTCGACCCACTTCCACCCAAAATCAAGGCGCTGCTTATATACACTGACTTGGATACCCCCTCTATTTTCAATTCCATCCGGTATTCCAAGAATGTTATCCACTTCTAGTTTGGTGGACTTTCCTGGCGTTATGCCCCTCCAACTTGGAGCGTGGTATGTTTTTGTTTGGCTGGCAAAAGTAAATCCAAGAATAACGAGGAAAGTTGGGAGCAAAACCAGTGTCAAAAATCCCCGTTTCATCTTCATTTTGCCAACTCCAAGATGACCCAAAAACCCATCAGTTCATCTTCATTCAAGGTTGGGCGCCGGCCCCGGCGCACCCGCTGTGCCTGTACAGGCCGGTACGATTCACCCATACCTAATTCTACAACATAATCGCCGTGCCGCCCTGTACGGGCACGGGCGCGGTTTGCCCGTGCCCCTACATGGTATCCTTGGCGTCTCCGCGGTTCAAAGATACATTTTTTACCGCCAATAAACAAAGAACGCCAAGAAGGCGAATCAGCGAACCTCTGTCGCTCCGGTGCTTTCGATGCAACGGGGCACTTCCTCGGCCCTGCTTTGCGTCCTTGGCGTCTCCGCGGTTCACAGACACATCTTTACCGCCAAGCAACTGTGTTGATTGTCAAGGGTAAAAAGGGGGAGATTAGGAG
>DAIOUB010000108.1:6784-10223 GCA_036751735.1 Levilinea sp. | reverse complement strand
CGCCGCACCAAAAACAACCCGGTGCTGATCGGTGAGGCGGGCGTGGGCAAGACCGCCATCGTGGAAGGTCTGGCGCAAAAGATTGCGGCCAATGATGTGCCGGAAATTCTGATGGGCAAGCGGGTCATTTCGCTGGATCTGGGCGCCATGATCGCGGGGTCGCGCTTCCGCGGTGAATTTGAGGAGCGTTTGAAAGCGGCCATTGAAGAGGTGCAGCGCGCAGCGGGCGAGATCATCCTGTTCATTGACGAGCTGCACACCGTGGTGGGGGCGGGGGCGGCCCAGGGGGCGATGGACGCCAGCAACATGTTAAAACCGGCCCTGGCGCGCGGCGAGCTGCAGTGCGTGGGCGCCACCACCCTGGATGAGTACCACAAGTTCATTGAGAAAGACGCGGCTTTGGAACGCCGCTTTGCGCCCGTGTATGTGGAAGAGCCGACCGTGGACGACACCATTCAGATGCTGTTTGGGCTGCGCGACCGCTACGAGGCCCACCATAAGGTGCGCTTCTCGGATGAGGCCCTGGTTTCGGCGGTCAAGCTGTCTTCGCGCTACGTGACCGACCGGCGCCTGCCGGACAAGGCCATTGATCTGATGGACGAGGCCGCGGCCAAGCTGCGTGTGGCGCTGTATTCGCTGCCGGCCGAGCTGAAGACCATGAAGAGCGAGATTGAGCGCTATGCGGCGGAGGAAGAACAGGCGGGCGTGGAACGCAACTACGAGCGCGCGGCCATGATGAAAACCGAACGCCACCGCCTGGAAGCCGAATTTGCGCAGCTGCGGGATCAATGGGAAGCGGAACACAAGCTGGATGAGGTCGTGGATGTCAACGATATCGCCCAGGTGATCGCGCAGTGGACGGGCATCCCCGTGAGCCAGATGATGGAAACCGAGGCGGAGCGCCTGCTGCAAATGGAAGACCGCCTGCATGAACGCGTGATCGGGCAGGAAGAGGCCATCAAGGCCATTTCGGACGCCATCCGGCGGGCGCGCAGTGGGCTGAAAGACCCGCGGCGGCCGATTGGCTCGTTTATTTTCATCGGGCCTTCGGGCGTGGGCAAGACCGAGCTGGCCAAAGCCCTGGCAGAATTCCTGTTCGATGACGATGACGCCCTGGTGCGGCTGGATATGAGTGAATACCGCGAACAGCATACCGCTTCACGCCTGTTTGGGGCGCCTCCGGGCTATGTGGGCTATGAAGAGGGCGGCCAGCTGACCGAGGCCGTGCGCCGCCGCCCGTACCGGGTGATTCTGTTCGATGAAATTGAAAAGGCGCATCCGGAAGTGTGGAACGCCCTGCTGCAAATTTTGGACGACGGCCGCCTGACCGACGGCCAGGGCCGCACGGTGGACTTCCGCAACACGGTGCTGATTATGACCAGCAACCTGGGCACGGAATTCGTGCGGCGGGGCGGCACGTTGGGGTTCATTCAGGCCTCCGGCAGCACGGAAGATGACAAGCTGGCGCATGAGAAGATTGAAAAGGCGCTGAAAACCACCTTCCGCCCCGAATTCCTGAACCGCGTGGACGAGATCATCATGTTCTCGCCGTTGACGATGGATCAGATGCTGGAAATTGTGGATTTGCAGCTGCGCGAAGTGCAGCAGCGCCTGGAAGAGCACGGCCTGAAGGTGATTTTGAGCGAAGAGGCGCGGCGGCGCCTGGCTGAGGTGGGCTTTGACCCGGCCTTCGGCGCGCGGCCGCTGCGGCGCGCGCTGCAAAAGTTTGTGGAGAGTCCGCTGTCGGTGAGTCTGCTTTCGGGTGAGTTCTCCCGTGACGATACCGTGGTGGTGGATACGGATGAGGCGGGTGAGATCGTCTTCGCCAAACAGGAGCCGAAGAAAAGCAAGAAGTCCTGAGCGCGGAGCGCGGCAGAGTTCTATAAACCTGGCTGTTTCTTTTGAGGGACAGCCAGGTTTTTTTCACCCCGGGGAACCTGTGAGGAGCTTGGGACGTCTCTAAAAGGAGAGGTGAAACCATGAAAAAGATGATGCTTGCCCTGATCCTTTTCGCCGGTTTGCTGGCCGGCTGTGCAGACAGCGCGGCGCAGATGCCGCCGAAGCCAAGCCCTATGCCGAGAGAGACTGCCAGCGGGATGGATGCGCCGGTGACGAATGAAACCAGCGTCCCCCGTCCGCAGCCGCCGATTTCGGAGGAAGGTATGGAAAAAGAAACCGCCTTTGTGGATACGGCCGAAGTGCTGATCATGGAATCGGACCCGCCGCAGATTCACGTGCTGGTCAAAGGCAACGCCCCCACGCCCTGCCACTTTCCCAAGATGGTGATCAACCCGCCCGACAGCCGCGGGCGCATCCAGGTGGAGGTGTACACCCTGGTGAACCCGGAAATGATCTGCACCCAGGTGCTGGCGCCTTTTGAGCTGAACGAAGCCGTGGAGATGCAGGATCAGCCGAGCGGCAAGTATAGCGTTTCGGTCAACGGGAAGCCCATTGGTGAGTTCGATTGGCCCTAAATCGGATATACTTAAGGTATGCCATCGCTTGAAGAGATCGCCGGGCTTCTGAAAACCCACTATCCATTTCGGAAATTGGATGATGCCAGGCTGCTGGCGATTGCCGAGCGCATGGATGAACAAACGTTTGAAGATGGTGAGCTGATTTTCCAGGCCGGAAATGACGCCCGCCATCTTTATTTTGTGTACAGTGGGGCGGTGACCTGCTCGGTGGGCGAGGGCGAGGCCGAAACGGTGATTTCGCGCTTTGTCCCCGGGGATTTGTTCGGCTACGAGATGCTGGGCAATGAGGCCAGCTGGCAGGCGACCGCGGTGGCGGACGGGCAGGTGCTGGTGACGCGCCTGTTCCGCGACGACATGCAGGCCATTTTGGAGGACATGCCGGAGCTGGTGGATGGGCTGGAGATGCTCTACGACAGCTACCACCTGTCGCTGGAGGTGCCGTTTGACTGGCGTAAACCGGATGAGGCCATTTACTTCATGGCGCGCAAGCAGATCCTGTTTCTGGCGCTGCGCATGGCCCCGGTGGCGCTGTTGGCCGTGTTCACCTTGCCGCTGGCGCTGACGTTTTTGGTGTTAACCAACGGCATGGCCACCGCCTGGGTGGTTCTGCTGGCGGATGTGCTGGCGATTGCGGGCTGGGGACTGTGGAATTACGTGGACTGGGCCAATGATTATTCGGTGGTGACCAGTCAGCGGGTGATCAACCAGGAACGGGTGGTGCTGCTGTATGACAGCCGCCAGGAAGCCCCCCTGAACGCGGTACTTTCGGTCACGACCAGCACAGACCAATGGGGGCGCTGGCTGAAATATGGGGATGTGATCGTGCGCACCTACGCGGGCGTAATCGTGCTGCCGAAGCTGGCCAACTCCCAGCAGGTGGTGGCGCTGATCGAAGGAGAATGGGCGCGGGCGCGGGTGAACCGCACGGCGATGGAGAAGGCAGCCATTGCCAAAATGCTGCG
>DAIOUB010000108.1:0-6684 GCA_036751735.1 Levilinea sp. | reverse complement strand
TGGTGGCTGTACCAGTACACCGACTGGCGCAACGATTATTACGTGATCAGCGACGATCAGGTGCTGGATGTGTATAAGAAACCGCTGGGGCGCGAGGAACGACAAGCGGCCCCGCTGCGCAACATCCAGAGCATTGAGTTCAAACGTATTGGCCTGTTGGGGCTGCTGCTGAATTACGGCACGGTCTATATTCGTGTAGGCGACGCCAATTTGACCTTTGATTATGTCTTCAACCCGGCGGATGTGCAGCAGGAACTGTTCCGGCGCATCGCTGAGCGGGATTACAAAGACAAGCGCAGCGCGGAAGAGAAGGAATTGCAGCGCACGCTGGACCTTTTCCAGATTTACCACCGCGTGGCGGAAGAAGACCGTAACCTGCGCCAACCGCCGCGGCAAAATTGAGGTAAAATCAGGGGCGAACAATTTTAGAGGATAGAATGGGGAAGGTGCTGAGATGACGATTCGACCGATCGTAACGATTCCGGATGCCGTGCTGCGCCGCAAAGCGCACAAGGTGACCGATTTTGGCAAAGACTTTCAAACCCTGGTGATGGACATGGTGGAAACCATGCGCGAAGCACCGGGGGTGGGGCTGGCCGCGCCGCAGGTGGGCGTGCCCATGCGTCTGGTGGTGGTGGAACACGGCGACGACGAGGACGACGACGCCCCCAAGAAGCTGTATGTGATGGCCAACCCGGAGATCGTGCAGGTGTCAGAAGACGATAAGGTCCTGGGGATTGAGGGCTGCCTTTCGGTGCCGCGCCTGGTGGGCGAGGTGGAGCGCTACAATAAGATCGTGATAAAGGGCATGAACCGCCTGGGAAAACCGGTGAAGATCAAGGCCGAAGGCTGGCTGGCGCGCATTTTCCAGCACGAAATTGACCACCTGGAAGGGGTGCTCTTCACCGATCTGGCGACTCGCGTTTGGGAGCCGAGCAAAGAAGAGGAAGCGAAGTACGTAGATTGAAATGTATCTGACGCGCTTATCGTTGACCGATTTTCGAGCTTTTGCCCGCCTGGACATGGAAGTGCCCCGGCGGATTCTTTTGTTGGTGGGGGATAACGCCCAGGGCAAGACCAGCCTGCTGGAGGCGGTGTACTATCTGGCCACCTTCACCTCGCTGCACGCGCAAAGCGACCGGCAGTTGATCCATTTTTTGGCGGCGCAGGAAGCCCTGGCGGTGGGGCGCATCACGGCAGAATTTCAGCGCGGGGGGCGCGGCCACCGTTTGGAAGTGCGGCTGATCCTGGAAAACAGCAACGGAAGCGCGCGTCTGAGGCGGGAAATCCTGGTGGACGGGATTAAACGCACCGCGCAGGAGGCGGTGGGCTTCTTCAACGCGGTGATCTTCCTGCCGCAGATGACGCGCGTGGCAGACGGCAGCCCCGAAGAGCGGCGGCGCTACTTGAATCTGCTGCTTTCGCAGGCCCACCCCGGCTATGCCCAGGCGTTAAGTGAATACCAACAGGTGCTGACCCAGCGCAACGCGCTGCTGAAGCAGTTGGGTGAGCGCGGGGGCGATAACAGTCAGCTGGACTATTGGGATGGACTGCTGGTGGAGCGCGGGGCGACCCTGATTTTTGCCCGCAACACGGCCATTTCTGAGATGGAACGCCTGGCGGCGCAGTTTCACGGACGCCTGACGCGCCAGCAGGAAGTGCTGCGCATTTTTTACCAGCCCGCCTACGACCCGCTGGAGCCGCCCGCGGGGCAGTACAGCCTGCCGCTGATGGCCAGCGCTGACCGCAGCCGCTTCAGCCGCGAGGACTTGCGGCGCGGCTTTCAGGAAAAACTGGCTGCTGTGCGCGGTGAAGAGATCGCCCGCGGGGTGACCACCATCGGCCCGCACCGCGACGAGGTGCGCTTTGTGAGCAACGGGGTTGATTTGGGCAGTTTTGGCTCGCGCGGGCAGGTGCGCACCCTGCTGCTGTCCCTCAAACTGGCTGAGGTGGCCTGGCTGAAGGAAAAGACTGGTGAGTGGCCGGTGCTGCTGCTGGACGAAATTTTGGCTGAGCTGGATATGCAGCGCCGGGCGGATTTACTGGAGGCGCTGGGTGAGGGTGAGCAGTCGTTGATGACCACCACGGATTTAAACCTGTTCGACCCGGCCTTTATTCAAAACGCTTCCGTGTGGCGGGTGCGGCAGGGGGTGGTGAGCAGCGAGGGGTAGGTTATTTGAGGGGGGTTTTGGAAGGGATGCCCACCCGGCGGGGGTATTGGGGTGGGGTGGCGGCGACTTTATCCACCACAATCAGATAGCGGTCTTCGGTGATGCCCGGCAGGGTCAGGTGGTGCAGCTGGCGCAGGCGCCCGCCCAGGATGTGGGCTGGGCGTTCGGCGGCGTGGGCCTCGGCCGGGCCGTTTTCGCCTTTCTGCATGAGCACAGCCCCGCCGATGCGCACCAGGGGGATGAGATACTCCACCAGGGTGGGCATGTGCGCCACGGCGCGGGCCACGGCCCAATCGTACTGCTCGCGGTGCTGGGGCGATTGTCCCAGCTCTTCGGCGCGGGATTGCAGGATTTCGACCTTATCCAGCCCCAGGGTGGTCACCATGTGGCGGCAAAATTCGGTCTTCTTACCCACCGATTCCACCAGGGTCAGGCTGAGGTTGGGCAGTAGGATTTTGAGGGGCAGGCCGGGGAACCCGGCGCCGGTGCCGATATCAATCAGGCGGTTGGGGGGAGAGTCGCGCAGCACCAGCAGGCAGGAGAGCGAGTCTAAAAAGTGCTTGCTGCGCACGCCTTCGGATTCACGGATGGCGGTCAGGTTGAAACGGCTGTTCCACGCCAGCAGTTCGCGTTCGTAGGTCTCAAACGCGGCGATTTGGCGGGCGGTGAGGGTGACCCCCAGCAGGTTCTTGACATCCTGGCGCAGTTTTTCCATACGGCTTGATTATAACCTTTAGCGAAGAATTTCACGCCCGTCTGGGCCGAAAACCCGCTGGTTGGGGAAGGAATGCTTTTGGTCTTCCGCGGCGTAGGCGGCCCGCAGCTGGGCTTTTTCGACAGAGGAGCAGCCCCAGGCCTGCTGGCTGTCAGCGGGCAGGGGCTGGCCGGGGGAGAGCACCGAGAAGCGCTGGGTCACAGGGTCTGCCTGGGTCTGCTGCACCACGTACCAGCGGCCAGCCTCCGGTTCGAAAGCTTCACCGGAGCTAAACAGGATGGGGGTGGTGTCGCAGGCGCGCAGCAGAGGTTCCAGATCCAGACTGCGGCGGTAGAGACGTGCATCGGTTTGCAGGTTGGCGATAAATTGGGCAGCGAGCAGGAAGCCCACCAGCAGGATGGGGGCCGCGCGCGGAAAAGCCACGCGGGGGGCGGGGGCGTCCTCACCGCTGGGGCGGGCGGGCGAGGGCAGCTCGGTGAGAGCCAGCAGCGCAGAAAACACCGGGATCAGCACTGGCAGCCAGTAATGATCGGGGCGCACGGCGATGACCCAGCCGAGGTAGGCTGTGTAGGGCAGCGCCCAGGCCAGGATGAGCTGGTTATGCAGGCGGCGCGGCCCGGCCAGGGCGGCCATTAGCAGGGAGAGCAGGGCAAAGGCCAGGAAATAAGCGCTGCCGTACCAACGTTCCAGCACCGGCAGCCAGGAGAGCGGCCCTTTGGCGTAGGCGTCCTGATTTTCCCAGCCGTGGGTGAAGGAGAAGTTGTGATCCTGATGCACCTGGAGGATGGCGGCGCGGGTTTGGGGGATGAGCAGCAGGGGGTTGGAGAGGATAAAGACCGCAAAGAGGATCAGGATGAAGAAGGCACCGGCTTTCAGCGCCTGGGGCCAGGTGAGGCAGCGGCGGCGCAGCCCGGTGAGCAGGTACCAGGCGACGGCCAGGAAGAAGAAAAAGCCGATGAGCTTGATACCAGCGGCCAGACCGCAGGCTGCCGCGGCAAAATAGAAATTGCGCCCAAAGCGCAGCTGGTCGCGGTCCAGGAAGTAAAAGGTCAGCGCCACGGCCAGCACGGTGAGCGCGTCGGGATGCCACCATTGGATATTCTGGCGAAACACGCCGGGGACAAAGGCCAGGAAGAGGAACAGCACAGCCGAGCGCCAAAAAGAGCGCAGGCCAGTCTGCAGGGCGGTGAAGATCAGCAGGGCGGCCAGCATGGGCAGAACGCTGATGCCCTGACGGAGAAAGAGGATCAGGGTTTGGGTATGGGCGGCCAGGTCGGCGCCGTAAAGGATCTTGAGGGGCAGGGCGGCCAGGGCGTTGAAGAAATAGAATGGATAACCGTAAATATAATGCTGGTGGTTAAAGAAATGCTTGAGGGATTCAATCAGGGTGCTGCCGGGGGTGAGCATGCGCAGCAGGTTGGGGTACTGAATGTTCTCGTCCGGCGAGGTGAGGAAGAGCATGTGCTCATCCGCGGCGCCCTGGGCGTTGGGGAAGATGAAAAGGATAAAGTAAGCCAGGATGAGGGGAAGCAAAGCCCATAACACACGCTTGCGAGAGGTCAACACACACACTCCATCGGACAGAATGGGGTCATTTTAACCGAAATTTGGGCTGCGGGGGGAAACGCGGCCCACAGGCATTGCCGTGCGGCGGCGCGGGGGCTATACTGGGGGCAGCAAGGGAGTGATCTGCCATGCGTGTGGAATGGAAGGCAAGGCTAATTCAACTGGCGCGCCGGCCCGCCGTGGGGCGGGTGATTGGATGGGTATTTGCAAAGATGAGCTTCTTACTGCCTGTGGATCGTTTGGTGGATACGGAGGAGCTGGTGGCCTTTTGGCACCCGCAGCCGGCCTACGCCACCCACATTTTGATCGTGCCCAAGCGGGCCTACCCCAGCCTGACGGCGGTTCCGGCGGGGGAGGGGGCTTTTTGGGGCGCGCTGATGGAAACCGTGCAGCGCCTGGTGCGCGAATTGGGTCTGGAAGAGGGTGGATATCGGCTGATCGCCAACGGTGGGGCGTTTCAGGAGGTGGGGCAGCTGCACTTTCATCTGGTGAGCGACCGCCCGTCCGCGGACCAGGGGCGCCCATAGACGGCCAGATGGTGAGGGGGCGACCTACCCATTTGACCAGTCTTTTGTGAGACAAGCGCTAAGTTCTTGACACGGGTTGGGGCGGCGTGCTAAACTGGACTTGATGTAAATTCTAAGAAAGGAGAGGCGCAAGAGATGGTTTACAACATTCTTCCTACGTTCATGATTTGCTCTGCGGCCGTCGTTTCTGGCGGTGGTGCTGTTGTACCTTCTCGGAGTGCGCCTACTCCCGGTTAGAAGAACCAGTCGTCTCTTCAAAGCCACGGGCGTGCTCCAAGTCCCGCGGCTTTTTTGTTGGGTGAAAACTCAGGCCGCGGGAATCCCGTGGCCTTTTTTGTTGCGGCGCGGAGGACAGAAATGACATTCAAAACAGGATTGGGTAAGGCTTTTTGTTGATTTTGGATCTGCGGTGGCTGCGAACTTCGGGCCGTTCGCAAGGCCAATTGGTTTGGAAAAAGGAACACAAAGGAACAGATGAAGGAGCGGCATATGTTTGAGACGTTGACCCGACATGGAGGATACCGCATTGATTACCTAAAGCCGGAGATTGCCGGCCAGCCTGAAGCATTTGGCTTCTATGTGTGCGGCAGTCTCCCCGAAGATGCGGTGTACAGCACCAGCGCGCGCAGACAGCTTTTGGCCGGGTTGAGCGCCATTCAAAACCAAATGAACCCGGATCAGCTGGTGGCGATTTATGTGGACATTAACAACCTGGAGAATTTATTCCGCGGCGCGTACCAGCAGCTGAAACGGGATGTGCGCGAGGGATTGATTCACCGTGTGTTTGTAATCTCACTGGGCGATTTAATTGACGGCCCAGAAAGCATCGAAGATATGACCGGATTGTTCCGCGACTCAGGCGGTTTTGAGATTATTAGCCTGGAGGATGGAATATGCCAGCGTGAGACTTTTGCATACGCCTGTTACCGATGGGTGATGCGCAATGCGGCGGAGATCTATGAAGCACCTTGCATTGAACACTAAACCCTTGCAGGAACTGCATCCGGATCAGGCCCACTGCACCTGCCGTCTGGGCGGCGTGGGGTTAAAGCCCACCCCGGCTCACTTCGGCAGCATGCTTGAGAACGGCTCTTGAGGTTGAAAACGCGCCCGTGCGGCTTTCAGCCCAAGGGCCGTTTTTCTTGTTTTTGAAGGCTTTATAGAAAAGGAGGAGACGCCGACATGATTGAAACCCCTTTATTTGAGGGTAAGCGGGTGAGAATTTGCGAGATTGACCCGGAAAAAACGGCCGCCGAGGAAGCGCGGTGGACCTATGACCTGGACGTGGCCAGCTACTACCGCCCCAATGCCCCGCGCCCTCTGGCGGCTTTTGAAATTCAGAAATTTTATGAGGGGCACAAAAAAGATCTCGAAAGCATGCAGGTGCTCTATTTTCTGCTGCGCAGAAAAGCCGACGACCAGTTGATCGGTTTCTTTCGCGTGCGCGGCATTCAGATTTCGCACCGCACGGCCTGGTTTGATCTGGTGATCGCCGAACCCGAGGGGCAAGCCGAAGCCGAGGAAGATGCCCTGCGCCTGGCGCTGCGCTACCTCTTTATGGAATTGAATCTGGATTACGTGACCATGCGCCTGTCAGAAACCCGCTTTGGGATGGAAGAACGCCTGAAAGCGGCGGGTTTCAGCCTGGACGTGCGCCAGCGCGGCATGGTGTACCGCCGCGGACGTACCTGGGATCTGCTGCATT
>DAIOUB010000107.1:0-10285 GCA_036751735.1 Levilinea sp. | reverse complement strand
AGGCTGGGGGTGAAGGATTCGAACCTCCACAAACAGATCCAGAGTCTGCTGTCCTGCCGTTAGACGAACCCCCAACAACGACAAAATTTTACCACCCAGCGCCCGATCTGTCCAGACCTGGCCGCAATTCAACTTGCAGAAAGCAAAATCGCCCCAGATCACCCAGGGCGATTCAACCTTCAATACTTCAAGCAGTTACTTAATCGAAATGGCCTCTTCGGGGCATTCTTCAACCGCCTGGCGCACATCCGCCTCTAATTCAACCGGAACGATGTCCACCAGCACTTTTGCAATCCCGTCCTCCCCTAATTCGAAAACCAGAGGTGCGATGGTCTCGCATACGCCGCAACCCATGCAGATATCGGGGTCTACAAAGACTTTCATTTTATTCTCCTTCTATGGCATGTCGTTTACTGGCACTTACGCGCTAGAGACGCCCAATCCCAGTGTAGAATACAACTGCTCGCATTGTGATTATAGCTGTGATTGTTCGAATCCGACAAATGAAAAACGCATGGAATCAATGGTATATTAGTCATATCTTTCAGAACCAGGCCGCCCAATGCCCAACCTCATCCCCGCATTGAATGTGACTCGCGAAACCTGCGCTGCCATCGTCGGCGCCGGGGGCAAAACTACCCTGCTGTTCTCCCTCGCTCGCAGCTTATCCTCCCCGGTTTGGCTGGCCACCACGACCCACCTCTCGCAAGAGCAGTGCCGCTGGGCCGATCGGCACATCGTCGTCACCGACCCTGCGCAGCCTGTGGACCTTCACGCTTTTACGGACGGTCTAACCCTCTTCTCCGGCTCCCCCACCCGCAGCGAGCGCGTATCCGGCCTCCCAGAGCATTTCCTTCTCCGGCTGGCCGAATCTGCTGCCCACAGCCGCATTCCCCTGCTCATCGAAGCCGATGGAGCGCGCAGATGCCTGCTCAAAGCCCCTAAAGCGCACGAACCTGTCATCCCAGAATTTGTCAACGCCGTTTTTGTTGTCGCCAGTCTGGCAGCTCTCGGCCAGCCCTTATCTGAAGAAGCCGTCTACAATCCCGCTGGTTTTTCCCCGTTGGCCCACCTGCCAGAAAATGCCCCCATCACCCCTCAATCCATCGCCGATGTCCTTCTCCATCCTTTCGGCGGTCTGAAAAACATCCCTGCCAGTGTCATTCCCCAAGCCGTCCTCACCCACGCCGTGACCCCTGCTCAGGTCAACTCCGGCCGCGCCATCGCCCGCCAACTGCTGCCTGCCTATCAATCCGTCCATCTTGCGCACCTACAGCCAGACTCCACCCTCCCTTGCGGCCGCGCAGAAATCAGCGAATCCTGGCGGCCCACCGCTGGCATCATCCTGGCCGCTGGTGCAGCCTCCCGCTTCGGCGCGCCCAAGCTGCTGCAAATCTGGCAGGGCAAACCCATCCTGCATCACGTACTCCAAACCGCCCTGCAGTCCGGACTTTCCCCTCTGATTCTCGTGGTGGGGGCCTATGCCGACCAAATCCAGCAGGCCGCGCGCGGCTACCCCGTCCAAATCGTACCCAACCCCGATTGGGCCTCCGGGCAAGCCTCCTCCATCCGCGCCGCGGTTCAGGCCCTGCCCGCCCATGTTGCCGCTGCGGTTTTCCTCCTGGGCGACCAGCCGCGTACACCGGCTGCACTCATTGACCTCCTGCGTCAGGAATACGCCGCCTCACCCTACCCCATCCTGGTTCCTGAAGCCCAGGGACGCTCCGGCAATCCCACCCTCTTCGACCGCTCCACCTTTGCCGCTCTGACGACCCTGACGGGTGATTCCGGCGGCCGCCAGCTTTTTTCTCGCTTTCCACCCCGTAAAATTCCCTGGCCCGACCCCCAGGTGTTTCAGGATATCGACACCCCAGATGACTATGCGCAGTTAATCGCACCCCCGCCCAGCGAAAATTGACCTCTGTCGGTTGACGTTCTCCCCCTTTCAGGATAAAATCAATCCTTGTGCTGACCGCCTGCCGTTTCAGGCTCAGCCGCTCAACCCAAACCACCCGGCATTGCCGGAATTTTTCACGAGAGCGAAGGTAACCTCTAACGAGGTGAGAGGCGCTCGAAGGATGGATGAAATGGAAAAAGCAGTTATCAAAGCCGCTCGCCGCACCGTGACGGGCAAGAAAGTGGGCGCGCTGCGCCGCGAAGGTAAGCTCCCCGGCGTGATCTACGGCCATCATCTGGAACCCATCGCCATTACCATGGACCAGCGCGAAGCCAGCCGCACCCTCGCCACACTGACCTCGTCCTCACTGGTCAACATCGAGCTGGAAGGTAAGATGCACGCCGCCCTGGTTCGCGAAAAGCAGAAGAATTACGTCCGCGGCACCCTCCTGCATGTGGATTTCCTGGCCGTGTCCCTCACCGAAAAAATCCGCGCCTCCGTCGCCATCGAAATTCACGGCGTCTCCCCCGCGGTCAAAGACTACAACGGTGTGGTCATCAACGGCCTCGAGTCGATTGAAGTCGAAAGCCTGCCCCAGGACCTGCCCGAGCGCGTCGTGGTGGATATTTCCGGTCTCAAGAATATCGGTGACGGTATCTACGTCCGCGATCTCAAATTGGCCTCCAATGTGATCGTCCACACCGACGTGGACGAAATGATTGTGGTCGTGACCGGCAGCAGCGCCGAAGAGGCGGTCGTTGAAGGCGAAGCCACCATGGCCGAACCCGAAGTGATCGAAAAAGGCAAGAAAGAAGAAGAAGTCGAAGACTGATCTATTGGTTTTCAAGCAGACACCCCCTGGTTCGCCAGGGGGTGTTTTTATTAAGCTTCAGATAACATCCCTAAGATTTTCAAGAAGTTAACGGTGATCCTGCCAGTCACCCCCCAAACCATTTCGCCATCATAAAGCTGGTAATAAATTACCGGCTCCACCTTCCCATTTTGGCGCAGATACGGCCTTTCCTCAAAATGAGCCGGCTTGGCCAGCCAGTGCAGCGGCACGAAGAACACCCGCTGCACTTCCTTTTCGGACACCTGAAACGATACCGGCCAGGGGATTAAGCCCACAATCGGCGTGATCAAGAAATCGCTGATTGTGGGGTAATCATGCAGCCGCCCCACAATCCGAATTTGATCCGGCGCCAGGCCAATTTCTTCATACGTCTCGCGGCGCGCTGTATCTTCCAATGTACGGTCCCCGGGCTCCACAGCCCCGCCCGGAAAGGAGACCTGTCCTTTGTGGCTCTGCACCGTCTCCGTTCGCCGCGTAAAAAGCACCTGCCATTCTTCATCTTTCCACGCCAGCGGAATCAGCACCGCCGCCCGCCGGAACCCATTGGTGGCGGGCAGAACCTGCCGTGCGCGTTCCACCGCCTGCACCCGGGAATAAATATCCTCTTCCCGCAGCGGTGCTCCTCCGGGGTGCATCGTCATTAATCCTCGTCCCCTGCCTCCTCCGCGTCATCCGGCGCGGAAGCGGCTGAATCAGCCTCGGTTCCGTACCCTTCAGCGTAGATCACAGGCCGTGCAAAGATCAGGTATCCCGTATGGGCCACCATCCGGTCGGTGGGCCGCAGCCGTTCGGGTTCCGCCTTGTAATATCGCAGCAAAATTTCACACACATCAATAAACCCAAACTGGTGCTGGCGCAGCGCGTTGATCAGCTTGCTCACCTGATTCACCGTCGGCAGCAAGGAGCCGAAGAATCCCCCCGGCTTTAGGGCGGCTCGCGCCTGCCCGATATAATCATATGGGTTGGCTACATCCAGGAAGAGTGCATCCACGTTCTCCACCCCAAACCCATTCCCAATATCACCCAGCCGAAAAGTCACCCGATCGCTCATCCCCAGGCGTTCGATGTTTTTCTTCGCCAGGGACTGCATATCCTCACGCCATTCCACCGTGGTGACATGCCCGCTGTCGCCCACCGCAAACGCCAGTGCCCGCGTCAAAGAGCCCGATCCTGTCCCGGCCTCCAACACATGCTGCCCAGGCCCAATCCCCATATTAACCAGAATAAAGCCAATTTCCTTCGGGTACAAAATCTGTGTGTTGCGCGGCGTGTTTTTCAGTAAATCGCCCAAAGCCGGCTGCAGTAAAAAGAACGGGTTCCCCAAATGGCTGAACACCTGGCTGCCCCACGGCAGTCCAATCAAATCATCGTGGGAGATCACCCCGCGGTGGGTTTGCAAGGTTGCGCCAGCTTTAAGTTCCAAAATAAAGTGCTTATGGGTCATGCCGACTAATTCAACTAAATCGCCCTCATGAGCGTGCGTTCCGTGCAAATTCCATCCCAAGGTGACTCTCCTTAATGAACCGTCAGTTTACCGATCAAGATTTTTCATCGTCTCGGTGCGGATCTAATAACGACGCCATCCAAATGAACAGCAGGCTTCCCATCGTCGCCGTGCCCAAATGCAGCGGGCCCAAATCCAAAAAAGAAACGTCCATCCATCCCCCCATACCGTGGCCAATCCAAAAGCCGATCCAGCTCGCGATGATGTACAGGCTCAGTTTGCTCAGGTTGCCCCCGCGCCACAAATGAAACGCTGCCCCATACAGCGTAGAGATCAAAACGCCAAACAGCACAGCGGGAATGGTCATAGCGTCCTCTCATCCGCCGGTATATGGCCGGCTCGTCGGCCGCCCACCCGCGCAATTCGCCCCCCACCCAAAACCACCCGACCCAGGTACACGGCCGCCACCTGCCCGGGGGTGATGTCGCGCTGCCAGCGATCAAACACCATGCGCACATTGCCGTTTTCAAGAGGCTGAATCTCCGCCGGTGCCAGCGCCGCCCGATATCGAATCTTCACCTCAGCGGTGAACGGCTCGCAGGGGCTTTCTTCGGCGATCCAGTTAAACCCTTCTGTCTCCAGGCATTGCTGACCCAATTGCTCGGCCGTTCCAACAATCAATGCGTTCTCACCCATTTTCTTATCCAGCACAAACAACGGCTGCGGATTTGAAATCTTTAGTCCCTTGCGCTGTCCGATGGTGTAAAACGCCAGTCCCTCATGCTCCCCCAGACGCGTACCCTCTCCATCATAAATCGGCCCAGGAGAAGCCGCCTCCGGTACGTACCGCTTCAGGAAAGTGCGGTAGTCCTCACCGCCCAGGAAACATAAATCCTGGCTCTCACTGCGCCGGGCCGTCGGCAGCCGGTAATTCAGCGCCATCTCCCGCACCGCTTGTTTGGTCAGCCCCCCCAAAGGGAACAAAGTGCGCGAAAGCTGTTTTTGATTCAGCATGCTCAGCACATACGACTGGTCTTTTTTTCCATCCACAGCCCGCAGCAGCTGCACTTTGCCGTCTTTGGCCAAATCCAAACAGGCATAGTGCCCGGTCGCCAGGTAATCTGCCCCCAGCTTCAGCGCCTGTTCCAACATATGTCCCCAGCGGATCTGCCGGTTGCACACCAGGCACGGGTTCGGGGTGATGCCCGCGCGGTAGCCGTCTAAAAAATTCTGAACCACCGTGTCTCGGAATAAATCGCGCACATCCACCGCGTAAAAAGGGATGCCCAAAATGGCCGCCACACGCCGCGCCTGCGCCATATCATCCGGGGTACAGCAGCGGTTCTCCTGTTCTCGCCCCTCCTCGCTCCACAACCGCAGCATAATTCCAATGACACGGTAGCCCTGCTCCACCAGCAAGGCCGCCGCCACCGAGCTGTCCACGCCGCCGCTCATCCCCACAACAACCGTTGCACCCATGCCGCCTCTCCTGTTTCAGGATCGCGCTTTTTCGACCAAACGCGGCAGTACGTTTAACAACCGCTCCACATGCTCTGGCGTGCTGCCCTGCCCTAAGGTGATCCGCAGCGAACCCAAAGCCCAATTCTTGGAATAACCCGCTGCCAGCAGCACCTCAGAAGGTTTTGGGGTTCCCACGCGGCAGGCCGAACCAGAAGAGCAGGCAAAGCCTTCCAGATCCAGCATCATCAGCAGCGCATTCCCATCCACCCCCTCAAACACAAAGCTAGCATGGTTCGGCAGACGCTGTGAGGGGTGTCCGGTCAGATTGGCGCGCGGGATGCTCGCCGTCACCCCCGCAATAATTTGGTCGCGCAGCTTTGTGAAATATTCGCGCCGTGCCTCCAAACCCGTCTGCGCCTTGCGCAGCGCCTCGGCCAATCCGACAATGTAGGGGATGTTCTGCGTCCCCGCGCGAAAACCGTTCTCTTGCCCGCCGCCGGTTTGTGTGGGCAGAATTTTCATTCCCCTGCGCACATACAGCGCGCCCACCCCTTTCGGCCCATAAAATTTGTGCGCGCCAACCGCCAAAAAATTCACCTGATCGGCCTCGACGTCCATTTTCAAATGTGCCGCAGCCTGCACCGCGTCCGTGTGAAAGGGCACGCCGCGCTGCCGGCAGATCTTTCCAATCTCCGCGATGGGGTTGATCGTCCCAATTTCATTGTTGGCATACACCACCGAAACCACGGCCGTATCCGCGTGCAGACTGGCTTCCACATCCTCCGGGTCCACCTGTCCATAGCGGTCCACCGGTAAAAAATCCAATTTAAAGTCGTAATCACTGGCCAACTGCTGGGCGGTGTGCAGCACCGCATGATGCTCCACCGGGCTGATCAAAATCCGCCGCGCCCCGGTTTTCTTGCGCATGGACAGGGCTGCCCCTCGCAGCGCAAGGTTATCACCCTCCGTCCCTCCGCTCGTAAAGAGAATCTCGCCCGTCCGTGCGTTCAGCGCAGTCGCCACGGCCTCACGAGCCTGCTCCAAAGCTGCCTCAGCCCGCTGTCCAAACCGGTGAATGGAAGATGGATTCCCGAAATTTTCGCGAAAATAGGGCAGCATCGCCTCCAGTACTTCACCGTCTAAAGGTGTGGTCGCCGCATAATCCAGGTAAATAGATCCGTTCTGTTCCACGAGATACCTCCATCCGTCACAATGGTTGATTATAGCACGTTCTCTTTTTTCATCGGCCGCCTTCTATTTCATCCTAATTTACTCCGATTTGAAGCATTTACCTTATGCGTTGGGCTTTTCGCACCTGCAAAGGGCTGATATAATTACGAAAGTGGTTAAAATTTTCACATGGAGGGTTCGATGGCTTCAGACATCCGCTTTGGAACCGATGGATGGCGCGGAGCGATTGCAGAGGATTACACCTTTGACAACGTCCGCCGCTGCGCGCAAGGTTTTGCTGATTATTGCTTGTCGGAAGGCAAAAAAGACGCCTGGATCATTGTCGGCCACGACAAACGTTTCCTCTCCGAACATTTTGCCCTTGCCGTGGCTGAAGTCCTCGCCGCCAACCAGCTTCGTGTCTACTTAACCGACGGCCCCACCCCCACCCCGGTCATCTCCTACGCCGTGGTGGACAAAAAAGCCGCCGGCGCGGTCAATATCACCGCCTCTCACAACCCCCCCACAGATAACGGCTTCAAAGTTCGCGATCAAAACGGCGGCGCCATTGCTCCTGAAGGGCTCAAGAAAATCGAAGCCCTCATCCCCGATTCTGTCGCCAGCGTCAAACGCATTTCCGCCGCTGAAGCCGAAGCTCAGGGCCGCCTGGTGCATTTCGACGCCTCCATCGCTTACATTGAGCACCTCAAGGATTTAATTGATTTGCAGCCCATCAAAGATGCCGGGCTGAAAATCGTCTTCGATGCCATGTGGGGCAACGGCGCCGGCTGGTTCACCCGTCTCCTCGGCGGCGGTAAAACCCAAATCCTCGAAATCCACAACACCCGCAACCCGGTCTTTCCGGAAATGTCTCGCCCCGAACCCATTCCCCCCAATATCAACGTCGGCCTCCACCGCACCGTGGAATTGGGCGCGGATGTGCTCCTCATCACTGACGGCGATGCCGACCGGGTGGGCTTCGGTGACGAAAAAGGCAACTTCATCAATCAGCTGCAGGCTTATGCCTTGTTAGCGTTCTATCTGTTAGAGGTCAAAGGTCAGCGCGGCGCCATCGTCAAAACCCTTTCCACCACCAGCATGCTCGAAACCCTGGGCAAGCTCTACAATGTCCCCGTGTATGAAACCGGTGTCGGGTTCAAGTACGTGGCCCCCAAGATGGTGGAAACAGACGCCCTCATCGGTGGTGAAGAATCCGGCGGCTACGCCTTCCGCGGCAACGTCCCCGAACGCGACGGCATCCTGGCGGGTCTGTACTTCCTCGACATGCTCGTCAAGCTGCAAAAGACCCCCTCGCAGCTCATTGATCTGCTTTACAGCAAAGTCGGCGCCCATTACTACGACCGCATCGATTCACGCTTTTCCGGCGACCGCAAGCAGCGCGAACAGACCATCCTCGATGCCAACCCCGCCACCATCGGCGGTTTCAAGGTGGTTGAGCTCAACGCCACCGACGGATTCAAGTTCGTGCTGGAAGATGGCGGCTGGCTGCTCATCCGCTTCTCCGGCACCGAGCCGATCATGCGCGTGTATTGCGAAACCACCGATGCCTCACGCGTGCAGGACATCCTTCAGGACGGCTTGCGAATCGCAGGGCTGAAATAAACTTTGGGACTGGTAGATACACACTGCCACCTATATCTGGATCACTTCGACAACGATCTGCCTGCGGTGCTGGTCCGTGCCTGGGATTCAGGTCTAACCAAAATCCTGATCCCAGGCATCGACCTCAACAGCAGCCGCGCAGCGCTTGAACTGGCCGAATCGGATCCGCGGCTCTTCGCCAGTGTCGGCGTCCACCCCAATGACGCTCTCACCTGGGACGATTCGACCTACCAGCACCTTAAAACCCTGGCACAGCACCCCAAAGTGGTTGCTGTCGGCGAAATTGGTCTGGATTATTATCGAGATCGCGCGCCGAAGGAGCTTCAAATCCGAATTCTGGAGCAGCAGTTATCTCTGGCGGAAGAATGCGGCCTGCCGGTCATCATTCACAATCGGCAGGCGGTTGAGGATTTGTGGCCCATCCTCCAGGACTGGCAGGCCCGCCTGACCCACACCCATCCCGCTCTGGCTGCCCGCCCCGGCGTCCTGCATGCTTATGACGGCCAGGCCGAACTGGGAAAGGCAGCCGTGAAAGCCAATTTCTTTCTGAGTGTAGGCGGCCCCATCACCTACAAGAGCGCGCAGTCGCGCTATTCAAGCCTCGCCGAGCTGCCGCTCACCTCACTTCTGCTGGAAACAGACGCCCCGTTTCTCCCGCCGCACCCGTACCGCGGCCAGAGAAACGAGCCTTCCTATCTTACCGTTGTGGCCAATCAACTGGCCGAAATTCTTCAGCGGCCCGCTGCTGAAATCGTTGGAGTTACACAAGACAATGCCAACCGTTTATTTGCCTGGGGAACCACGCTTGAGCACTAGCCTTTCATTTCTTGCCCCGCTTCAGGACGATATTCGCGCCGTCGAAGGCATGATGCTCGCCCAAATGGAGGGTCATCATACCGATTTGCGTAATGCCCTCGATTTGATCCTCAAATCCGGCGGCAAGCGCATTCGTACATCGCTGACCCTGCTGTCGGGCCGCACCTTTGGCGCCGACCCCCAACGTTTAAAAACCCTGGCTGCCGCCATCGAGCTGCTCCACACGGCCACCCTGGTGCACGATGATCTTATTGACGGTTCCCTGCTGCGGCGCGGTCTGCCCACTCTCAATTCTCAATGGTCCCCCGGTGCCACAGTCCTCACCGGCGATTTTCTCTTCGCCCGCGCTGCCGTCCTGGCCGCGGATACCGAATCCATCCCCGTCATTCGCCAGTTCGCCCATGTGCTCGGTGTGATCGTCAACGGCGAAATCACACAGTTGTTCGCCAGCCGCTGCAAGGCCAGCCGCGATGACTATTACGAACGCATCTACGCCAAAACCGCCTCTTTGTTCGAAACCTCCACCTGGTCTGCGGCCGTCATTGGCGGTGCGGATGCACCGGCGGTGGAAGCTATGCGCAATTACGGTTATCAGATCGGCATGGCTTTCCAAATTATTGATGACATTCTCGATTTCACCAGCGACGCTGCCCAAATGGGCAAACCCGTGGGAAGCGATCTGCGTCAGGGTCTGGTTACCCTCCCCTGCCTCTACTATCTGGAGGATCACACGGATGATCCCGACGTGCAGCCGCTTTTTCAGGGCCGCTGCCTCAGCGATGAGCAGCTAAGCCGCGCGGTGGCCTCCATCCGCGAATCGCACGCCATTGAACGTTCATACCAGGAGGCGGAGCGCTTTGTCCATCTCGGGCTGGAAAGCCTCCGCACGGTTCCCCCTTCCCCAGAGCGCAGCGCCCTGGAAGAACTGGCGAATTATATTGTTGCCCGCAAACTTTAGGTCGTACCCACCCTTAAACAAAAAAAGCCGCGATTGCGGCTTTTTTATCAGTGCGCTGGAGAG
>DAIOUB010000106.1:7063-10404 GCA_036751735.1 Levilinea sp. | reverse complement strand
CTTGTACAGCTTTAAACTGTTTTTAATCATTTCCAGCTAAAATAGAACCGATGTACAAAGATGCCACATAACCTTTAACAGTAAAACACAGGAGATCAAGCGAGGATCTATGTTCAGCTTCTTGGGTGGGTACGGGTTATATCTTCTTTTCAGCCTTCCGGCTTTGCTGCTCGGCTTTTGGGCACAGTTCAAAGTCAAAGGTGCGTTTGACCGCTATTCGCGCCAGCGCAGCTATGTCGGCCTAACCGGCGCCGAAGTCGCCCGCCGTATGTTAGATTCCAGCGGTTTGCGCTCCGTGCGGGTTGAGCAGGTCTCCGGCTTCCTCAGCGACCATTACGATCCGGCGCACAAGGTTCTGCGCCTGTCCCCCAACGTGTACGGCAGCCCCAGCCTGGCCGCCGCGGGCATCGCCGCCCATGAGGCCGGCCACGCCATTCAGGACTCCGAAAACTACGTCCCCCTGCGCTTCCGCACCGCCATGGTCCCCGCTGTGCAAATTGGCAGCTGGGTAGGCCCTATCATCTTCATGGTCGGCCTTTTCCTGGCCGGCACCATCGGCACGCAGATCGCCTGGGCTGGCTTGCTCCTCTTCGCCGCCACCGCCCTCTTTGCCTTCATCACCCTGCCGGTGGAGTTCGACGCCACCCGCCGCGCCAAGGCCTGGCTCACCACCTCGGGTGTGATCTACCAGCAGGAATCTAAGGGCATTAACGCCGTTCTGGATGCCGCCGCCCTCACCTACGTCGCCGCCGCCATTCAAGCGGTGTCCACCCTGCTGTATTACGCCTTTTTGCTCATGGGCCGCGATCGGGAATAACCGTGCATCCCGGGGCAAGCCTGCGTTCACGTTGGTGTCTTGCCGCACTTCTGGCTTTGCTGGTCTCGGCGCTGGGCGCCTGCCAACCCGCAAAGCCAGTTCTTTTTTCTTCTGCGGACCCTTGGCAGCCGCAGAATGTGCGTTGGCTCAACCCATGCCCCACCGCACAGGTCTGTCAGCTCGCCGCCTTTTCCGCCCGCGCCCTCACAGATGCCGTTCAGCTTCGTGCTGATTTCCTCCTGACCCCCGCACAGCCCCTGCCCGCGGGTCAGCTCATCCTCCTCGCCGATGATCGCCCTGGCTCTCATTTAGCGTCATCAGACGGCCTTCCCGCGGGCATTTCCACCCAGGACTGGGACACAGCCCAGGTCATCACCTTGGCCAGCGGCCAACAGCCCACCCTGCGTACGTTTGGCACGCCCACACCATCTGCGCCCCTGCAAATTCTGCTGCCATCCGGTGCGTTGCAATGGGAGTTGCCCACATCTGCCGATCCCTCCCAGCTTCGCCTGCAGCTGCACTGGCTTCCCGCCGAGAACGGTTCAACCGTGGAGGTCTCCGAGCGTATATCGCTTTCGGACTCAGCCCCTGCCCGGCTCCCTTGCTGCTTGTATTTTGGGATACCCTCGACGCGCGCACCCCGGCGGCCCTCCTGCGCTCCTGGGATGGGGCTCATGCCGGGCCCAATGGCACCCGTCACGGGCTGAAGCACCTCTTGGAACAGGCCGCCTCCGCCCAGGTGCCGCTGACCTTGGCCGACCTTAAAACCCCTCAAAATCTCCAGGCCCTCGACCTGCTGGGTCAGATTCCCGCTCTGGCAGCCTTAGAGCAGTCTGACCTCCTGGAATTAGCCGACGGCAGCAAAACCACCCCCTATGCCGCCGCCTATGCCCTGGCCCAATCCCGCAAACTGACTGAATCTTACGGCCTCTCTCCTGCCAACGCCGCCTTTTCTCCGCTGCTTTCGGGTGATGATGACTTTGCTTTCGCCTACCTGCCGGGCGCCTCTCGTCTGGTGGTGCGCCGCGGCGGCCAACGCCTGATTCCTCTTCCCGCCCACCCTTACGCTTCCAGTTCAACCGCACTGGGGGTTGACGACTCTCTGCTGCGCCGTCTGCTCCTCTCGGCGCATTCCCCAGACCCCTATGACGGCGTGGTCGCGGGCGGCTCCCTCGCCGCCACCGCCTGGGCCGACGCCAGCTCCACTGATCTGGCCTATCTCGCCAGCCTGCCCTGGGTCAGAATTCTCTCGCTTCAAGACCTGCGCGCCTTTCCTCCCGCCCCGGCCCCCGCCAGTCTCTGCCCCGATCTGCTTTGCACGCCGCGGCCTTTTACGCTGCGCCCCACCTCCGAAACGGGTCAATTCCTCTCCCCCGCATCCGCCTACGCCCCCCTCCAGGCATCCCTGGCCCATCAGCTTCAGTCCCTGCCCGCCAATGCCCTCACAGACGCCGCCTGGCAGGCTTTTCAGCAGGCCGCCCAACCCACAGCCTCCTATCTGCGCCAGCGCCTGCAGGCCAATTACCTGCCCCCTCTGCACCACCTGATCTTCGCCGCACGCTGGGCAGAAGCGCCCTCCAGCCAGCAGGACTGCTCCCAGGACATTGATCTCGACGGCCAGGCCGAATGTGTGCTTTCCAATGCCCGCTGGCTGCTGATCCTGGACCCCCTGGGCGCCCGACTGCTCACCGCCGTGTACTCAGACGGCGGCCAACCGCAGTCAGCAATCGCCCTGCCTTCCCAGTTCGCCGTCGGCAATTCCGATCCGCTGGATTGGAAACTATCCAACGGCCCGCTAGCCGATCCGCGGGAAATTCCAGGGGCTTTCTTTCACCCCAATGAGCCTCTGGAGGTTTTCACCCCATCCTTCTCCGCCGAAGCACTCACGCTTTCCACCCCCTCCGGCCGCCAGCTCACCGCTGCCCTGAACGGCGCAGAGGTGCATTTTTCCCTTCGCCGCGCGGGTGACGGGCTGACCCGCTTACCCCTCATGCTCACCCCAGACGCCTGTCCCCGCGCCGATTTTCCGTTTCAACCCCAGCATACCGCTCTCCACTGGAACGCCTCGCCCACACAGGCCTTCACCCTCACCCGTTCCGTAGGGCAGTGGTCGCTGTCCACCAGCTGTGATTCCGCCGACTACCTGGCTCAGCCGGAAGATCCCAGCCGAGAGAATCCCGCCGGCCACTATCTGCCCTTCCCGCTCGCCGCTCTTGAAATTGGCTACACGCAAAACATTGACCTGCAGCTCACCCCTGCTGACGCTTTCGATGACTTTTTATATTCAGATTAGCTTGATTTCTTTGTGTGATTCGGTACAATCTGGTAATATTAGTGCACATTGTTCACCATCTGCCTACCCCTTTCTTTGGAGGATGCGCATGAACCGAAAACTCACCATCCCAGATATTGTCGTTGGCCGTTTACCCCGCTACCTCCAGGCCCTCCAGCGCCTTCAAAAACGCTCCGTCCAAACCACTTCCTCCAAAGAACTGGGGGACATTTTGGGCATCTCCGCCGCCCA
>DAIOUB010000106.1:0-6963 GCA_036751735.1 Levilinea sp. | reverse complement strand
ATGCCCGCCCGCATCCATGAGGCCCAGGTCAAAATCGCCATGCTCACCGTGCCCGCCGCTGTCGCCCAGCAAGCCGCCGAAGACCTGGTCAAAGCCGGCGTGACCGCCATCCTCAATTACGCCCCCCTGGTGCTCAGCCTTCCCAAGCATGTGCAGGTCGAATATATTGACCCCATCATCAGCCTGCAGCACATGACCTATTATCTGGAATAAGCGGTTCCTCTCCTTAAACACAAAGACCGGAGCAGCAGCTTGCCTCCGGTCTTTTTGATCGGTACGATACGTGCCTACACCATCACCAAACTGCGCCGCAGCGCTTCACGCATGCCAATCGCCCGCGCGGCCCCTTCGGCGGTGCAGGTGTTGGGGTTGTCCACCAGATACGCCGGAATGCCCAGCGCCTTGGTCAGATACTTGTCAATGCCGCGCATCAAAGCCCCGCCGCCGCACAGCGCCACGCCGCGGTCAATGATGTCTGAAATCAGCTCCGGCGGGGTTTTTTCCAGCACCCGCCGCGCCGTGTTCACCACCTCACCCAAAGGCTCCTGCAGCGCGTCCACCACGTCGTCCGTGGTCAGCGAAATCGGCCGCGGCAGCCCCGTCACCTGGTCCTGCCCCTGAACCTCAACGCTCTGCACCTGCTCCTGCGGCACGGCCGCGCCGATGCGCAGCTTCACCTGCTCCGCGGTGGGCTGGCCGATGATCACGCCAAATTTCTTGCGTACATAGGTGATGATGGCCTCATCCATACGCAGGCCGCCAGCCCGGCTGGTCTCGGCAGTCACGATGTTGTTCATCGCCAGCACGCCCGCCTGGGCGGTTCCACCGCCCAAACAGATGATCATATTGCCGGTTGGGGTCGAGATGGGCAAATCCACGCCCAATGCCGCCGCCAGCGGGGCCTGAATCAGGTACACTTCGCGGCTGCCCGCCCCTAACCCGGCTTCATGCACAGCGCGTGTTTCCACCGAGGTGATCCCATAGGGAACCGTCAGCATGATCCGGGGACGGAAGAACAAGGTCATCCCCGAAACCCGCTCCAACATCACCCGCAGCAGTGCCTCGGTCACCTCATAGTCAGCAATCACGCCGTTTTGCAATGGGCGCAGCACCTGAATATTATCCGGCACGCGCCCCATCATATCCTTTGCCGCCTGTCCCCATTCGACCATTTTCCGTTCTTCAGGGATGATCGCAACTACGGACGGTACCTGGATTAAAATCTGGTTCCCCTCAGCCACCACAGCGTTGAGGGTTCCCAAATCTACCCCAAACTCTCTAGAAAAGACAGGCATACTGCTCCATGATTGAAATATTAAGATCGCCGCGAGCGCCGCAGACGCTGGGCAGCATCTAAGCGCAAGTTCGAACGCCGCAGCGCTGCCTGAATCGCCAGGTATTGGTCGGTATCCGGCCCAACACCCTTCTGCAGCAGCTCCTCGGCTCGTTTCCGCGCCGCTTCGGCTCGCTGGGTGTCAATTTCTTCCACATTTTCAGCCGCGTCGGCCAAAACCGTCACCTGGTCTGGCTGCACCTCAGCCACGCCGCCCGCCACAGTGAAGAATTGCTCTTCACCCTTCTTGCGAACCGTGATAATCCCGAACTGCAAGGTGGTCAGCACCGGCGAGTGATTGGGCAAAATACCCATCACACCCCCCGCGCCGGGCAGCACGACGATGTCCACATCGTCCGTGTACACCACCCGATCCTGAGAGACAATTTCACAGCGGATGGGCATCCTCAGTCTCCTTAGGCCATTTCCTTGGCCCGCTCCACCACCTCATCAATCACCCCGGCCATGTAGAAGGCCTGTTCGGGGAGATCGTCGTGCTTTCCGTCCAGAATCTCACGGAAACCGCGCACCGTCTCACGCAGGGGCACATAGCGCCCTTCCCGGCCTGTGAACTGCTCTGCCACAAACATCGGCTGCGAGAAGAAGCGCTCAATCTTGCGGGCACGCGCCACAATCAGCTTGTCATCTTCGCTCAATTCATCAATGCCCAGAATCGAGATGATGTCCTGCAAATCTTTGTAGCGCTGCAAAACCCGCTGCACATCGCGTGCGGTGCGGTAATGCTCCTCACCCACGATGTTGGGGTCCAAAATACGCGAGGTCGAAGCCAGCGGATCCACCGCCGGATAAATGGATTTCTCCGCGATCGAGCGTTCCAGGGCGATGGTCGCGTCCAGGTGGGTGAAAGTGGCCACCGGCGCCGGGTCCGAGTAGTCGTCCGCGGGCACGTACACAGCCTGCATAGACGTGATCGAGCCGGTGCGCGTGCTGGTGATGCGCTCCTGCAGCTCACCCATCTCGGTCGCCAGGGTCGGCTGGTAGCCCACCGCCGAAGGCATACGCCCCAACAGCGCCGACACTTCTGAACCCGACATGGTGAAGCGGAAGATGTTGTCAATGAACAGCAGCACGTCCATGCCCTGATCACGGAAGTATTCCGCCATCGAAAGCGCCGTCAGCGCCACACGCAGACGCACGCCCGCCGGCTCGTTCATCTGACCGAACACCATCACCGTGTCTTTCATCACGCCGGATTCCAACATTTCACGGTACAGCTGCGTGCCCTCACGGGTACGCTCGCCCACCCCCGCGAACACAGATTTGCCTTTGTGTACTGTCGCGATCGAGCGGATCAGCTCTTGAATGATCACGGTCTTGCCCACGCCCGCGCCGCCAAAAATGCCGGTCTTGCCGCCTTTGGTGAACGGGGCGATCAAATCCACCACCTTCAAACCCGTTTCAAAAACTTCCACCCGCGTCGCCTGTTGGTCAAACGAAGGTGCGGCCTGGTGAATGGGGTAGCGCACCGTGCTCTGAATTGGCCCGTGACCGTCCACCGGCTGACCCAAAATGTTGAAAATTCGGCCTAAAGTCTCTGGCCCCACCGGCACCTGAATAGGCTTTCCGGTGCGGTGCGCCGGCAAACCACGCAGCAGACCGTCGGTGGAATCCATCGCCACGCAGCGCGCCATGTTCCGGCCCAGGTGGCGTTCCACTTCCAAAACCAAAGTCCCTTCCGGGGCTTCCACCTCTACCGCCTCATAAATTTCAGGAAGACTGCCTTCCCCAAATTCCACATCAACTACGCTGCCCTGGATTTGTACAACGCGCCCGGTAGTTGCTTCCATTTGCTTCCTCCAATTAATTTCGCTTCGAACCTTGCGGCATGATCCCCTATGCGCCCGATTGGGCCAGGGCTTCTGCGCCGCCGCTAATATCCAGGATATCGTTGGTGATCGCCTGCTGACGCGCCTTATTGTAGTCCAGCTGCAAGGAATCGATCAATTCCAACGCGCTGTCGGTCGCATTTCGCATCGCCACCATCCGCGCAGCGTGTTCACTCGCCTGCGAGGACAGAATCGCCTGATACACCTGCAAGGCTGTAAACCGCGGCACAATTTGATTCAGGATTTCGTTTTGATCCGGCTCATAGGTGAACACCGAGTGGGTCATGTGGGTGCCCATTTTGTCATGCTTGCCGTCCGCCACATATTCCACTTCCAGCGGCAGCAATTTTTGGATCACCGGTTCCTGGCGCAGCATGGTCACAAAATTGGTGTAGCACAAATACACCTGGTCGTAATCACCGCGCAGAAAATCATCCACCAGCAAGCGCCCTACCTGTGAAACGTCGATAAAGCTGGGCGGTGAAGGCAGGTCGCTGAATTCAGCGATCACATTCAGCCGCCGTCGCATGAGCAAATCGCGGCCCTTACGTCCCACCACCACAAACGACACCGGCTGCTTGAAATCCTTGAAGGCTTCCAGCGTGTAACGCAAAATGTTGACGTTGTACGCACCCGCCAACCCGCGGTCGCCGCTCACCATTAACACCAGCACCCGCTTCACTTCATCGCGCTCTTTCAGCAGCGGGTGCAGGGCATTATGCCCAGGCTGCCGCGCCAGGTGCACCAGCACCTTCCAGGCCTTTTCGGCGTAAGGTTTGGTCGCCGTCACCGCCTGGGTTGCCCGCCGCACTTTGCTGGCGCTCACCGCCTCCAGCGCACGCGTCACCTGGGCAATGTTCTTAACGCTCCGAATACGGAGCCGCATTTCTCGAGTGGAAGGCATGGATCAGTCCTCCAGCGCCTAAGCCTGCCAGGTCATGTTGAAGGTCCGCAGCGCTTCCATCAATTTATCTTTGGTTTCCGCCGTGATCTGCTTCTTCTGAGCAATATCCCGCCCCAACTCGGGGTGGTTGGTTTCAATAAAGCGCAGCAGATCCAGTTCCCAGGCGCGAATGCGCTCCACCGGCACCTGATCCGCGAAGCCGTTCGTCCCCGCGAAAAGCCCGATCACCTGGTGTTCCACGGACATAGGCTCATATTGCGGCTGTTTCAACAGTTCCTGCAGCCGCTGACCGCGGTTCAGCTGGCCCTGGGTGGTCTTGTCCAGTTCCGAGCCAAACTGCGCAAAGGCCGCCAGCGAGCGGTAGTTGGCCATATCCAGGCGCAGACTGGCCGCCACCTGCCGCATGGCCTTAATCTGGGCCGAGCCGCCCACGCGCGACACCGAAATACCCACGTTCACCGCGGGGCGAATGCCGGCATTGAACAGGCTGTTTTCCAGATAAATCTGCCCATCCGTGATCGAAATGACGTTCGTAGGCACGTAGGCCGACACGTCGCCCAGCAGGGTCTCGATGATCGGCAGCGCCGTCAGCGACCCGCCCGTGCCTTCCAACGGCACAGCCTGGTACGCATCCGCGTTGTCCATCGTCTTCAGCGTCTCTTCGGCCTCGTGCTGTCCGCGCACACCCTTGTATTCCACCCCGTTCACGCTGTCCGAGAGGGCCGCTTTGGCCTTCTCCAGCGTCTTAGGCACAATCACATAATGCACAGCCATGCGGGCCGCCCGTTCCAGCAGGCGGGAATGCAGATAAAACACATCCCCCGGGAAGGCCTCGCGTCCTGGCGGCCGCCGCAGCAGCAAAGAAACCTGGCGGTAAGCCCAGGCGTGCTTGGAAAGATCGTCGTACACCACCAGCGCGTCTTGTCCGCGCTCCATGAAATCTTCGCCAATCGCGCAGCCCGAATAGGGAGCGATATATTGCAGCGCCGCCGCATCATCCGCCGCCGCCATCACCACAATGGTGTGCTCCATCGCCCCAAAGCGCTCCAAAAGCGCCACCGTCCGCGCCACAGCCGCCTTCTTCTGACCGATAGCCACATAGATGCAGATCAGGTCTTTGCCCTTCTGGTTGATGATGGTGTCAATCGCGATGGCCGTCTTGCCCGTCTGCCGGTCGCCAATGATCAATTCGCGCTGGCCGCGGCCAATCGGGATCATCGAATCAATTGCTTTGATACCGGTCTGCACCGGGGTATCCACATCTTGCCGGGCCACAACTCCCGGCGCAATGCGTTCAATCGGGCGGTACCCAGTGAAGCTCAGCGGGCCTTTGCCGTCAATCGGCTGGCCTAGGGGGTTAATCACCCGTCCCACCAGCCCCTGACCCACCGGCACCGAGGCGATCCGCCCCGTGGTGCGAACCATCATCCCCTCGTGAATTTCGGAATATTCACCCAGAATGATGACGCCCACCCGGTGCTGTTCCAGGTTGAAGGCCACGCCGATCACCCCGTTGGCAAATTCAACCAGTTCCTGGGAGCGAACGCCGGTGAGGCCTTCCACCATTGCGATCCCATCACCTGCTTCCAGCACCGTGCCCACATCGCGGGCTTCAAACTGCGGCTGGAAGCCTTCAATTTTCTTCTGCAAATCTGCGGTAATATTCTTAAAAAACTGGTCGGACATTGAGCCTCCTGGTCACAAGGGGGATCGAACGCACAATTATTGAGTCAACCCGGCCACCGTGGCCGCGTCCAGACGCTTCAGCAGCGCCGCCAAGAGCTTTACCGCCGCGTCGTAATCGTCGCGGTGTAATATCGAGCTGTGCGAATGAATGTGGCGGCAGGGCACGCCCAAAACCACCGTCGGCACGCCCGTTTTATACAGGTGGATGACAGACCCATCGGTCGCCCCGCCTTCAATCGTTGAGGTTTGCAGCGGCACGCCAATTTCTTTGGCCGTTTCCATCACCAGGTCGCGCAGCTTCAAATTCGGGATCATGCGCGCATCGTACATCAACAGCGAGGGGCCTTTGCCCATCATCACGCTGGATTCTTCCGGCTTCACCCCAGGCACATCCCCGGCGATGTCCGATTCCAGGATGATGGCCACATCCGGCTGGGCAATTTCCACGCTGGTGGTCGCCCCGCGCACACCGACCTCTTCCATCACAGTGGCCGCGCCGTAAATCGTATTCGGGTGGGTCTCCCCTTTCAGGGCCTCCAACGCCGAGATGATCAGCGCCACACCCACGCGGTCGTCAAAGGCCTTCGAGAGGTAGGTCTTGCCGTTGGCCAGTTCCACAAAATCCGCCCGCGGCACAATCGGGTCGCCCATGCGCACGCCCGCCGCTTCCACTTCTTCCAGGCTGGTCGCGCCGATGTCAATGTACATGTCTTTCTTCGCCACCACCTTGCTGCGTTCTTCCGCGCTCAGCATATGCGGCGGCTTCACCCCAATCACCCCCACCACCGGGCCTTTGGAGGTCAAAATCACCACGCGCTGCCCCAGCAAAACCTGATCAAACCACCCACCCAACGGTAAAAAGTAGATAAAGCCGTTCTTGTTGACGTGTTTGACCATGAAACCGATTTCATCCATATGGCCGGCAATCATCACCCGCGGGTTTTCTGCGCTGCCGGCCGCCTTCACGATCAAACTGCCAATTTTATCCTGGAGCAGTTCGCCAAAAGGTGCAAAATACCGGCGCACGACCTCGCGCACCGGACCCTCATATCCAGATATTCCAGAAGCTTCTGTCAATTCTTTGAGTAAAGCGGGAACCTGATCCATATCCTCTCCATAGAGTGCCAATGGCGTGGTCGAAAGGCTTGCGCTTTATCGTCACCCATTGCACTGGCGCAAACCCTATCACAAAA
>DAIOUB010000105.1:0-10418 GCA_036751735.1 Levilinea sp. | reverse complement strand
GAAAGCATTCTCTAAACAAAAAGCCTTCAATCCACCCAAAAGGGGCCTGTCAGCTCAATTTAAGGGGTTGACAAGCCCCCTTTTTTTGGTTACGATTGTCGCAGTTAATAATTGAATATCTGGAGATCTAGCGGCTGAGTCTCGCGCCCGCGCGAGATGACGAGGTGGAGGTTCCTCTCTGCGAAGAGAGCGCTAACCCGGTGGGGGCCAAACCGGGAAAAATCGAATGATCAGCGGATGCCTCTGAAGCCTGACCACGGGCTTCTTTCTCCCTTCCCAATCAGCACAAGCTGAAAAACGTCCGGCGACGGGCGTCACAGAGCCTGCGCAGTGGTGTCGAGCCAATTCCCGGCCCGGCCTTGTTTTCGTTTGGAAGGGATGCCCCTCATCCACGTTGTTTGGCTATTCAACAGGCATGCCTTGCATGCCTGCACATTTTAAGTTAAGGAGATTTGGTATGGACGCAAAAGATCTATTGGCGCGCACCCGTGAAGACGGCGTAAAGTTCATCGCCCTCCAGTTCACCGACGTCACCGGCTCGGTGAAAAGCCTCGATATCCCCGTGGAACAGCTCCCCGGCGCCCTCGATAACGGCGTATGGTTCGACGGCTCCTCGGTCGAAGGCTTCGCCCGCATTCAGGAATCCGATATGCACCTGCGCGTGGATATGGACACCTACGCCGTCCTCCCCTGGACTCCTGCGGAGCTGCGCCGTGCGCGCCTGTTCTGCGACATCTACACCCCCGACGGCCAGCCCTTCGCTGGCGACCCGCGCGGCGCGCTTAAGCGCATGATCGCCAAGGTCGAAGCCCGCGGCTGGACCTACAACGTCGGCCCCGAACCGGAATTTTTCCTCTTCAAGCGCAACGGCAGCGACACCATTCACCCCGTGCCCTTTGATGTCGGCGGCTATTTTGACTTCTCCCCCAACGACGACGCCGTGCGCGTGCGCTCTGAGCTGATGGACGCCCTCAACAACATGGGCCTGGAGATCGAGGTCGGCCATCACGAAGTGGCCCTGGGCCAGCACGAAATTGACTTCCGCTTCGCCGAGGCCCTGCGCACCGCCGACAACGTCCTCACCCTCAAATACACCGTCAAAGCCATCGCCGCCCAGCACGGTCTGGTGGCCTCCTTCATGCCCAAGCCCATCTTCGGCATCAACGGCTCCGGCATGCACTGTCACCAGTCCCTGTTCGATGCCAACGGTCAGAACCTGTTCTTTGACCCCAGCGACGCCTTCAACCTGTCGCCCCTGGCCTACGGCTTCATCAGCGGCCAGCTGGCCCACGCCCGCGCCCTTTCGGCCGTGGTAGCCCCCTCGGTCAACTCCTACAAGCGTCTCGTCCCCGGCTACGAAGCCCCCGTGTACGTGGGTTGGGCGCAAACCAACCGCTCGGCGCTCATCCGCATCCCGCGCTTCACCAAAGGCCTGGATAAGGCCGTGCGCGCTGAACTGCGCTGCCCCGACCCCTCCTGCAACCCCTACCTGGCCTTCGCCGCCATGCTGGGCGCCGCTCTGGACGGCATTGACCGCGGTCTCACCCCGCCCGCCCCGCTGCAGAACGTCAACGTCTATCACCTCACCGCAGAAGAACGCGCCGAATTGGGCGTGCGCGAACTGCCCGCCTCCCTGCGCGAAGCCTTGCAGGAGCTGGAACGCGATTCCGTCCTGCGCGAAGCCCTGGGCGAAACCGTCTTCGAAGCCTTCTTCCGCGCGAAGTGGGAAGAATGGGATCAATACCGCATTCATGTCATGGATTGGGAAGTTCAGCGCTATTTGGAACTGGCCTGAGCCGCAGGTTCATGGGGCTGCCCCGCGCGGGCGGCCCCATTTCTTTCACTCCTGGGGCGCGCTGCCGCCCACCAGGCGGCAAAACAGGCACAGCCCCGCCGTGGTGGTGGGCTGACCGCAGCTTGGGCAAAATTGCAGCGGCGGCGGCTCCGCGTGCCCTTCCCCCGCGCTCGCAAAGGCCCCCTGGGCTTTGGCCTTCAAAAAGGTGCTGTAAAAGCGCAGCTTGGAGCCCGGCGACTGCTGTTCCAACTGGTTCAGCAGCGCCTTATTCACCAAAGAGGTGCTGCCCACCGCGTGCGGGCACTCTTCATATACATATTCAATCCCATTGAGAATGGCATAGGCCGCCGACTCGCGTTCATAAAAGCGGCACAGCGGCTTCACCTTGCGCGGGAATCCGGGACTTTCAGGCAGTACCGGGCTTTGCCGCAAAAGCATATCCACCGACCAGCTCAAGGTGTTGTTAAACAGCACCGCCGCCTCATCATCCAGGTTGTGCCCCGTGGCCAGCACCCCGCAGCCCAGGCGCAGCGCGGCCTCGTTCATCGAGTGGCGCTTCACCACCCCGCACACCGAACAGGCGCGGTGCCTTCCGCGCGCCGTGCGCGCCGCCATCTGCGGGATGGATTCGCCGTAACGCTGCGGCACATGCGTCACCTCCAGCCGCAGCCCGCGCGCCGCGGCAAAAGCCTGCGCCAGCGCCAGCGAATGATCCGAATAGCCCTCGGCTTCTTCAATCCCCAGATGAATATACAGCCCCACGGTGTCGTAGCCCAGCTTCGCCAGCACATCCCACAGCGCCAGCGAGTCCTTGCCCCCCGAAACCGCCACCAGCACGCGCTCGTCCGTCTTAAACATGCGGTATTTGTGAATGGTGCGCTCGGTCTGTTCCACAAACCATTCCGAAAAATGCTCCCGGCACAGCGCCAGGTTGTGCTGCTTCATCTGCACCGCGGCCTTTCCGCCGCACTTCTTGCAGCGCATCACGTTCATGCCCGCCCCCCAGAAATCACCGCAATCAACTGCGCCTGATCCCCATCGCGCAGCAGGGCGTCATCCGTCAGCAATTCGCCGTCGCGCAGCACCAAGTGCGTCTCCGAAGACAGCCCCAAGCGTGCCAGCGCTGCCGCCACGGTGATTTTCTGCTTATCCTCAATGCGGTGTTCCTGCTTGCGTAGAATTAGAATAATGGCCACGAGCGCCTCCTGGGGGTATTGTACCATGCCGCGCACAGCCAAATTCGCCCCTCTAAAACGGATCGGGTTTCACCAAAATGACGTACAATGAAATAGAATCGTTGTCGTTCGGCAACGGATGTTCTTGTCCTTCTATTCATCCCATTTCTGGTGGCTCATGACCTTATCCGTATCGGTCAATCACCGCATTTCGGGGGATCCACTTGTCGGTTGAGGATCAACACCCAGGTCCTTCTGGCAGCCGCGCCGCACCCCGGCTGCGCACGCGCTACTTATGGCCCGTCACGGCCAGCGTTGCGCTAGTTTGGCTTGTCATGGCTGCCTGGATCCTGAACACGGTCCTGAATCAGCTGCACCAACGCGGAGAAGCCCAGATGCTGCTGGCCGCCCGCGCCACCCAAACCCGCCTGCTCGACTGGTCGCACGAGCGCCTGACCCTGGCCTGTGCGGCCGCGGCCCAGCCCGAAGTGCGCGACTTCGCCCGCCAACCCACCAGCCAAACCGCCCTGGTGGCCGAGGCCATGTCCCCCTTCACCCTCCCCAAACCCACCGCCCTGGCCGACGGCTGGCATGTGGCTCATCTCGGCGGGGGTTCGCTGGGCAGCCTCGACCTTTCGGACCTCGCCCCCCCTTCCGCCGCCCTCATGCGCGGCGAACCCGAATTTCAGTTCACCCGCCCCGCCGGTGAGCCCCTGTGGATCGCCGCCTGCCCTGTCCGCGACCCGTTGGGTTTTCGCACGGTGGGCATCGTGCGTCTGGGCGGCAACGTCAATTTCATCCAATCCCGCCTGATCCACATGCGCGACACAGGCGGGATGGATCTGGATGTTTGGGTTTTTGATCAGAACGGCCAAATCATCGCCATGCCCCCCGGAGCCGCGGCCCCACCCAGCGATGCCGCCCGCCAGGCGCTGCTCTCCCATCCGGCCGCCAAACGCCAACCGCTGCCCGCCGGAGCCTTCAGCCCCAGCGCAGCCCAGGCGGTGTGGGTGGGCCTGCCCGAATACGCCCTGAGCATTGTGGCCGTGCAGGACAACGCCAGCTTCTATCGCCCCCTCAGCGGGCTGATTGTGCTGCTGCTGCTCAGCGGCCTGGCCCTGACGGCCGCCGCGGCCCTGGTCAGCGTCTATCTGGCCCGCGCCTCGGCCCGCCGCCTTTCGGGCCTCACCGCCGCCGCCGAGCAGATGGCCTCGGGCGACTCCGCCGCCGTCTTTGACGCCGCCCCGCCGCTCGAATTCACCGCCCTGGCCCACGCCCTCACCGCTCTGCAAAACCAGTTAAACGCCGCTGCCCGCGCCTTGCAGGCCCAACTGCAGCGGGAAAAAGGCGCGCACACCCGCACCCGCGAACACCTGACCCTGGAAACCACCCAGCGCAAAAAAGCGGAAGACGCCCTGCGCGTTCAGCAGCAGCTTCTCAACCTCGGCCCGGTCATGGTCCTGCGGCGGCCTGCTGTGGGCGGGCGCTACGCTCTGCTGGCCACCGACAATCTACGTCAGCTGGGCCATCCTGCCGAGGACTTCCGTCAGGGCAAAATTTCACTCTCGCGCCTGATCCATCCCGAAGACCGTCCCCTGGTGGAAGCTCGCATCCGCGAATACGACTGGGCCTCCCCCACCCCCCTGGAACAGGATTACCGCGTTGCCCTGCCCTCCGGCGAGGTGCGCTGGCTGCACGACACCACCTATCTGCGCCCCGACTCCAGCGGCGAGACCCTGGTGTATGATTCATACCTGCTGGATGTCACCCGCCAAAAACTGACTGAGCTCATCGTTGCCGAAAACGAAGCTCTCTTCCGCACCCTCATCCACCAGATTCCGGATTTCCTGCAAGTGTGGGACCTGCAAACTCACCGTTCGCTGTTCTGCAACCGCGGCGAATTCCTGGGGCGGGCCGCCGAATCCTTCTTCGCCCGCGAGCAGTGGATCCATTTTGTTCACCCCCAGGACCAAACCAGAGTGCAGCACGCCTGGCAGTCGGCCCATCAGGAATATCAGGCCGCCGTCGAATTCCGCCTCCAACGTCAGGATAACAGCTACGCCTGGTATGAAATGCGCCTGCGCCCCCTGCTCACCCCCCACAGCAGCACCGCCCAATACCTGCTCATCCTCCTGTCCGAAATTGACACGCGCAAGATGGTGGAACTTCAGCTGCGCCAGTCCGAAACCAAACTGCGCGGCCTGATCGAGCAATCCGAAGACGGCATCCTCCTGGCCGATTCCGACGGCTCCATCCTGGAATGGAACCGCGGGCAGGAACGCCTCACCGGCGTGCGCCGCGAAGACGCCCTGGGCCGAAAAACCTGGGAGATGTCCGCCGCCCTGTGGCCGGCGCGCGAAAAAACCACCAGCGTCTTGCGCAGCCTTAAAGATCAGACCCTGCTCACCTATGAAAAACTGCGCCAAACCGGCCAAAGCCAGCAAAGTGAACTGGCCCTGCGCACCCCCGAAGGCGGCCAGCGCGTTCTGCAAACCCTCACCTTCCCCATCCATCTGGACAGCCGCATCATCTTTGGGGCCGTCACCCGCGACATCTCCGAATTTAAGCAGGCCCAGCAAAAATCACAGGAATACGCCCGTGAATTGGAAGAGCTGAACGAAGAAGCGCGCCAGTTCGTGTACATCATCTCCCACGACCTGCGCGCCCCTCTGGTCAATCTCAAAGGCTATTCCGCCGAAATCCGCCACGCGCTGGAAAATCTGCACAGCCTGTCTCACACCGTCCTGCCCGCCCTGCAGGAAAAGCACGCCCGCGAGCTGCAAACCCAGCTCACCACCAACCTGCCCGAAGCCCTGGAATTTATTGATTCTTCCGTCATCCGCATGGATCATTACATCAACGCCCTGCTCAAGCTCTCGCGCGAGGGCCGCCGCGAACTGAAATTCGAGCGGGTGGATATGAACGCCCTGATGGCCTCCACCCTGGAAACCCTCTCCCACCAGCTCACCTCGCGCGGCGTCAAGGTGCATGTGGGTCAGCTCCCCACCCTCACCGCCGACCGCACCGCCCTGGAGCAGGTGTTTGGCAACCTGATCAACAACGCCGTCATCTATCTGGATCCCAAGCGCCCCGGCGAACTGGAAATCCGCGCCGAACACACGCCGGAAGGTTTCCTCTTCCAGGTGCGTGATAACGGGCGCGGCATCAGCCCCGAAGATCTGCCCCTGGTGTTTTTACCCTTCCGCCGCGGCAAAGCCTCTGACGTCCCCGGCGAAGGACTGGGTCTGGCCGTGGTGCAGGCCCTCGTCCGCCGGCACAGCGGGCGCATCTGGGTGGAATCCACGCCCGACAAAGGCACCACCTTCTTTATCAACATCCCGGCCCACTTGTAACCCCCTTTGGAGTGGATGATGAGCGCAAACCCTACCACCCGTGTTCTCGCCATCGAAGATGACCTCGGCCTTTCGCGCCTCATCCAGCGCCGCCTGGAGCGCGCCGGTTACGATGTGGAATGCGCATTCAGCGCCGAAGACGGCTTGCAGCGCTGGGCCGAAGGCGGTTTTCAGGTCTTGATCACCGATCACATCCTGCCCAACAAGACCGGCCTGGATGTGCTGCGCGCCCTGGCCGAGCAGGGGGATATGCCCCCCGTGGTGATGATCACCGGCGGCGGCAGCGAACACGTGGCTGTCGAGGCCCTCAAGCTGGGTGCATCCGAATACATCGTCAAAGACACCGCCGGAAATTTCCTCGACCTGCTGCCCACCGTGCTGGAACAGGTGCTGCGCCAGGCCCAGGTGCGCCAGGAACACCGCGCCGCCGTCGAGGCCCTGCGCACCAGCGAAGACCGCTACCGCTCTGTGGTTGAGGATCAAACCGATCTGATCTTCCGCGCCGACATCCAGGGCAGCATCACCTTCGCCAACCCCGCCTTTCGCCGCTTCTTTGATTTTCCCGCGGGCATGCCCGAAATCCCCCTGGAGGCCTCCCCCTTTGCCGCCGACCGCATGCGCCTGATGCAGCTCGCCGCGCAGTTGACCCCCGAAAACGCCACCGTCTCCATCGAGCAGCACATTCAAGATAAACACCTGGGCGAGCACCGCATCAACTGGACCTTCCGCGGCATTTTCGACCCCAGCGGCACGCTCATCGAAGTGCAGGGCGTGGGCTGGGATATCACCGAACGCTACGCGATGGAAGAGCAGCTGCGCCAAAGTGAGCTCAAGCTGCGCACCCTGTTTCAGCGCTCGAACGATTTTCTATTCCTCACCGACGAAACCGGCCGTATCACCAATTGGAACGCCGCTGGCGAAGCCCTGACCGGTTTCTCCATCAACGATGTGCAGGGCAAATACATCTGGGATATTCAATATCAGTTGATCCACCCCGAAAATCGTTCGCCCGAAAAGTATCAAAAGATCTATTCCGCCCTCTCGCGCCTGCTCACCTTGGATGAAAGTGAATACAGCGGCAAAATTGTGGAATCCGAGCTGCATGCCAAAGACGGCTCCACCCGCATCTCCCAGCAAAAAATCACCGTCATCCCCACCCAAAAGGGACGCACCCTCTTCGGCATCATCCGCGACATCACCGAATACGCCCGAGCGGCCCGTGAACTGCGCGAACGCGACCTGCGCCTGCGCATGATCGCCGAAAACATTCTGGATGTGATTTGTGAAACCGATTTGAACGGCATGCTGCGCTATGTCAGCCCTTCCAGCCTGACCGTATTTGGCTGCCTGCCCGAAACCCTGCTGGGCATGTCTGTCCAGCGCTTTTTCGCCCATACCGACCAGCCCGATTTCGGCTCTTTCCTGGCGCAGGTCTCCAGCCAAAACATCCCCGGCAAAATTGAACACCACTTCCAGCGCCCCGACGGCTCCCTCATCTGGCTGGAATCCATCGCCAGCCCGCTGAAAAATGAGGCCGGAGCCCTGGCCGGAATCGTGATCAATTCGCGCGATATCACCCAACGCAAAGAGGCCGAAGAATCCCTGCGCGTGTTGAACCAGGAGCTTTCCACCTGGGTGTCCGAATTGGAGCACCGCAACAGCGAAGTCACCACCATCAACGAGATGGGTGAAATGCTGCAAAGCTGCCAATCCTGGCCAGACGCCTTTCAGGTGGTCAGCCGCTACGCGCAGCGCCTGTTTCCCTCACAGGCAGGCGCCTTGTTCTCCTATACAGAATCTAAAGAATGGATGGAGGCCGCCGTGTCGTGGGGCAGCCCGCAGCAGACCGGGCTCAGTTTTGGGCCGCAGGATTGTTGGGCGCTGCGCCGCGGGCGGGTTCACCGCCTGGATCCCGCCCACAGCCCCCTGTTCTGCGCGCACAGCCAAAAACCCGCCCCGGGCGAAGTTGCCCTCCATTCCATCTGCATCCCCCTCATCGCTCAAACCGAATCACTGGGCATTTTCTACCTGGAACTCGCCCCCGGCCAATCCCTGAACCATTGGGAAGCCCTGGCGGTCATGGTGGCCGACCGCATCGCCCTGGCTTTGGCCAACCTGGGCCTGCGCGTCACCCTCCATGAACAGGCCATCCGCGACCCCCTCACCAAATGCTTCAACCGCCGCTTTATGGAAGCCACCCTGGAGCGCGAGGTCACCTCGGCCCAACGTCACGAGCGCCCGCTGGCCTTGATCATGCTGGATATTGACCACTTCAAGCACTTTAACGATCATTTCAGTTACGCCGCGGGCGACGCCCTGCTGGTGGAGCTGGCCGATCTGCTGCTGCAAAATGTGCGTTCCAGCGACGTGGTTTGCCGCTACGGCGGAGAAGAATTTATGCTCATTCTGCTGGAATCCAACCTGGATAACGCCCTGCGGCGCGCCAGTGAAATCCAAATCCTCATCCGCAATCTGCGCATCATTCACCGCGGCCAGCCCCTGGGGGCGGTGACGGTCTCACTGGGGGTGGCGTCCTTCCCTCAGCACGGCACCACCGGCGAAGAGCTGCTGCGCTCGGTGGATACCGCCCTGCACCACGCCAAAAATACCGGCCGCGACCGCATCAGCATCGCAGAATGACCCCCCGTTACCCCCCGAAATTCTTCACGGCCATCTCGGCGATAGCCTCGCCAATGCGGATAGAGGCAGTGGCCGCCGGGGAGGGTGCGTTCAGCACATGCACCATGCGCTCGGCTTCCACAATGCGGAAATCATCCACCAGCATGCCGTTCGGCTCCAGAGCCTGCGCGCGCACGCCCGCCCCCCCGCGGCGCAGGTCTTCTTCGCGCAGGTCAGGCAGCAGCCTTTGCAGCGCGCGCGTGAAGGCCTTTTTTGAAAACGAACGGTAAAACTCACCCATGCCGGTCTTCCAATACTTCATGGACATGCGCCAGAAGCCGCTGTAAACGGCGTATTCCAACACATCCCGCGGCGAAAGGCTCCAGCGCGTGTATCCTTCGCGTTTGAAGGACAAAACCGCGTTGGGGCCGGCTTCTACCCCGCCTTTGGCCATGCGGGTGAAATGCACCCCCAGGAAGGGGAAGCGCGGATCCGGCACCGGGTAAATCAGATTCCGCACCAGATGCGCCTTTTCAGGCACAATTTCATAATATTCGCCGCGGAAGGGGATGATTTGCAGTTTGGGATCCAGCCCGCACAGGCGCGCGATGCGGTCGGACTGCAAGCCGCCGCAGTTGATCAGATTGCGGCAGTGCAGGATGCCCTGGTTGGTCTCAATGGCAAACTGTCCCCCATCCCGCTTCACCCCCAAAAAGCGCGTGCCGGTCAAAATGCGTCCGCCGCCCGCCTGCACCCGCCGCGCGTAGGCTTCCACCACCTGGGTGTAGTTGACAATGCCGGTCTGCGGCACAAACAGCCCCGCGATCCCAGCCGCGTGCGGCTCATATTCGCGGATTTCTTCGCCTTGCAGCCGCCGGATCCCCTCCAGCCCGTTGGCCCGCCCCCGCTCGGTCAGCATCTCCAAAGCGGGCATCTCGCCGGGGCGAGTGGCCACCACAATCTTGCCGCAGGTCTCGTGGGGAATGCCCTGCGCCTCGCAGAAATCCAGCAAGGCGCGGCGCCCCTCAATGCACAGGCGCGCCTTCAAGGAGCCGGGCTTATAGTACAGCCCCGAATGGATCACCCCGCTGTTGTGGCCGGTCTGGTGGCGGGCCAGGCCCTCTTCGGCCTCGATCACCGTCACGCGTAAGTGCCGCCCGCAGGTTAACGCCATCGCGGTGGCCATGCCCACCACCCCGCCGCCAATAATGGTGACATCACACACGCCGTCGCTCATATCCCCGTCCTTGGGTTCGTCATCGGATCAAAGCTATCCACGGCTAAATTGTACAGAAGAACAGTCAAAAATGCAAAACTTTCTTCGCCCTCCGCGCCGGCCCCACCTGAGTGTGATACAATCCACCCCGTGACCCGCCAGATCAACCCCCGAATGCTGCAAGCCGAGCCCATGCGCCGCTGCCGCCTGCACCAATGTCAGGCAGCCTGCTGCCTGCACGGGGTGTGGCTGGATCTGGG
>DAIOUB010000104.1:0-10442 GCA_036751735.1 Levilinea sp. | reverse complement strand
ATAACGACTTCCTCGCCTGCTAGATTCTTCAGAGAAGCCGAATAGGCGCGGCGCATATCCTCGGCATCGTAATGGCCTTCAGAAAACACGAAATGCTGGGCCTCCAGCGACTGCACCACCAGATCGGCGATGTTGATGCGCAGCTGCGAGGACAGCACCGCCATACGGGCCTGATGCACCAGATCGGTGAATTCCTCCCGCAGCGCGGGCAGGTCGTGGCTGAGGATTTGCTGCAAGGCACGGGTGGGGTTGTGCTCCATCCCGCGCTCCAGTTGGCTCAATAACGCCTGCGAACGCTCCACGATCTCAGCGTACCCGCCCTGGGTCCACAGATTGACATCCACCCGTTCCGAAAGTTCATGGCCTTCCAAATCCACAGCCTGCACCTGCGCTGAGTGGCGCAGCACGGCCAGGTGGGAGCTGGCTTGAATGACGGCTTGCTGATAGAGGTGGTTCCAGCGCGCCATCCGCCGTTCCAGTTCGACCCGCAGATCCGAAAGCTGAAAGAAGATCCTCTGGTAGGCGGAAAGGGCCGCCTGAAAGGCGCACGCATTGTAGTTTTCTTCCGCGGAGGCCAGTTCTTCCAGGATGCGTTGGGTTTTCGACCGTCCAAACAGTGCGAGGGGGTAGTGATTCTGGATGAAATCCAGCAGGATCAGAGCGGATTCCGACCAATGCTCGGCCAGAGCCTGGTGCTGTCGGGCACTGTGCTGGCCGTCTTCAATTTTGCGGTGCAGGTGCAGCAGCTCCATCTGCCGGGCGCGGTGTTCCTCCTGGATTTCACTGAGGGCTTGGTTGGCCCAGTTCTCGAACTGCTCGGCGGTTTGCTGAGTCCAGGATTGTTCTAAATCCACCAGATTCTGCGACCATGCCTGATACAAGCTTTCGTAGGCTTGGGCGGAGGCATGTTCCAGATCCTGCAAATTGTCCGAGAGCACAGCCACGGTGTCTTCATAGGCGCGCTGTCGGGAAAGAGCTTCATCCAGTTGAGTGTGCGCGGACTGCACCGTCTGGCGGCGCATCACGTCGTGCAAATCGTCGAGCTGGGCCGCCAAATCGTACACGCGCACGCTGGCGGTCCGCAGACGGTCGTATTCTTCCTGGCTGATGCTGACCAGGGCTTTCTTGTGCCCGCTCATGGGGTGCTCCTTTGGCTCCCCAGCGGCCGGGGGGCCAGAGCGCGGTGAAAGGCGCTGAGCACCTCGGGGCGGGGGATGCCGACCATCACGGCGGAATCCTCATGAAGGTGGATTTCCACCTTGCGTTCGGCCCGTTCCAGCGACCCGGCAGGAATGCGGTCGGTGAGGTAAATAAAATTCTGATTGCTGGAGCCGCGCAGCCCCTGGGTGGTGTGGGCCAACTCACCCTGAAATGACCCATCCACCAGAACATCTACCTGCGCCAGGAGGTCGTCTACCCCCGGAGCCGGTGGGCTGCCGCGCAGGTGTTCGTAGGTGTAGCCGCTGAAGCAGATCACGCGGACCTCACGCTCGCGCCGGATGAGCCGTAGGAACACGGCGGCCGCCGCGCTTTGGAGCGTCGGTTCGCCGCCGGAGAGGGTCAGATCCTGGATGTCAGGATCGCGCAGGAACCAGGCGGCCAAATCCTGCGGGGTGGTCTGCAAGGCGGGCTTAAACGCTTGCCATTCCGGTGCGATGCAGCCGGGGCAAGCCAGAGGGCAGCCCTGAAACCACACCACGGAACGCACTTCTCCGCGGCCCAGGGCGGTGGTGCGGCGAACCACATGGGCCAGGTTGAGCATGCCCGCGGGAGGGGTATAGGAGGGAGAAAAACTGTTCTTTGTGTTCATGTGACCGTCGTTCATCCTGGGTCGTCATCCGGACGCCCCCGATCTGACCGCCTGCGCGGCGGCTGATCCTGGGCGAGATAACCGAATATATGTTCTAATCATACACGAAAATAGAACAAAAATCAAATTATTCGTAACAGAATTTGAAACTGTAAGGTGAAGTTAGGAAAAAAAGATTAGAACAGTTCGTCCACCAAGGGCCGGATCAGATCCCAATTGGGCAGCAGCACGGCCGCACCCTCATTGGTGATGAAAGGCGTCACGGCCTCGCGCGGCAGGGTGCGCGCATCCAGGCCGCCCAACAGCGAACGCGCCAGGGCCACCGCCATGCGCGGCCACTGCCAGAAGGGGAGATTGGTGTCCAGCGAACGCGAGAGGGCCGCGGCCACGGCTGGCAAGCGCACCCAGGTGAGCGGGTTGAGCCATTTCTGCACGGCGGCTTTGAGCAGAATCTGGGCGTGGGCCATGCGGAAGAAATCATCCGCGCCGCTGCGGTCGCGCACGAAGGCCAGGGCCTGGGTGCCGTCCAATTGATGGGTCCCCGCCTCCAACAAACCAGTGGGCTGCTCCAGGGTGATGGTCACCCCGCCCATAGCATTGATGATCTCCACAAAGCCGTCAAAACGCACGCGCACGTAATAACGGGTGGGCACGCCGAAGTTCTGCCGCACCGTGTCCAGGGCGGCGCGCGGCCCAGAACCGGGATCCGCCGCCTCGGCGAAGAAATGAGCGGTATTGATGCGGTTTTCGCCCACATTGGGGATGGACACCCACAGATCGCGGGGGATGGAGAGCATGGTCACCCGCGGCTGCAAGGGGTTGACCGCCATAAGGATCATCGTGTCGGTACGCGAGGCGTCGGAGCCTTCGGGGGCGCGGTCCAGCCCCAGCAGCAGCACCTGAGTGGGCAGGGGGGCCAGCAGATAGGCCAGCAGGCACAGCAGCAGCAACAGGGGCAGCAGGGCGCACCCCAGGGAGCGGGCTTTGCGCGGCTTGCGGGTTTGACGCGGGATGCGGATGGGCTGGTAGGCCGCCATGTCATCCGGCGGGTCAAAGGCAGGGGAGCTGTATTCCACCAGCACGGGCTGGGTGGAAGGCAAGTTGGAAGGCACGCGGTTGGGGCGAGTGTCTTCCAGCGATGCGGGGGGCGGGGTTGCGGAGGGAAAAGCCTGGGTCTGAGCCTCAGGATCGTAACGGCGGTTGTTATTTTGAGTCATAGGCAGGGGGATTGTACCCGAAAGTGGGCTAATTGTCACCTTTGAGCGCGGCGGCCTGGGGGTATACTGAGAGAGATCTCATCTGCAAGGATCAAAAGGAGGTGCTGCATGATTGTGGTGGCGAGCCGCAACGGCCGCGTGGGTATATTGGCGGCGGTGGAGGTGCTGCGCGCGGGCGGGAGCGCCGTGGACGCGGTGGAGGCGGGCATCCGTCGGGTGGAAGATAACCCCGAAGAACATTCCGTGGGATTGGGCGGCCTGCCCAACATCCTGGGGCAGGTGGAACTGGACGCCAGCATCATGCGCGGCAGCGACCGCATGGCCGGGGCGGTGGGCTGTCTGCGCGGTTACCGCCACCCCATCAGCGTGGCCCGCCAGGTGATGGAACGCCTGCCGCACGTGCTGCTGGTGGGGGCAGGGGCCGAGCGCTTTGCCGCCGAAATTGGGGCGGAGCGCGGCGAGCTGCTGACCGAGGAAGCGCGGCGTATGTGGGCTGAGAAACAGGCCCTGCTGCCGCCGGAGGTTGCCGCCGGCCTGCAGGACGGCGCGGATTTGGCCGAGTGGGTGGCTTACCTCACCGACCCGGTGCGTTCGCGCGGCACGGTGAACTTTTTGGCGCAGGACGCCCGCGGCGAGATCTGCTGCGGGGTCAGCACCAGCGGCTGGTTCAACAAATACCCTGGGCGCCTGGGCGACAGCCCTCTGATTGGCGCGGGCGGCTATGCCGACAACCGCTACGGCGCGGCGGCCTGCACGGGGCTGGGCGAGATGGCCATTCGCGCCGGAACCGCGCGCAGCCTGGTGCTGTATATGAAAATGGGCCTGAGCGTGCAGGAGGCCGGCCAGCAGGCCATGCGCGACCTGGATGAGCTGGGCGGGAACTATTTGAGCGACATGAACATCATCGCTCTGGATGCGCAGGGAACGCCCGCGGGCTTCACCAATGAGAGCGAGGGCAAGTTCATTTACATGCGCGCGGAGATGAGCGAGCCGCAGGAGGTGGAACGCACCTTCACGGCCACCCGCCGCCGCTGGGCCGAAACCCTCTGAGCCCTCCCCTGACCCTACAGCCCCTGGCCAACCACCAGGGGTTTTTTTGATTCGGGAAAGGGGGCTGCAACTTCTGCCCGGAGCGCGCGTATATCTAGTAGCAGAAAAACAATGGATGCGTGTTCACGGGCGGCTGCTTCAACGGCGGCCGGCCGAAGCAATTTGAGAAAAAGAAAGGATGGAAACATGAAACTGCTCTTGGGTTTGCTGGGTTTGATTTTTGGCATTGTGATTTTGACCCTGGGCCTGGTGTTCGGGCTGGTCGGCGCGGTGTTGGGCATTGTGCTGGGGATCCTGGGGGTGGTGTTCGCCATCCTGGGCGGCCTGCTGGATCTGATTTTCTAAACCTTTGCCCTCCGGACGAATGGTCGCGGTGGCCATTCTACCTGATACCCCAGGAGTGAAAACCTGGGGTATCATTATAGGAGGAGAAAGGCATTATGGACGATCAAGGATCTTCGTTTTCAACCGAGCTGGAGGTGCGCGTGTACACCCGGCCGGCCGGCGTGACCGGCAATGAATGGCAGGAAGCCGGGCAGGGGCCGGGCATTTTTCACTTTGACCCCGGGGTTGAGGTGATGGTGCGCGCTCAGCGCATTGATAACCGCACCCTGCGGCAGCTGGCGGCGGACCTGAAGCCGCTGAGCAGCCTGCGCGCGCTGGTGCTGGCCGAAAACCGCAACGTCACCGACGACGGCGTGGCGTATCTGACGGAGCTGACCCAACTGCGCATCCTCAACCTGAGCTCGTGCGACATCACTGGCGAGGGGCTGGCGCATTTGAAGGCCCTGCCGCATCTGAACGACCTGAATTTGAGCTACTGCAACCGTCTGACGGAAAGCGCGCTGGCGCCGATTAAGGCGCTGAGTCATTTGACCTATCTGGATTTGCAGGGGACGATCAAGATCAAACGCGGGTGGATTCCGCGCCTGGAACGGCGCGGGCTGACCATTCGGCGCTGAGCTGCCCGGACAGAAAAACAGCCGCGGCCCCTGGGCATACCCCAGAGGCCGCGGTTGGATTCAGCGGGAGGAGCGGATTACTCGCGCTCGGTTTGGTTTTGGAAGATGGTTCCGGCTGTGCCCACCCCGGCCCAAAAGAAGACCAGGAAGATGCTGTCGGTGAACAGCGCGGTCATGGGGGTGAACAGTCGCGCGGCGCCGGTGGTGAGGATGAAGGCCCCCAGGAAACCGGTGGAGGCCATGGTCATGAATTCGTCAAAGCGCAGCGAGGCCGCGCCAAAGGCCACCGCAAAGACCAGCATCATCATCAGCTGCACGGGAGTGATGTCGGTGGAGAAGTTGAAGATGCCCTCGACCACCATGCGGGTGATGCCCTGCTGGGTGAGGAAGAAACCGGCGATCACACCCACCAGGCCGCCGAAGAGGCTGCTGGTGATGACCACGATGATCATATACAGCGGCCCGGCGATGAGCGCGCCCACCAGACCCCCGCCGATGAAGGCGGCAATGGGGATCCACACCGGCGAGGCCGCCACAAAGGTGATGACCAGGATGGTGCTGAGCAGGCCGCCGATCATAAACCCGCCCAACTGGGGCGAGGTTTTGTAAATGTTCTTGCCCGAAAAGCCAATCACCAGACCGATGATCAATTCCACCACAGCTAAGATATCCACCACAGGGGGCCTCCTTTTCTACATACAGCGCATACCGCTATTGTACATGATTCGCGGCTTAGGGGAAGAGCAGCAGGGCAATCAGGGCCATCAGAGCGCCCCCGGCGGCCAACCCGGCCAGCAGCAAGCTGCCGGCCAGATAAAGCTGGGCAGCGGTGAGCAAAAATGCAGCAAAGACCACCGCGGCAGCCGTGCGGCGCTGACTGCGCTCCAGGCGGGCCAACTGGGCGCGCAGATCGGGGGTGCGCACCTCCAGCTTGCCCTGTTCCAGGCGGCTGATGAGCGCATCCGTGCGCATGGGCAGCCCCACGGCGGTTTGCAGGATCTTTCCGGCTTCGCTGAGCCAGGTTTTCCAATTTTGACCGCCTTCAGAGCGCATGAGCTTTTCGCCGTAAGGGGCCACCGAAGTCCACAGGTTAAACTCGGCGTCCAGGCCGGTGCAGATGCCGGAGAGGATGGCCAGGCAGCGCCCCAGCAGGATGAAATTTTCGGGCAGCTGGAAAGGCATTTCGTAGAGCAGCCCGCTGAACTCCTGCATGAACTGCAGGGCCTCTTCGGACTTCATCTCCAGAATTTCGGGGCTGGTTTTGCCCCAGAAACGCTCAAACACGCGGTTATTGGCCTGCTCCAGCAGCTCCAAATCGGCGTTGGGCAGCAGCACCCCCAGGATTTGATAGGCCTTCACCACGCGCGCACCGTCGCGGGTGACCACGGCGAAGAGGCCCTCGCGCAGCCCGTCCAGGACGTTGGGGCTGATGGTGCCGACCATGCCGAAATCCACAAACACCAGGGTCCAGGGGCGCGGGCTGCCGTCGGCTGGCAGGGGGCCGGGCTGGATAAAGAGGTTGCCGGGGTGGGGGTCGGCGTGGAAGAAGCGGTCTTCGAAAATTTGCTGTAAATAGGTGTTGAACAGGCGCACCGCCACCTCACCGCGGGGGATGCCGGCGGCCTCGATGGCGGCGTAATCGGTGATTTTGATGCCGCGCACATCCTCCAGGGTCAGCACCCGCTGGGTGGTGTGGCTCCAATACACCTGCGGCACGCGCACATCCGCGCGATCCGCGAAATGGGCGGCAAAGGTCTCGGCGTTTTTGCCCTCGTGCAGATATTGGATCTCTTCGAACAGCGATTGGCTGAACTCCTCCAGCAGGGCGGGCAGGTTGACGTGCCTGCGCAGCGGGCGGTAGCGGTGTACCCAGCCGGCCACCACGCGCAGGGCGGATAAATCCACCTTCACCACGGCCTCAATGCGCGGGCGCTGCACCTTCACCACCACGGGCAGCTCGCGCTGGCCGTGTTCATCCGTCACGCGCAGGCGGGCGGCGTGCACCTGGCCGATGGAGGCGGCGGCGATGGGTTGGGGGTCAAACCAGGCATAGCGCTCTTCTAGCGGGGCCTGCAGCTCGCTTTCGGCCACGCGGCGGATCTCGGTGAAATCTTCGGGCTGCACCTCATCCTGCAAATCGGCCAGCTCCTGAATGATCTCCGGGGGGAGCACATCCAGACGGGCGGAGAGGAATTGGCCGACCTTGATCAGCACCCCGCCCATCTGCACGGCCAGCTGGCGAAAGGCGGCCGCGGCGCGGCGGTAGCGCTGTGACCGTCCGAGGGCCGACAGGCGGCGCAGCCCCACCGCCGGAAGGAAAATATCCCACCAGGCGGCGGCGATGAGCACGCGGGCAAAAAACCACAGAATCCGGCGGTAACGGCGGCGTTCCATAGCGTGATTATACCCTCGCTTAAGCGTGCGCCGCGTTGCGCAGGGTTGTACAATTAACCATAGCGGAGGGGCGGAGCTATGCGGCTTGGGGTGCGCGTGGGGGTCTGGCTGGGGGCGGCTTTGCTGCTGACGGGAGCTGTGCGGCTGCCGGAGGCGGTGCTGTGGCGGCTGGCGGGGCACAGCCTGCGCGCGCATGGGGGACTGGCCGGCGCGGAAGTTCTGACGGCGGAACGGTACGGCGATTTAGACGGCGGCGGGCGCGAAGGGGTGCTGTGGCTGCGCGCGGGGCGCGCAGGCCTGCGCAGCGCGGCGGGGCGGGCGCTGTGGACCTCACCGCCCAATTGGCAGGTGCGGCAGGCGGCCCTGGCCCCCGTGGACGGCCGCCCCGGGCTGGAGGCGGTCCTGCTGGTGTGGCGGCCTTACCGCCCCTGGCCGGTGGACGCTTTTTTGCCCAACGCCGGCCGCACGGCGGGCTTTCACAACGCCGAGGGCCTGTCTTGCCATGTGATCCTCATCGGCTGCGGGGCGCGCGGCTGCCGCGAGGTGTGGGCTGGTTCGCCCCTGGCCGACCCGCTGCACGCCCTGGCGCTGGCCGATCTGGACGGGGACGGGCAGGCGGAACTGGCGGCGCTGGAAGGGCGCTACGCCGAAGCGGACGGGCAGCCCGCCTGGCGGCTTTCGGTGTGGGGCTGGGAAGGCTTTGGGTTTCAGCTGCGCGCGGCGCAGGAGGGGCGCTTTGGGGGGCTGGGCGCGGTGCGGGCCGTGGATGGGGCACTGGGGCTGGCGGTTTGGCCGGAAAATGAGGCGGGGAGGAGGATTCCATGAGCGCAAACGCAAAACGGCTGTGGACGGTGGGGGTGTGCGCGGGGCTGCTGACCGCGCTGTTGGCCTGCAATTTGCCCTTTGGGGGGCAGCCCGCGCCGGCGCTGACGGTGACAGCGGCTCCTGAGGCGGCGCCCAGCGCCGCGGCCGAGGCCGTGCCCCTGGACCCGGCGGAGCTGTACCCGCCGCCCTTTGCCGAATACCCCCTGCGGACGGTGACTCTGCCGCAGGCTTCCCCTCCCAGCTACACGCTGCCGGTCTCGCTGGACGGCATTCTGCCCGCCGCGGGGGTTGAGCTGACCCCTGCCCAGCGCCAGGCGCTGCAAACCCACGGCTTTGTGGTGGTGCCGCCGGTGCCGGGGGCGCACAAGGAGTTTTACCAGGTGTACGAGCGCCTGCGCTATGAGTCCGGCGGGCATATCTACGTCACCGCGGACGCCGTGCTGCACGTCTATCACCTGCTGTTCAGCAAGCTGCTGCGCGATTTGGAACAGGATGTGTTCCTGCCCGATCTGCAAAGGCTGACCCAGGGCATGCTGGCGGTCAGCGCGGAGCAATACCAGACCCTGCGCGGGGGGCCTTTGGGCGAGGCGGCTTTGGGGAACGCAGCTTATTTTGGCGTGGCCGCGCGGCTTTTGGGGCTGGGGGACGCCGTCCCGCCGGAAGCCGAGGAGCGCATGCAAGCCGAACTGGCCCTGATTGAATCCGCCCAGGGGCCGGCGGTTTCGCCCATTTGGGAGCCGGGCGGCGAATATATCGAAGATTACAGCCAGTACATCCCCCGCGGACATTACACCCGCAGCGCGGAGATGGAACGCTATTTTCGGGCGATGATGTGGTACGGGCGCATGACCTTCCGGCTGCGCTCCGAGCTGGAGACCCAGCGCGCCCTGCTGATCACCCTGGCCGCTCAGCAGGGGCACAGCGGCGAGCAGGCCAACCTGGATCTGTGGAAAACCATTTACGAGCCCATCGGCTTTTTGGTGGGCAAGGCCGAAGACCCGTCCATTTTCGAATACGGGGCGGCGGCGCGGGCGGTGTATGGCGAGGGGCTGGGGCTGGACGCGCTGGCGGATCCGGAGCGGCTGGCGCAGTTCCGCGCCTCGGCCCGGGCCCTGCCCCCGCCGCGGGTGAATTCCATGTGGGTCTGGCTGGGCGAGGAGCAGGATGAGGCCACCCAGGGCTTTCGCTTCATGGGGCAGCGCTTCACCTTGGATGCGTATATCTTCGGCCAACTCATCTGGCAGAAGGTGGGCAGCTTTGAGAACCGCCGCGATCTGCCGCGGGGGATGGATGTGCTGGCGGCCATGGGTTCGCAGGAGGCGATGACCATTTTGGAGGAGATGGGCGAAACTCAGTACGATTATTATTTGAGCCAGATGGACAAGGTGCGCGGGGAGGTGGCGGCTTTGAGCCAGGAGGATTGGACCCAAAACGTGTATTGGGGCTGGCTGTACAACTTTCAGCCGCTGCTGACCCCCAAGGATGGGCGCTACCCGGCCTATATGCGCACGGCGGCCTGGCAGCGCAAGGAACTGAACACGGCCCTGGGGTCGTATACGGAGCTGAAGCACGATACCCTGCTGTACGCCAAGCAGGTGATGGCCGAGATGGGCGGGGCCGAGCCGGAGGAGGGCGCCCAGGGGTATGTGGAGCCGGTGCCGGAGGTGTACGCGCGCCTGTACGCCCTGGCGCACATGACCCGCGCCGGTTTGCAGCAGCGCGGGCTGGCTGTGGATTCGCTGGGTGCGCTGGAAAACCTGATGGACCTGCTGGGTTTCCTGCAAACCTGCGCAGAAAAAGAGCTGGCCGGGCAGGCGCTGAGCCCGGAGGAGCGGCTGCGCATTTATTACTTCGGCGGTGAGCTGGAAGCGCTGACCCTGGCGGCGGCCGACAGCGCGGACGTCCACACGTCGGCATTGGAGGATCAGCCGGCGGCTTTGGTGGCGGATGTGGCCACGGGCATTGGGCGGGTGCTGGAAGAGGCGGTGGGCGACCCGGCCTTGATCTATGTGATTTTGCCGGATGAGCCGTACCGCCTGGGGGCGGGGGCGGTGTACAGCTATTATGAATTTGCCCTGCCCAGCGAGGAGCGCATGACGGACGAGACCTGGCGGGGGCTGGTGGCGGCGGGGAAGACGCCTCCTCTGCCGGAGTGGACGCGCCTGTTCATGCCCCAGGAGTGAG
>DAIOUB010000103.1:0-10537 GCA_036751735.1 Levilinea sp. | reverse complement strand
CCCCACCGCCCGCCCCACCCTGGGCGCAGACGGCTGGAAGGAGCTGCCCGTCATCCCCACCGTCAGCCAGACCGCCCGCGAGATCTACGCCCAGGGGCAGAGTTTGGGCCGTCAGCCGCAGGCTTTCTCGAAGGTGGGCGACTGTGAAAGCCGCACGGTGTGGTTCCTGGGCGATTTTGACCTGGGGCCGAAGTATTACAACCTGGGCCCGTACGCCGCTTTGCAGGATACGGTGGACTACTACCAGGGTTCCTTTGGCCGCCTCAGCCAGGTGGCCCGCCCCGGCTTCACCGTGGCGTCTATGCTCAGCCCGCTGTGGGCCGACCGCAAGGAATGTGAGCCGAACGAATCCCCCTTGGCCTGCGAATACCGCCAGCACAACCCGGCCCTGGCCCTCATCTCGGTGGGCACCAACGATGTGGCCCGGCCGGACGGCTTTGAGAAAAATTTGCGCGAGGTGATTGAGCAGACCCTTGAGGCGGGGATTGTGCCGGTGCTGGCCACCAAGGCCGACAACCTGGAGGGCAATCACCATCTGAACGCCACCATCGCGCGCCTGGCGCTGGAATACGATCTGCCGCTGTGGAATTTCTGGCGGGCGGTGCAGGATTTGCCCGGCCAGGGCTTGCAGGAAGACCGCGCCCACCTGACCTGGAGCCCCAACGATTATGCCGACGCGGCCAACCTGAAGCGCGCCTGGCCGGTGCGCAATTTGACCGCGCTGCAGGTGCTGGATGCGCTGCGTCAGGAGCTGAGCGCGGACTGAGCTCGTTGCGAATACAAAAAAACACCTGGGTCTGCCCAAAACGGCGCACCCAGGTGTTGTTTATTCAGAAGAGTGTTTTCAGGCGTGGACTTCGTTGACCCCGGCCATCATCAAGCCGAGCTGTTCCACCGTGGCCTCGTTGGCGTTGACCACGCCCACGATCTTGCCTTCGTAAATCACGGCGATACGGTCGGAGAGGGCGCGAATTTCATCCAGGTCTTCGGAGATGAGCAGGGTGGCGGTTCCAGCCTGGCGCTGCTGCAATAGGCGCTGGTGGATGTACTCGCTGGCGCCGATATCCACGCCGCGGGTGGGCTGGGCGGCGATGAGCACGCTGGGCTGGCGGGAAAGTTCGCGCGCCAGGATGAGCTTTTGAATGTTGCCGCCGGACAGGTTCTTGAGGGGCGTATCCAGGCTGGGGGTCTTGACGCTGTAGGCGTCCACCGCCTTACGGGTTTGCTCGGCGATGGCTTTGAAATCAAAGAAGGTGGCGCGGGAATAGGGGCGTTTGCCGTGATCTTCAAGGATGAAGTTATCGGCCACGCTGAAATCTTTGATGGCCCCTTCGCGCATGCGTTCTTCGGGGATGTAAGACTGCCCGGCGTCAATGTGCGCCAGGGGGGAATCGTGGGTCACATCCCGCCCGTTGAGCACCACCGACCCCTGGCGGATGGGGCGCAGGCCCGCCAGCGCCTCGGCCAGCTCGCGCTGCCCGTTGCCCGAAACGCCCGCCAGGCCCAGAATTTCACCGGCGTGCACCTCCAGCGAAACCCCTTTCAGGGCGTCGCTGCCGCGGTCGCCAGCCACGTAAATGTCGTTGACCTTCAGACGGCTTTTGCCCAGCTTGGGGGCGGGGCGGTCGTATTGCAGAATGACCGGCCGGCCGACCATCATCTGGGCCAGCTCGGCCTTGGTGGCCCCGGCGGTGGGGCGCGTGCCCACGGTGACGCCGTCGCGCAGCACGGTGACGCGGTTGCTGATATCCAGAACTTCGTGGAGCTTATGCGAGATAAAAATGAGTGCGTGTCCGTCCGTCACCATCTGGCGGAAGGTCAGGAACAGGTCGTCCACTTCCTGCGGGGTCAGCACGGCGGTGGGCTCATCCAGGATGAGCAAGGCCGCGCCGCGGTAGAGGGCCTTGAGGATTTCGACGCGCTGCTGCTCGCCGACCGCCAGCTGCCACACGTAGGCGCGCGGGTCAATCTTCAGGCGGTACTGTTCGGCCAGGGTGAGGATGCGTTTTTCCACGCGTTCCAGGTCCAGAAGCGGTCCGCGTGAAGATTTCAGCCCCAGGGCCACGTTTTCGACCACCGTCAGCGAGGGAACCAGCATGAAATGTTGATGGATCATGCCGATTCCGGCGTTGATGGCGTCCTGGGGGGAACGGAAGACGTGCTCCACGCCGTTGATGAGGATTTTGCCTTCGTCTGGGCGGTACAGCCCGTAGAGCTGGCGCATGAGGGTGCTTTTTCCCGCGCCGTTTTCACCCAACAGGGCGTGAATTTCGCCAGCCTTGACGTCGAAATCAACATGGTCATTTGCCAGCACGCCTGGGAAGCGCTTGACGATTCCCAGCATTTGCATCTCTTCGATCCGGGGTTGGCCGGTAGGCAGGAGGTTGCTCATCAGTACCGTGGCCCTTTCTTTCTTTGGTGGGGTGTTCCGGCGCTGAGGCCGGAACACCCCCATTCGACGATCAAACGGGTTTCAATGGATAAAGCGAATCAGGGTTACTGCTTGGGGCCGCTGAGGGGGTCAATGGTGCCGTCCATAATGCCCTGGATGGCAGCTTCGGCGGCGGCTTTGGCTTCGGCGGGGATTTCAACGCCGGCGTTGTAGGCGATGACCAGACCCTTGTTCTTGAAGGTCAGGGTGTAGGCCTTGCCGCCCATCACGCCCGCTTTGACGCTGGTGATCATGTCTTTGATCACGCCGGTCCAGTCATACACCATGCTGGCGGCCACGGTGTCGGGGGCCAGGTTGGTCTGATCCCACTGCGCGCCGAACCACTTGGCGCCCTTTTCCTTGGCGACGCCGATGGCGCCCACCACGGACTGCGAGGAGCCGGTGAGCATGTCAGCGCCCGCGGCGATGTGCGTTTCGGCCGCGGCGGCCATCAGGGAAACATCCGAGAACGAGCCGGTGTAGGAGATGTTGACTTTGACTTCGGGTTTGGCGATCGAGGCGCCGGTCTTGAAACCGTCCACGAAGAGCTTGGCGTCGCCCGCTTCCACGGGGCCGCTCACGCCCAACACACCGCTGGCGGACATATTGGCCGCCAGGGTACCCAGGGCGTAGCCGCCTTCCTGGGCTTCAGCCTGGTAGGCGAAGACGTTGGTGATGCCCTGGGCCTGGAAGGTGTCCAGCGAGGTGCCCCAGGCAAACGCGGTTTCGGGGAAATCGGGGGCGATCTGCGCCAGCGAGGTGCCGTACTGGGAACCGTGGGCGAAGACCAGGTTATAGCCCTGCGAAGCGTAGTCGCGGATGGCGGCAGCCGCATCCGGAACCTTGAACATGCCTTCGGAGTAGGCGATTTCCATCTTCTCTGGGCCGCCCATCTCGGCCTGGATCTTCAGCAGACCTTCGTACATGGACTGGCTGAAGGCCATGTCGGTGATGGAGCTGGGCATGACGATGGCGACGCGGAAGATTTCTTCTTCCACAGGGGCGGGGGTGGCCGTGACCACCACTTCCACGGGGGCAGCTTCCACTTCCACCACGCGGGTCACTTCCACAGTGACCGGCTCGGCGGCAGCGGGGGCGCAGCCGGAAACCAACACGGCCGCAAGGACCACCAGCAAACTCAGGCGAAACAGCACGGACTTCATTTTAAATCTCCTCCATTCACAATTCGGATACGATTGAGAGATCTTCCAATACGGGGTCACGTCAGGGCTGAGGGGTCATCACCTCCTTGGGGTGTAAAGGTAAACTGCGGCGGTATCCGCGAATTGGTTTCAGTTTTCGCCGCGTTCGAAAGGCTTCGACAGCGCTGCGGGTTGTCGGGCGCGGCGAACCGCGAAGGCCAGCGCCAGAATGGTGAGGACGTAGGGCATCATCACGGCCAGATCGGAGGGCAGATTAATGCCTTTGACCTGGATCCACAGTTGGAGCGCGTTCACAAAGCTGAAGATCAGCGCGCCCACCAGCACCCCGCCCGGCCGCCAGCTTCCAAAGTAAACCAGGGCCACGGCGATGAAGCCCATGCCGTTGGTCATGTTTTCCTGGAAGAGGTTGATGAGGGCGATGGACAGGGACGCCCCGGCGATGCCGGCCAGGGTGCCGCCGATGCATACCGTGGTGTAGCGAATTTGGGCCACATTGATACCCAACGAGTCGGCGGCCTGGGGGTTTTGCCCCACCGAGCGCACCTTGAGGCCAAAGGTGGTTTTGTAGAGGACGAAGGCGGCGATGGGAACCAGCAGGAAGGCCACGTAGACCAGCAGGTTGTGGTTGAAGAGCACGTCGCCCAGCAGGGGGATATCCCCCAGCAGGGGGATTTTGATGGGCTGAAAACCGGAGATGGATTCCACGCCGCCCAGGGTTTTCTTGAAGAGCAGCGAAGACAGCCCCATGCCAAACAGGTGCAGGCCGATGCCGCTGATGCCTTGCTCAGCTTTGAAGGTGACGCTGACCACAGCCATGAGCAGGCCCATCAGCAGCCCCACCACGGCCGCGCCCAGCAGACCCAGCCACAGGCTGCCGGTGGTCATGCCCACGAAGAAGCCGACATACGCGCCCATGAGCATGATGCCTTCCACGCCCAGGTTGAAGATGCCGGAATTTTGCACAAAGGTTTCGCCGATGGCCGCGTACAGATAGGGGGTGGCCAGGCGGATGCCGGAATAGAGGATGCCCAGCAGGACGGGCAGTGTAAACAGGTCACCCATTGATCTTCCTCCTGCGCGCGCGGCTGCGGGCAAATAGATCGGCGCTGACCACGAACAGAACCACCAGGCCGAGCATGACATCAATCAGGGCGGAGGGAACCTGGACGGTGCGCTGCATTTTGTTGGCGCCCTCCAGTAAGCCGCCAAAGAGGATGGAGGCGGGAATTGCGCCCAGGGGGTGCAGTTTGCCAAACAGGGCGGCCACAATCCCGGAAAAGCCGTAGCCGCCGGAGAGGCCTTCCATCATACGGTGCTGCACGCCCATCACTTCCACGGCCCCCGCCAGCCCGGCGAAGGCGCCCCCCAGAATGAGGGACAGAGCCTGATAGAAGGGCACGCGGATGCCGGCGTAGCGGGCGGCATCGGGGTTCAGACCCACGGCGCGGATGCGGTAGCCGATGGTGGTGCGCCACAGGAAGATGAACACCACCACCGCCATGATCAGCGCCAGGATGGCTCCGCCGTGCAGCAGGGTCTTGGGCACCAGACGCACCAGCCACACCGAGCGGGGCAGCAGAGCCGACTGCGCGATGCGTGTTCCGGCTTCAATTTCCGCCGGGTCAATCATCGGGCCGCGCAGCAGGAAGTTGGAGAGCTGCAAGGCGATGGCGTTCATCATGATGGTGGAGAGGATCTCATTGACACCCATGCGGGCCTTGAGAAAACCGGGGACGCCGCCCCAGGCCGCGCCCGCCAAGGCGCCCACGATCAAGCAGGAGGGCAGCAGGATCCAGCCCGGCGCAGTCTGAAAGCCGACCGCCAGGGCGGTGGCTGCCAGGGCGCCCACCAAAAGCTGCCCTTCGCCGCCAATGTTGATGACGCCGCCGCGGAAGGCGATGCACACCCCCAAACCCACCAGCAGCAGGGGGGTGGCTTTCACCAGGGTCTGGGTGATGCCGGTCATATCCCCAAAGGCGCCGCGCAGCATGGAGCTGTAGGCGACCAGCGGGTTGACCTTCAACGCCAGCAGAATCACCGCGCCCACCAACAACGCCAGAAAGACTGAGCCCAGTGGGAGCAGCGCCTCGAAAAGCTGGTTTAGAAATTTTTTGATGCCCGGTTTCTCCGGCATACACAGTACCCCTTTCGGTTCAGGGTGGGGCTGCTTTGGGCAGCCTGGTTAAGCGCCCCACGCCCGCACCAGCCGCATGTTCAGGCGTTTGTCTGCGTAATTATTCAGACCAAAGGCCACGGGCTGATCGGCGCGGTTGTAAAACACGTCAAAGAAGGTCAGCAGCGGTTCATCGCTGTCTAACTGCAGCCGCTCCACCGCCTGGGGAACCGGCAGGGCCGAGCGGATGTCGGAGGTGGAATAGGCGATCCATTGATCGCAGTAGGTCTCCAGGAACACGTTCAGCGGCACGCGCGCATCGCAGCGTTCGGGCGGCACCGAAAAAAAAGCAACCGGGACGATGTTTGTGGACAAGATCACCGGCTGCTCATCTGCGAAAAAGAGGCGTTCCATCACATAAATGGGTTCCTCCGGGGCAATTTCGAGGACGTCGCTTTCGCGTTGGCCCGCGGGGAGCACCTGGGTGGAAAGCACGTGGATGGTGCACTTTCGCCCGGAGTTTTCGATCATGTGCGTGAAAGACCAGAAGCTCTCCAGGCGGGTGCTGATTTCAAACACGCGCCGGTTCACATACGTGCCGTCCCCCTGGCGGGGCAGGAGCATGCCTTCGGAAACCAGGGAGGTCATGGCCTGGCGCAGGGTGGCGCGGCTGACGCCCAGCTCGGCGGCCAGATCGCTTTCGGAGGGCAGCTTGGACCCTGGGGCATAGGCGCCGTCGCGAATCCGTTTGCGAAGGATCGAATTGACCTGGCTCGTAATGGTTTGCGGGCGTTTTAGGATCATGGACTGCCTATATTGAAGAGTTCGGGGGATGCTTTTGGCTGGAGAAAGCTTCAAAAGGGCAAACGACTATCGTCATACAACTGACACCTTAATATTAGCAAAAAAAATCACAAATGCAATAGGAAATTCCGCTTAATCGCCCGTTTTTGGGCGGATTTAAGCAAAACCGGCGCGGTGAGGCGCCGGCAGCTTGTACAGTGAATTTGCGCAGGGCTGAAGAATCAGTCCCAATGCAGGATCTTGAGACGTTCTTCGCCCCAGCGGATAGCGTCCGAGATACCCTGTTCGATGGGCAGCTCGGCTTTCCAACCCAGCAGGTCCCAGGCGCGCCCGGCGCTGGCATAGGCCCCGGCCACGTCGCCAGGGCGCGAGGGGGCTTCACGGGTGGGCAGGGATTGGCCGTACACCTTCTCAAAGGCGGTGACCATCTCACGCACGGTCACGCCGTGGCCGGTGCCCAGGTTGATGACCAGATAAGGATCCTGGAGCTGACCGGCGCGTTCGAAGGCGCGTTCAAAGCCCTCCACCGCCAGGATGTGCGCGCGGGCCAGATCCCAGACGTGGATGTAATCGCGGATGCCGGTGCCGTCGCGGGTGGCCCAATGGGTTCCGGTGATTTCGAACACGGGCTGCTTGCCCAGGGCGGTTTCGACCAGCTTGCCCACGATGTGCGAGGGGTTTTTGACATGGATGCCGGAGCGCATTTTGGGGTCAGCCCCAATGGGGTTGAAATAGCGCAGGGCGATGCCCTTCATGCCGTAGGCGGCGCAGAAGTCGCGCAGGATCATTTCCATCATGAATTTGGTGCGCGAATAGGGGCTGTTGGGGGCCAGGGGCGCCTCTTCGGTGACCATGTAGCCGGGGACTTCATCATAAATGGCCGCGGACGAGCTGAAGACGATGCGGTTGTAGCCCAGGCGGTTGAGGGTGTGGAACAGCTCCAGCGATTTGGCCACGTTCTCGCGGTAGTACAGGTAGGGCTGCGAGGTCGATTCGGGCACGACGATCAGCGCGGCGCAGTGGATGGTGGCGTAGATGTCGGGGTGGTCGTGGAAGACCTGTTCCAGGGCGGCGCTGTCGGCGATGTCGGCCTGGTAGAAGATGCGCCCGCGGGTGAACTCCGGGCGGCCGGTGACCAGCGAATCGAGGATGATGGGGGTGTGGCCCTGGTCTTCCAGCGCGGAACAGATGGTGCTGCCGATGTAACCGGCGCCTCCGGTGATGAGAACTTTCATTGGGTTTTCTCCCTTGAGTCGTTAAGTGCAGATTCTGCCGGGCAGCCCAGATCGGTGCGAACCTGACCGCTGGCAGCGGCAGCCGCGGGGTCATCCGGCAGATCGTTGGCAATGCGGCCCCACAGGCGGCACAAGGCGGGCTGCATGAGGGGGGTAATTTGATGGGCTTCTTCGGTCAGAGCCAGGGCGCGTTCCAGGTCGCCTACGTGGGCGTAACCTTCAATGAAGGGCAGCCGTTCGGCGGGATCGTTGGGGTGGTCTGAGAGGGCGAAGGCCTCCTGCCCCAGGTCGGCCACCGTCTGCCAATCCTGCTGCTGGCGGGCCAACTCGGCTTTTTGATAATAATAACACCAGTTGTGGGGCGGCTCGGGGCCAAAGATGGCCGGGTCGGGGGCGGCGGGCTGCTGGGGGCCGCTTGTGATCCAACCCCAATCCGAGAGGGCCGCGGATTGGCGCATGAGTTCGGACAGCAGGCTGGTGTGGGCGTCTACGACGGGGTCCAGAACGCGCAGACAGCCCGGCGGGGAGAAGGTGAGGGCCAGCACCTGCGAGGTGTTCCCGCTGAACCAGGCCGCCAGGTAATTTTGCTCGATGGGCAGGCCGCTTTGCAGGGCAGGCAGGCCGCGGCCCACGCGCACGCTGGTGAAATACAGCATATAGGACATGGCCTGGGTGCGGTTATCGGGGGCGTAAATCCAGTTCAGGGGCGCGGTGAGGGTGTTGTCGCTGCAAAAATCCAGGGGCAGGTCGTTGAACAGCAGGGCAGTGCCGGGGGTGATGCCCGGCGCGCGCCAGGAAAGCTGCCAGAAGAGGGCTTTTTGAAAATTCCATTCACGGCGGTAGGCGTTGGCGTCTTGAAAGTGCATGCCCACGGCGGCGGCCACCAGCACGGCCAGCAGCCCCACGCGCATCCAGCGGCGCAGCGGCAGCCAGGCGATGAGGCCGGCCGCCCAGAAACTGGCCCCCAGGACGAAGGAGAGGGTGAAGCGGCTGTTGGGGTATTCCAAACCCACGGGCAGGCCGGTGAGCCAGAAGGGCCAGCCGCCCAAGAGCAGCCCGGCCCCGCCCAGCAGCAGGGCGGGTTTGGCCCAGGCGGCGCGCGGACTTTCGGCGCGCGTCAGGCCCAGGTACAGGCCGGTCAGCCCGGCGGCGGCCGTCACCAGGGCGGCGAAGAGCTGCAGGGTGCGCGCGCCAAACACGGCCGCGTCCGGCAGGCGGAAGGCATGCGCCCAGGCGCCGAAACTGACCACGAACACATCGCGCACCACCGTCCAGGCCAGTTGGGCCAGGGTGTTCAGGGGGGCGCTTTGCAGCTGGGTGAGCAGGCCCAGCTCGTAATTTTGAGTTTGGAAGCGGAAGAAGAAGGCCCGCCAGACGGCTGCGCCCAGGAAGAGCAGAGCATACGGCAGCCCGCGCCGCAGGGTCTGACGCAGGCGTTCGCGCGCGGGCAGGGCGGATTCACCCGCCAGCACCCACAGCCACACGGCGCGCAGCAGCTCCAGCACGAAGAAATATTCCATCATCATCAGGTTGGCCAGCGAGGTCAGCAGGGCCAGGGCGGTCCACAGCCCGGCGCGGCGGGGCTGACGGAAGGCCAGCGCGGTGAACATGTAGGATGAAAAGAACAGGGTGAGGACGATGAAAAAGTGGCCGTAGGTGATGGCGATGGCCTGCTGATCAAAGCCGGGGTAAACCACATACAGCAGGCTGATCCACAAGGCGGCTTCGGCGTGCTTGGGCCACAGCGCGCGCACGGCCCCCCACAGGCTGACGGCGCTGAGCCAATGCCACACCAGGCCGAAAATTTGCCAGCCGAGGGGCGAGGAGCCCACCAGCGCGGTGCTCAGCGGGTACAGCAGCCCCCAGATGGGCCGGTTGGTGGAAAAATAGCGCGCCAGACCTTCGGGGCCGAGCTTCTGCGAGATCCACACGAAGGCCCAGTCGTCCCAATAGAACCCCAGCCAGGGCAGGAGCACGCCGTAACTGAGCAGGCTGGCGCCCAGCAGGGCCAGGGGGGCGCTCCAGACAGGCATGCGGACAGCGGATAAGCGGCGAAGGAAGGCGGACATACGAGTTCCAGACAGGCGGAGGGTTAGCGGGGCGGTGGGGTGGGTGCGGGGGCTTCAGCGCGCACCACGTACACGGGGCGGTGCTTGACTTCCTGAAAGATGTAGCCGATGTAGATGCCGACCACGCCCAGGGTGATCATGAGCGTGCCGCCCACCACCAGCAGCATGAACATGAGCGAGCTCCAGCCGGGGGCCAGATTGGCGGTGTTGCCGGTGATCCAGAAGCTGAGCACATACACGGCCTCGGCCAGCGCGCCCAGCAAAAAGAGCACCCCCAACGAGATGCCCATGTAGAGCGGCACCAGCGAAAAGGAGAACACGGCGTCCATGGCCAGGCGGGTCATCTTGCGCAGGGAATATTTGGAATGCCCGGCCAGGCGCGCGGGCTGGGCAAAGGGCAGGATGACGCTGCGAAAGCCGATCCAGGCCACCATGCCGCGCAGAAAGCGGTGGTATTCCGGCAGGCTGCGCAGGGCCTGCACGGCGGCGCGCGACAGCAGGCGAAAATCGGCCCCGCCGGGGAGGATGTTGGTGCTGCCCACGCGGTTGAGCAGGCGGTAGAACAGGGCGGAGGTGGCGCGCTTGAACCAGGGGAGTTCGTCGCTCTCCAGGCGCTGGGTGAGCACCACCTCGTAGCCCGCCTGGGCCAGGGACAGCATCTGCGGGATGAGGGTGGGGGGGTGCTGGCCGTCGCCGTCGAGGGTGATGGTGAAGTCGCCGTC
>DAIOUB010000102.1:8239-10646 GCA_036751735.1 Levilinea sp. | reverse complement strand
TGCAGGAGTTGGAAGGCGAGGCCGCCCAGGTGGCCCTGGCTGTGGCTCGCGTGCGCCTGGTGGAGATGGAACACCAAAAATCGGCCCAGCTGCTGCATGCCAACCACCTCATCACCGCCCTGGCGCATGTGGCCACCCGCATGGACGCCGCCGCCAGCCTGGAAAGCGTCTTCGACATCCTCGGTATCGAGATGGAACAGCTCGGCATTCACTGCTTGCTGGCCCTGGCCGTTCCCCAAAAAAACGCCTCCTTCCGCGTCCGGTATATCTCTATCCTCCAACCTTTCGGCCACAGCCCCATCCCCAACCTGCAAAGCGACCCCATCTTCATCAACCTCTCCCACTCGCCCCTCCATGACGATCTGGTGCAGGCTCGCCAACCCGTCTTCCACACCGGCCCCATTGAAGAGGCCGCCTACCTGCTGCCCGGCATCAACGCCCTCTATCATGACCAGCTGCCCGCAGTCCTGACGGTGGACCCCTCCACCCACAGCATGTTTCTGCCGTTGGTGGCTGGCAAAGGTCTCACCGGTCTGCTCATCCTGTGGGGCGCAGCCCTCAAACCGCAGGACATCTCGGCCATGTCCGTTTTTGCCTCTCAGGTGGCCATCACCATCGAAAACACCCGCCTGTACAACGAAGTGCAGCGCCTGGCCATCACCGACGAACTCACCACCCTCTACAACCGCCGCGGCCTGTTTGAACTGGCCCGCCGCGAATTGGAAAGGGCGCGCCGCTTCAAACGTCCCCTGTCCGCCGTCATGCTGGACGCCGATCATTTTAAAGAGATCAACGACACCCACGGTCACCCCGTGGGTGACGAGGTGCTGCGCCAACTGGCCCTGCGCCTGAACGAAAACATCCGCGAAATTGACCTGATCGGCCGCTACGGCGGGGATGAATTTGTCATCGTGATGCCCGAAACCTCCTTGGAAGACGCCGCCGCCGCGGCGGAGCGCCTGCGGGAAAATCTGGTGGCGAAGCCCATCCACGTCGCCGGTATCACCTTCCAATTGACGATCAGCCTGGGGGCCACCCATCTCCTGCCGGCCGATACCAGTTTGGAAGCCACCCTCCAGCGCGCCGACCGCGCGCTGTATAAGGCCAAACAAAACGGCCGCAACCGAGTTGACACCATCGACAGGGAATAGAAGGTCTCTATGCAGACCCAACTCAGAGAATTGGTGATCCAAAGCATCCAGCGGTTCGGCGCCCAAGACCGGCAGCTGCGCCAGCGCCAACTGCTGAACATGTTCATCACCGTCACCCTGTTCATCGGCGCGATCTACGTTACCGCCAACCCTATCTACATCTTCCTGAGCACCGGCCAATTCTCGCTGAACTTTTTGCTGGTTGATCTGCTCGCCCTGGGGGTGCTGGCGGTGCTGCGGCTGCTCAACCGCCGCGGTTACACCCGTTTGGCCGCCCTAGGCTACATTTTTCTCCTGGTCCTGTTGCCCCACGCGGTCTTTGCCCCCAAGACGCAGGATTCTGTCCTCATTCTTTATACCCTGCCCATCGTTTTTTCCAGCTTTATTATTGTTCCCTACGCCTCGTGGATCGTATCCGGCGGAGCCACCATTGCTTATACGCTGGTGTTGGTACAGGCCGACCACCTGAGCGCATTTAACTTCACAGCCTTCCTCACCTTCTTCACCCTGGCGGCCCTTTCCTGGCTCATCGCCGCCAGCTTTGACCACCTGGTGGTTAAAATCGAAACCGACCGGCATCTGTATTCCACCCTGGTGGAACACAGCCCCAGCGTGGTGTACATCGCCGAAGGGGGGCGGGCGGGCCAGTGGACTTACATCAGCCCCCAGGTGGAGCAGCTCCTCGGCTTCACCCCTCAGGAATGGCTGTCCGTGCCCAACCGCTGGCTGGAACAAATCCTCCCCGAAGACCGCCAGCGCATATTGGACGAAGACGCCCAAATTCACAGCCTCAAAACCACCCAGCGCTGTGAATACCGCGTCCGCAGCCGCAGCGGTGAAATTCGCTGGGTGCGCGACGACGCCAACCTGCTCCTCACCCCGCCCCTGGGCCGCATTCAGGGGGTCATCATGGATATTTCCGTGCGCAAGGAGATGGAATTCCGCCTGCGCGAATCGGAAGACCGCTACCGCACTCTCATCACCGCCTCGCCCGACGCCATCACCGTCACCAGCCTGGAGGGGATCATCACCTACGCCTCCAAGCGCGCCCACGCCCTCTTTTTGACGGATGAAAGCCGCGGCGAAGGTCTGGGCACCTCTATCTTTGATTGGGTAGCGCCCCAAGACCGCCCCCTGGCCCGCCAGCAAGCCTCCCGCATCACCACCGGGCGCGAAAGCACCCCCAATATCTACGAATTCGTCCGCAAGGACGGCGCCCATTTCTTTGGCGAGGTCTCATCCGCCGTCATGCGCGG
>DAIOUB010000102.1:0-8139 GCA_036751735.1 Levilinea sp. | reverse complement strand
TCCGCAAGGACGGCGCCCATTTCTTTGGCGAGGTCTCATCCGCCGTCATGCGCGGCCTCAACGGCGAAATCACCGGCATCATCGCCACCATCCGCGACATTTCGCAGCGCAAAAAAGACGAATCCCTCCAGGAAGCCCTCTATCAAATCTCCGAAGCGGCCTATTCCACCGACTCACTCGAAGATCTTTACGCGCGCATCCATGCCATTTTGGGCACCCTGATGCACGCCGAAAATTTCTTCATCGCCAACTACGACGCCAAAACCGAAACGATCTACTTCCCCTACTTTGTAGATGCCTACGACGACAAACCCGCCCCGCGCAAACCCGGCCGCACCCTCACCGATTACGTCCTGCGCACCGGCCAGCCCATTTTGGCTTACCCCATGCATTTCGAGCACCTGCGTGAGACCGGCGAGGTCGTTTCGCAGGGCACCGCGTCGGTAGATTGGATGGGCGTCCCGTTGAAATACAAAGGCGAGTCCCTGGGCATCATGGCGGTGCAGTCCTACACCGAAGGCATCCGCTATGATCAGGAAGACCTGCAAATCATGACCTTCGTGTCCAACCAGGTGGCTCTGGCCATCGCCCGCAAGCGCGCCGAAGAGGCATTGCGCGAATCGAACCAGCTCAACCAGGAGGTCATCTCCGGGGCCAAGATTGGCATCTTCCTGCTGGATACCGATTTGAAGGTGCTCATCTGGAATCCGGTCATGGAAAATCTCACCAGTCTGCCCGCTCGCGAGGCCGTCGGCAGCGCAATTTTGGACCTCTTCCCCCGCCTGGAGGAAATCGGCGTCGGCGGTCAGCTTTTGCAGGCCCTCTCCGGTAAAACCATCTTCCTGTCTGACCAATACGTGCTCTTCTCCCGCACCCAACGGCCGGTGTGGATCTCCAGCATTTTTGCCCCTCACCGCAGCGCCCAGGGGCAAATCGCGGGCGTCATCGGCGTCATCTCCAACATCACCGAGCGCAAGCAGTTCGAAGATGCGCTGCGCTTTTCTGAAAACCTGTACCATACCACCCTGGACGCCCTGCAGGAGTGGATCCATGTGGTCGACTCCGACCTGAATATCATCCTGGCCAACCAATCGCTGCGCGCCCTCCTGCACCCCGCCAACACCCCGGCAGAGATCTACGGCCAGAGTGTGGAAAAAGTCTTCCCCTTCCTCCCCGCCCAGCACCACCTGGACGACCAGGAAATACTGGTTTCGGGGCGCGCCCTGTTTTCCACCGAGCGCATCGAAATTGACCAGCAGCCGTATTTCACCGAAACGCTGAAAGTGCCCGTTTTGGAAGAAGGCCAGGTGGCGCGCGTCATCACCGTCATCCGCGACATCACCTCTCAAAAAGAAGCCGAAGAGCAAATTCGCAGCGCCCTGCACGAAAAAGAAGTCCTCCTGCAGGAAATTCACCATCGGGTCAAGAACAACCTCCAGGTCATGTCCAGCCTGTTGGGGCTGCAAACCGATTTCATCCAGGACCCCCGCGCCCTGGAGGTCATCCAGGCCACCCAAGCGCGCATCCGTTCCATGGCCCTCATCCACGAAGAGCTGTACCAGTCCAAAGACCTGGCGCACATCAACATGGTGGAGTACCTGCAAAAGCTGTCGTACAGCCTGGTGAACGCCTTTGCGTCGCACCCCGGCATTCATCTCAAGGTGGAGATTGAAGACATCTTCTTCGGGGTGGATACGGCCACCCCCTGCGGGCTGATCGTGAACGAACTGGTGTCCAACGCCCTCAAATACGCCTTCCCCCACGGTCAAAAAGGCACGGTGCGCGTGGCGCTGCATGCCGACCCGGAACAGGCAGGGAAGCATGTGCTGACCGTGGCGGATGACGGCGTGGGCCTGCCCGCGGGATTGGATTATCAAAACACGGATACCCTCGGTTTGCAGTTGGTGAACATCCTCAGCCAGCAGCTCAAAGGCGCCGTCCACCTGCAAACCAGACCAGGAACCATCTTTACACTTCGCTTTTAATGGGTTGAAATTCTTGCAGCAAAGGTTTTGGGCAGATAGAAAGGGGCATCATGGCAGCGAAGATAATGGTAGTTGAAGATGACGGCATCATCCGCGTCCATCTTCAAAATGTCCTCAAGAAAAACGGGTATCAAGTCTGCGGCATGGCCAGCAGCGGAGCGCAGGCCGTTGCCCTGGCGCTGGAAACCCGCCCCGACCTGATTCTGATGGATATCGTCCTCGACGGCCCCATGGACGGCATTGAAGCCGCGGCCGAAATCCACACCCAGGCCGATATTCCCATCATCTACCTGACCGCCTACGCGGATGCGCACATCATCGAACGGGCGCGCATCACCGACGCTTTTGGCTACCTGCTCAAACCCTTCGAAGAGCGCAGCCTGCTGGCCACCCTGCAAATGGCGCTCAAGAAATTCGAGCTGGAGAACCAACTGCGCCTCTCCGAGACGCGTTTCCGCAACTATTTTGAACTCAGTCTGGTGGGAACCGCCATCACCGGTCTGGACGGCCATCTGATCAACGGCAACCAGCGCTTTGCCGAGATCATGGGCTACACCATTGACGAAATGCGCCAGGTGAAGTGGCAGGACATCACCCACCCTGAGGATGTCGGTATTTCAGAATATTGGGCCGAGCGCATGCTCCAGGAAAACCTGGATCAATATTCGCTGGAAAAGCGCTACATCCGCAAAGACGGCAAAACCATCTACACCCGCATTCAGGTGCGCAGCCTGCGCGGCGCCAATGGCGAAACTGAATCGTTTTTATCCCATATCGAAGACATCACCGAAAGCAAGCTGGCCGAAGAAGCCCTGCGCCAGTCCGAAGCCACCCTGCGGGCCATCTTTGACTCCAGCCGCGAGTCCTTCATCCTGCTCGACCGTCAGCGCATCATCCAGGCTTTCAACCGCGCGGCCAGCGAGCATTTTGATACCATGACCGGCAAAAAGCTGCAAAAGGGTCTGGGGATTGAAATTTTCGTTCCCAAGGCCAACCAGCATATTTTTGCTCAAAACATCCTCTCTGCCTTGCAAGGGCGCTACATCGAAGTACAGCGGGAATTCCGCGTCCCCAATGCCTCTCCGCGCTGGTTCCGCCTGGGGTATAACCCCGTCAAAGATGAGGAAGGCAAGATCGTGGGCACCTGCCTCACCGCGATGGAGATCACCGAAAGCAAACTGCACGCCCGCGAACAGCGCGCCATCGCCACCATCGCCTCGGCCCTGCGCGAAGCCACCCTGGCGAAGGATATGTACCGCATCATCCTGGATAACGCCGCCGACCTGATGGAAGCCGCCGGGGCCTTGCTGGTCATCCAGGCCGCCTGCCCAGGCGAGGATCAATGCGTCGAAGCCGTGGGGGAGTGGCAGTCGCTCTCCGGCGGCACGCCCCCCTCAGAAGAAATTCACCAGGCGGTGCTGGGATCGCGCCAGCCGTACATCAATAATGACCTGCCCATCCCCCTGCCCAGTCCGCTGGCGGCCCTTTCGGGCGGCGGGGTGCGCTCGGTCATCTGCGTGCCCCTCGTCACCCGCGACCTGGCCCTCGGCACACTGTGGGTGGGCCGCAGCGTGCCCACCTCCACCGCTGAAATTCGCGTGCTCACCGCGGTGGCCGACCTGGCCGCCAGCGCCATCCAGCGCGAAATCCTCTATGAGCAGACCCAGCGCCGCTTACAGCAGGTGCAGACTCTGCGGCAGGTGGACGCTGCCATCAGCGCCAACCAAGACCTGGATCAGATTCTATCCCTGCTCACCCAGCACGCCGCCGCCCAGCTGCAAGTCCCGGCCATCATCGTCCTGCGCTATGACCCTGCCGCCAACACCCTGCAGCCGCAGGCCCTGTACGGCAAGGTCACTTCTAACCCGCCCCCGCCCGTGAATATGCAGTTCGATCTGGCCGCCGAGGCCCTTTTTAAGCAGGCAGCCTTACAGCTCACCCGCCAAACCAGCCAGGTGACCACCGGCCGGCGCACGGCTTGGATGGCGGCCCACGGTTTCCATGATTATCTGGCCGTGCCTCTCATCGCCAAAGACGCCCCCAAAGGCGTTTTAGAAGTCTTCCTCGACCGCCCTCAGCCCCTCGACCCGGACTGGTGGAACTTGCTGGAAGCCATTGCCATTCAGGCGGCGATGGCCTTTGACAATTTCGAGATGGTGGACAACTTACAGCGCAGCAATCAGGAGCTGACCCAGGCCTACGAGGCCACCCTGGCCGGTTGGGCGCGCGCGCTGAACCTGCGAGACCAGCCCACCGAAACCCATTCACAGAATGTCATCAACCTCACCCTGCGCCTGGCCAGGCAGGTGGGCATCCCCGACGAACAGCTGCCCCACATTCGCCGCGGGGCTTTGCTGCACGACATCGGCAAATTGGGCGTTCCCGACCGCATCCTGCGCAAACACGGCCCCCTCAGCGAGGACGAAGCCGCCATCATGCGCCAGCATCCCCAATACGCCTACGACATGCTCTACCCCATCGAGTTCCTGCGCCCCGCCCTCAACATCCCCTATGGCCACCACGAGCGCTGGGACGGCAGCGGCTACCCCCGCGGGCTGCGCGGCGAAGAAATCCCCCTGGAGGCGCGCATTTTCTCTATCGTGGATGTGTGGGATTCGCTGTGTTCCGACCGGCCCTACCGCAAAGCCTGGAGCCGCAAGCGCGCCTACGATCACATCCGCGCCCAGGCCGGCACCCAGTTTGACCCCCAGCTGGTGGATGCGTTTCTGGCGATGGAGCCGTCCTTCCCCTGCGAATTGGGGGAATGACTCTGAGCCCAGGCGCATTTGTGCCCTTTTTCACCTATTGACAGATAGGCCCCCCGCTGGTATAGTTGCCCCCATGCTTACTACCGCCTGCTTCCATCTCCATTATTATATTTATATGGAACACCGCATCGCACCCTGATGACCGGCGGAGGTTTTCGAACCACCTACCCGCCTAGCGGCAAAAGCAGATCTTCAACAAAACGCTCCCCGGTCAATCCCCGGGGAGTTTTTGATTGTGAATACCGGGATTTTCCCCGTATATCTTATTTTTAGGAGCAGGAACTATGCAGTCCGCACAACCCTCCCGTCTCTCCGCAGCAGCGCGCGGAAGCTTCGCCACCGCCCTGGGGGCGCTGGTGGCCACCATTGGATCCGCAGTCGGCCTCGGCAACATCTGGAAATTCCCTTACCTGGTTGGCAACAACGGCGGCGCAGCATTTATCATCCTTTATTTGGTTTGCACCCTCCTGGTGGGTCTGCCGGTGATGATTGCCGAAATTATGATGGGCCGCAAAGCCCGCGCCAACGCCATCCAAACCATGCGCGCCCTTTCGCCCAGCGCCCGTCAGCCCTGGTGGCTCATCGGCGCGGCGGGGGCCCTGGCCGCCTTCCTGATCATGGCCTTCTACACCGAAGTGGCCGGATGGGTGTTTGCCTATGTCTTCAAAGCCATCTCCGGGGCCATCCTCTCCACCGATCCCCAGGTGACCTCACAGGCCTTCGACGCCCTGGTCACCAGCCCCTTCCAATCTTTGCTCTGGCAGTGGATTGTGCTGGCCGTCATCAGCCTGATCATCGTCAACGGCGTGTCCAAAGGCATTGAGGCCACCACCAAGCGCCTCATCCCCCTGCTGCTGGTCATGCTCATCATCATCGCCGTGCGCAGCCTGACGTTGCCGGGCGCGGGCCAGGGCCTGGCCTTCCTCTTCACCCCCGATTTCTCCAAAATCACCGGCGCCGCCGTGCTCACCGCTATGGGTCTGGCCTTCTTCAAGCTCTCCATCGGCATGGGCACCATGATCACCTACGGTTCCTACTGGAAAGAGGATCAAAACATCCCCACCGGGACCGCGCGGGTGATGTTGGCGGACCTCAGCGTGTCTGTGCTGGCGGGTCTGGCGGTGTTTCCCGCGGTGTTCGCTTTCGGCTTCGAACCGGCGGCTGGCCCCTCCCTGCTGTTCATCACCATCCCCTCGGTGTTCGCCTCCATGCCTTTGGGCGGCGTCTTCATGACCCTGTTCTTCATCCTCACCGCCTTCGCCGCCACCGGCGCCATGCTCTCCCTGCTGGAAGTGCCCATCGCCTACATGAATGAGCGCTTTGCCATCTCGCGCGTCAAAGCCACCCTCATCACCACCGGCCTGCTGGCTGTGGTGGGCGCCCCGGCGGCCCTCTCCAGCTCCACTTTGAGCGGGGTGAAGCTCTTCGGCATGAACTTCTTCGACCTGTATGATTTCGCCTCCTCGAATCTGCTCCTGCCCATCGGCGGCCTGTTCATCGCCCTGTTCGTGGGTTGGTTCTGGGGCCGCAAGAACGTCTTCCAGGCGCTCACCAACAACGGCGTCCTCAAGAACGAGGGTGTGGTGCGCGCGTTCTGGGTGATCGTGCGCTTCGTCACCCCCGTGCTGGTTGTCCTCGTGCTGCTCAACGGTCTGGGGATCATCGGCGGCTAAGTCTTGCCCCGCTGGTCACACATCAAAAATGGCTGCCGGTTTCAACATCACCGGCAGCCCTTTGGTTTTCATCACACCTTGGGTTGGAAACCTACTTGCCTACCCCCACGTAACGGTAGCCCAAAGCTACCAACTCTTCTTCCTTCAGGAAATTGCGTCCATCCAGCACCAGCGCATTGCGCAAATGCTTTTTGATCTCTTCCCAGGGCAGCTCGCGGTATTCCGGCCACTTGGTCACCAGGATGATGGCGTCGGCGTCTTGAATGGCCTCGTGCACATCATCGCAGTAATTCACGCCCAGATCGGGGTACAGTTTGCGGGAGTTGCCCAGCGCCACCGGGTCGTGCGCATTCACGCGTACCCCGCGCTGAATCAGCAGACGGGAAATATCCAGCGAGGGCGCGTCCCGCAGATCATCCGTGTTCTCTTTGAAAGAAAAGCCCAAAAGCGCCACCGTGCGGCCCTTGAGGATTTTCAGCTCTTCCTGCAATTTTTCCACCACCCACACGCGCTGGCGGTAGTTCACGTCCCGCGCCGACTGCACAATGGGCATTTCCAGGTTATATTCATGCGCGGTCGAAACCAGAGCCGCCGTGTCTTTGCCAAAGCAGCTCCCGCCCCAACCGATGCCGGCTTCCAGGAAGCGCGGGCCAATGCGCGAATCCAGCCCCATGCCGCGCGCAATCTGGGTGATATCTGCCCCTACCTTCGAAGCCAATTGGGCAATCTCATTCACATAGCTGATCTTCAGCGCCAGGAAAGAGTTGGCCGCATATTTGATCAGTTCCGCCGAGGCCAGGTCGCAGGTCACCAAAGCCACCGCCCCAAAGCGCTCCGGCCGCGGCAGGAAGGACGGCGCGGGGAAGTCCTGGTTCAGCAAAGGCCGGTACAGATTGGCCAGCACATCAATGGCGCGGCTGTCCTCGGCCCCTACCACAATGCGGTCGGGGTACAGGGTGTCGTACAGGCCCGACCCCTGGCGCAGGAATTCCGGGTTGGATGCCACGGCAAAGTGACCGTTGGGCTTATGGCCGTTCTGCCGTTCATAGGCATCCCGCACCAAAGCCCCCACCCAGTTGCCCGAACCGATCGGCACGGTGGATTTGTTCACCACCACGGTGAAATGCTCGCCCAGGCGCTGCCCCACGGCCTCAGCAGCCTGCTGCACATAACGCAGATCAGCGCTGCCGTCAGGGTTAGAGGGCGTGCCCACGCTGATGAAGACCACATCCGTCTCGCTTATCTCCGCTTCATCGTAATTGGTGGTGAATTTGAGATTTCCGCGCGCCAGGGCGATCAATTCCGGCAGCCCCGGCTCATAAATGGGGGTTTTCCCCGCCTTCAACGTGCGAATTTTCTCTTCAGAAACATCCAAACAAACCACATGGTGCCCCAAATATCCCAGAGCCACTCCAGTGGTCAAACCAACATACCCCGTACCGACGACGAGAACTTTCATATGCCTCAAAAGCCCCTTTTGGAATAGAATACGCCCCCCTGCGGCTGAAAATCTAATCACAACCTCGCGCAAAAGTATACTACATTCTTTCTATTAACGACAACCCGCCCCCAGGCCCCATTTTGGCGGTACGCGTTTTTTCTTCTCTGGGCTCTCTTGACGAAATAGAATATATGTTCTATAATCAATGTACTGAATTATGTTCCTCAGGAGGGAACCCAGCCATGACGTACGCCTGTCAAATTGTCCATCAG